>CAJYQM010000349.1 GCA_913777025.1 uncultured Massilia sp. | reverse complement strand
TTTAATCTCTGTTTTTGCCATTTCTGGCAACCTCTTTCGAGGTGTCGCTCACTCAAGATACTGACCGTTATCTCATTGCTGAGACAACGCTTAATACTTTTGTGAACATTTGATAATTTAAGTAATCAGCTGAACTAGTCAGCCGGCACCTTCATCAAACGCCCACACTTATCGACTGTTGATTGTTAAAGAACCGTGTTCTGTACTGCCTTGCTGCACTTGCGAATCGTTTTGTTCGTCAGCAGCGAAGAAGTGAGATTATGCAGTGTTTCGCGCTCGTCGTCAACTTCTTTTTTCCTACCTCGTTGCAACACCATACATAGTCTTGCAATTCAACACCTTGATTTCCTTGGATTTCAACTGTGCTCTGAAGCGGAGGCGAAGTATAGCAATCGCGCGTGAGCAGCGCAAGGCTCGCGCACGACCGTTCATTATGAAAATGGTTCACGCTATTTCAGCCATATCTGACGTCGATCTGGAACCTAACAAGTTGAACGGGAGCGAACCGGCCATTTCGTTCAAAATATTTGCAACGTTCGGAACTGGAAGTTGTATGCTCTAAAGACGAGGTAAGCGCGTAAAGCAAAGTCCTCCGCAGCTTGCCTCGAACAATTACAGTCCATAAAAACAATGGTGTCCCACGTGGTCGCCAACCAGGGACGTAGGAGACAGCATGCTGGAGATTGCCGTGGAACACGTCAAGCGTGTCCGCTCGGTCGTCCAAGGGCGGCTCGAGTCGAACCACGCGTCGGGTCTTGCATCGCACCCGCAGCGGGAATCGCATCTTCCCAACACAGTCAACCGAATCACCCAGTCCTGGGTCCGGTGTCTTAATGAATACAAGCTCGACCCGGGCACCTGTACCGAGCCCGAAGTGGTCTCCCCTGCGGAGCTGCAGGACCGTCAGGAGCGGCTGGCCGACTTGCAGGCCGTGGCCAAGATCGAGATGGCCAATCTGTACCAGCAACTGGCAGGATCCGGCTACGCGATCATCCTTACCGACCGCGACGGTGTCCTGCTCAACTATTTCGGCGACCCGGCCTTCACACATGCGGCATCGAAAACCGGCCTGATGCCGGGCGCACTCTGGAGTGAGCGGGTCCAAGGCACCAATGGCATGGGCACCTGCCTGTACGAGCGGCGTCCGCTGACCGTACACCAGGACGAACACTACCTCTCGCGCAATATCGGCCTGTCGTGCGCGGCGGCACCGATCTTCGACCACGAAGACGAACTGGTTGGCGTGCTCGACGCATCCGGAGAATCACGGCTGGCACAACAGCACACCTTGGCCCTGGTCAGCATGTCGGTGCAGATGATCGAAAACCGCGTCTTCCTGCAGCGCTTCCTTCATGAGTACATCCTGCGCTTCCATAACCGGCCGGAATTTGTCGGCACCCTGAGCGAAGGCGCGATTGCACTTAGCATCACCGGCAAGGTCCTTGCCGCAACGCGATGTGCCCTGTTCCAGCTCGGCCTGAGTTCCCGCAGCGAGATCGTCGGACGCGACATCGCGGAACTGTTCAATGTCACGTTTTGCGGCCTGGTCGATTCCAGCGTCAAGAAGGCCTTTCATCCTGTTCCCATCTTCGGTACCCGCAGCGGCGCGCGGTTTTTCGCCGTGATGTACCAACCTGTTACCGGCACCGGTGCGCGTCCCCAGTTCCGCGGCCGCTCGGCGACGGGCGAGTCCCCGCACACCCCGGAAGCGCCCAAGCTGCCGCTCGACGCCTTGCACTTTGGCGATCCGACGATGCTGGTGAATGTCGAGACAACAAAGCGTATCCTCGAGCGTAACGTCCCGATTCTGGTGCTGGGAGAAACCGGCACTGGGAAGGAAATGTTTGCCCGCGCGGCCCATCTCTCGAGCCGGCGTGCAACGCGCCCCTTTGTGGCGATCAATTGTGCATCGATTCCGGAGGCCTTGATCGAGAGCGAACTGTTCGGCTACCGTTCAGGCGCCTTCACCGGCGCCAGCAAAGATGGCCAACGCGGCAAATTGCTGCAGGCGAACGGCGGCACCTTGTTTCTCGACGAGATCGGGGATATGCCGGTCGCCCTGCAGGCACGGCTGCTGCGGGTACTCGAGGAGCGTGAAGTGGTGCCGCTTGGCGGCGACACGCCGGTCAAGCTCGACATTCACCTGATCAGCGCCACGCACTGCGACTTGCTTCAAAAGATCGGCCAGGGCGCATTCCGAGAAGATCTCTATTACCGCCTGCAAGGGGTAACGATCACGCTGCCGCCACTGCGCGAGCGCGCCGACCGCCGTTCATTGATACGTCACCTGGTGGACGAAGAAAACGACGAAGACAGTCCGGTCGAGATCGACGACCGCTTGCTGTCTCTGCTCGACAGGCAGCGCTGGCCCGGCAATGTGCGGCAGCTGCGTCACCTGTTACGCACCATGATCGCCTTGCGCGAGACAGACTGCCTGACCGTGCATGACTTGCCGCCCGAATATCGCAACGCCCTTCTCGACAGCGCCACCCGGCCTTCACCGGATGGGGCTGCACGCCAGGAAGCCGATACCGAGCAGGATGAACCCGGCGCGCAGAAACTGAATCCGCTCGAAAGCGCGGAACGGCGCGCTCTGTTGCAGGAACTCGTGCGGCGCGACTGGAACCTGAGCAGCGTGGCACGCGCGCTCGGTATCGCACGCAACACCCTGTATCGCAAGCTGGAGCGGCTGGACATCAAGCCTGCCGACAAATCCGTACTGCATTGACGAGGACATCCATATAGATGGACAGGCAGATCCTGGGCGCCCGCTATACCGCCACCGCGATCACCCTGCACTGGCTGATTGCGGTGCTTCTGCTCGGCCAGTTCGCATTCGGCTTGACGCTGGACGACATCCCGAGTGGTATGCCGGAGCGCGGCCTCTACGTGAACTTGCACAAGAGCAGTGGCATGCTGATCGGCCTCCTGGTCCTGCTGCGTGTCGGCTGGCGCCTGACCCACAGGCCCCCGCCCCTGCCCGCCACGATGCCGCCCTGGCAGCGCCATGTGGCCAGGTGGAGCCACACCATCCTTTACCTGTGCATGGTGGCCCTGCCGCTGTCCGGCTACCTGGCATCGAACTTCAGCAAATACGGCATCAAATTCTTCAACATCGTCCATTTGCCGCCCTGGGGCCCGGACGACAGGAGTTGGTACCTGCTGTTCAACCAGATCCACCACCTGGCGGCGCTGGTCCTGGCTGCCTTTGTCGTGCTGCACGTGCTCGCGGTGCTCAAGCACATGCTGATCGACCACGATGGCCTGTTGCTGCGAATGTGGCCGGCCCGCACCGTGCGCGGCACCGATTTCCGTTCCGACCTGGAGACACGATGAGCACGAAACGATACTTCCTCAGCCTGCTCGCGATGCTGGCGCTGGCCGCGTCACCGCTGCAGGCTGCGCCTCCAGCCAGCAGCGGCGCCCTGGCCTATGTGCCCAACGAAGGATCGGCCACGATTTCCGTCATCGACACCGTGACCGACCAGGTGGTTGGCGAACTGCCCGGTGGCGGCAAGCCGCGCGGCGTGGCGGTCGGAGGCGACCGGCGCTGGCTCTACGTCAGCGACCAGCCGAACAACCGCCTGCAGCTGGTCGACCTCGGCACGCGCCAGCTGGGCCCCGCGATCGGGCTGGGTGAATCGCCCGAAGGGGTCTCGATCTCACCGGACGGCCGTTGGGTCGTGGCTGCGGTCGAGGGCAAGAACGAGATCGCAGTGACGGATACGCGCAGCAATGCCTTGGCGTTTTCGATCAAGGTACACGGCAAAAACCCGGAACACGCGGTCTTCAGCCCGAACGGGCGCCTGCTGTTCGTCAGCGCGGAAGAAGGCGAAGCGGTCGACATCATCGATTTTGCGGCCCGCAAGCAGGTGGCCCAGGTGGCGGTCGGTGCGCGCCCACGCGGTATCGGCTTCCTGCCCGACGGCAGCCGTGCCTATGTCGGTGCCGAGAATGCGAACGAAGTGTTCGTGATCGACACCGCCAAATTCAACGTGGTCGCCCGCGTCAAGGCCGGCTTGCGCGCCAATGGCATTGCGGTGCACCCGAGTGGCCGCGAGGTCTACGTGTCGAACGGCGGCGATGCCACTGTCTCGGTCATCGATACCGCCACCAACCAGGTGGTGGCAACGGTTCCGGCCGGCCAGCGTCCGTGGAACATGGCACTGACGCCCGACGGCAAGAAGCTCTACGTCGCCAATGGCCGCTCGAACGCCATTTCGGTGATCGATACGGCAAGCCGCACCAAGCTGCGCGACATCCCCGTCGGCAAGCTGCCCTGGGGTGTCGTGATCCGCTAAAGGCTCAGTCCAGGCCGAGATCGACGTTGACAGCACGCCGCATCCCGGCCGGCATGCGCATACCCGCCGGTCCCTCCAGCAGATCGAGCACAAGGCCGGCCGGGTTGCAGCCGATCGATGCATGCAAGCCGGCGTAGGCCGCGGTCAGGCGAGGATTCACGTCAAGCACCACGGCACCATGCGCGGTAAGCACGAAGTCGACGCCGACATAACCCCACAGGCTGGGAATGGCCGCCGCGACCTGCTGGGCCAGGCGGGCCAGCGTGCCGTCTTCGTCGCGCAAGCCGTTCACGACGCTGCCGAGGAAGTGGAAACGGTTGTCGCGCATCGCTATCCGCTCCTGGTTATACGCCAGGACCCGCGCCACGCCGTCGCAGCAGATCAGCGACAAACTCCCCAATTTACCAGCGACAAATGGCTGCAGCACATACCCGTCGCTCGCGCTGGCGCGTATCCAGGCCAGGGCTGCGGCCCGGTCCTTGAACAGCCAGGTATCGAGGCAACCGACGCCATCGTCCGGCTTGACCACCCACGGGCCGCCATCCTGTGGCAAGGGCGCGTGCGGACTGTAAGTGGCGACCGCCGCCACGCCGCCGTCCGCCAGCACCTGCGCCAACTTGAGCTTGCTCGCCGCGACACCGACCGCACCCGGCGCGCTCCCCAGCAGGATACGTTTGCCGCGCAGGACACCGCGCGACAGGCGCTCCAGTGTACTGGACGATTGATGCACCAGCGGCCATACCGCATCGGCCGCTTGTACGCCGGCCGCGAAATGACGGCCGAAACGGCGCAATTCGGGCAGCGGGACCGGATGCGCGCCGACACGGATCGGCACCCAAGCCCCGCCTGTCACAGATGGGCCTGCCTCATCGACAGGACCGGGTGCGGCATCCCAACCGGTTTCCCTCACGAGCTCGACGCCCGGCAAGGCCCCCAGGTCGGCCAGCAGCGCCTGCTGCAGCATTTCGCCCTGGCGCCTGAGCGCTTGTGGCGGCGGCCGTGTGCTCCGCCCGCCGGCCGCGAGATGATCGAACACGAAGACTTTCAAGCGCCCCATCGCATGCCTCCGGCAGATACCAATGTCCAGGTGCCCCGGCCACGCCAAGGTTCAGCGTTTCGGATGCGCGACGCTGACCAGCGTGAGTGTCTCGTCGATTGCAGGCAAGGCAACCCCGGGCTTGCCCTGTCCTGCTTCCGCAGCGGGCTTGCCGGCAGGGGCATCCCTGGCCGCTGCGGTCGCGGGGGTACGGGCTGCCGCCGCCGTCCCGTCCGGGTTCGCGAGCGAACTGCGTAACTGGTACACGCCGCCAGGCACCTGCTCGCTCACGATGAAGACATAGGTCTTGTGCACATAGGGTTCGAAACGCGCATGCATCGGGTCGTCCAGGTAGGGCTGGATGCGGATCGCCTGCGCCGGCAGCGATTTGCCTTGGTAGGTGATCGTCTGCTTGCTGACCTCGGCCCCCTCGGCCAGCGCCATCCTGATCCGCTTCCGGAAGTAGGCGGTGGAGCCGCCGGTCAGGCGTTTCATTTCCGCGATGTCGCGCTCGAGGAAGCCCAGCAGCACAGGGTTGCCATGCGCGCTCTCGACCGCCGGGACGTCGTGCTTGTGTGCGCCTGAAAGAAAGTGCAGGGTCGCATTGGTCTTGCCCTGGTTGCTGGCCATGTCGAGCGAGACCTTGTCGCTGAAACCCTGCTCGACGTTGCTCACCTTTCGGAAATCGTAGACGAGCACGACCGGCGTCTGGAGATGGGCCAGGTGGTCGGTCTCGAACAGCAGGGTCTCGGCCTGCGATACCGGGACCGCCCCTGTCTGGGCGCCAGCCGCGTGCGGCGCCAGCACGGCCAACGAGGCGGACAGCGCCATCAAGGCATGGGTGGGCCGCTTCATCACGGCGATCCCGAATGCTGGGACGTACGCAGCGCCTCTCCCTTCTGGTCGAGCAGCGGGACACCATATTGCTCGAGGATGGCGTTGATCTTGCCCTGGTTGCTGCTGATCAGCTGGTCGATGCGCGCCCGGAAAGCCTTGTCCGCATGGCGCACCCCCATCGCGATTTCGAAATCGAGCTTCATCCCGGGACGCGACTTGAGCGGCACGGCGACGATCGGCGCGACGCGCGTATTGCGTGCGAAATAGCCGGCTATCGGGCCCCAGACGAAGGCGACGTCGATCTTGCCGCTGGCGAGGTCGCGTTCGATGATTTCGCCCGGATACTGCTCGGCATCGCCGGACTGGATCTGGTACCACTCGACCTGCGTCATGAGGTCGTGCTGCAGCAGCCAATCGGTCATCGGCGACGCCGTGAACACCCCGAAGCGCAGTTTGCGGCGCTGGTCCGGTTTCAGCGCCAGCACGTCATCGAGATCCTGAACGCCGTCCAGGCCCTTTCCCTTCACATAGGCCAGCGCATAGCTGGAGTGGTAATAGGGATGGGTGGTGGCAGCCATGTCGAATCCGGCCGGGACACCCGTGACCAGGTCACACTTGAACCGTTCCGAATTCTCCTGTTTGGCGCGCAGCGTATTGCGGATGAAGCCGATCCGCTGCGGGAACCAGGTCGTTTCCAGCTTCCAGCCCAACTCCTGGGCGAACAGTGCCGCGATCCGGTTTTCGAAACCGGCCTGCGACTTGTTCGAAAACGGCAGGTTGTTCGGATCCTGGCAGACGCGCAGCACCTTGTCCTGGCCTGGCCCGTCCTCCGCCGCCGGCTGCGCGCCGGCAGGCAGCGCCAGGCAGGACAGTATGCAGGCACAGGCGTACAGACGTCTCATTTGCCGATCTCCTGCAGGCGGCCGGGCTGGATCGCGCCATCCGAACGTCCTTTGAGGTAGGCGTACAGGTTGTCGATGTTCTCGACCACCATCTTGCTGCCGTCGAAATTCGGCATGCCCTTGTCGATCCGCCCTTTCAGGACCGTTTCCTTGAACTGGTCCTTGGTCAGGACTTTCAGGCTGTTCACCAGCGACGGGCCGACCATGCCTTCCTGGGCGGCGCCGTGGCAACGTTCACAGGCCAGGGCGCGCCAGGTGCGCCAGCCGCTCAGGGTATGCGCGTCCACCTTGTTGCCGTCGCTGACCTGATAGGGTGCCGCGTCGGCCGCCTGTGCCACGGCGGGCGCGAAGGCGGCCATGCACGAGACGATGCCGCCGGCCACGACGGCCAGCGCGCTTTTGATGAGTTTGTTCATATCGCTTCCTTGGAAAAGCCGCGGCACGGCGGAGCCGGCGTCGTACCGGTCTCCGCTGCCGAAGAATCAGCTACCGAACGCGGGCCTGCGGCTCAGCGGTTGGGCAAGGCGAACACGGTCAGCACGCCACCCAGCTCGGTGTACTTGGCGAGATCCTTGTAGCCGCCCACTGCGCCGAGACCCTCGGTGCCTTTGGTTAGGCCCGCCGCCAGGCCGATGCCGGCCCAGCCGCCGATCCCGGACAACACGCCGATATATTGCTTGCCCTTGTATTCCCAGGTCGTGACATTGCCGATGATGCCGGACGGGGTCTTGAACTTCCACAGCTCCTTACCGTTCAGGTCGACCGCCTTCAGGTAACCCTCCAGGGTGCCGTAGAACACCACGTCGCCGGCGGTGCTCAGCGCGCCGCTCCACACCGAAAAGCGTTCCGGCTTCGACCACACCATCTTGCCGGTCCCGGCATCCCAGGCGATGAAGTTACCCATGCCGCCATGGCTGTTCGGCGCCGCATACATCGACAGCGTCGAACCGACGTAGGGCTGGCCGGCCGTGTACTCGATCTGGAAAGGCTCGTAGTCCATGCAGACGTGGTTGGTCGGCACATAGAACAGCCCGGTCTTGGGCGAGAAGCTGGCCGGCTGCTGGTCCTTGGTGCCCAGCGCCGACGGGCATACGCCCTTGGTGTTTACGTCCGGGCCATTCTTGTCGGTGCTGTACTTGGCGACGACCTGCGGACGGCCGCTCTTCATGTCGATGTGGGTGGCCCAGTTGACAACCGGATCGTATTTTTCGGCGACCAGCAGTTCGCCGCTGACACGGTCCATCGTGTAGGCGAAACCGTTGCGGTCGAAGTGGACCAGTGCCTTGCGCGGCTTGCCCTTGACCTTGATGTCGGCCAGAATCATTTCATTGACGCCGTCGTAGTCCCACTCGTCGTGCGGGGTCATCTGGTAGACCCATTTCGCCATGCCGGTGTCGAGGTCGCGCGCGAAGATCGTCATCGACCACTTGTTGTCCCCCGGGCGCTGGCGCGGGTTCCAGGTGCTCGGGTTGCCGGTGCCGTAGTACACGGTGTTCAGTTCCGGGTCGTAGCTGTACCAGCCCCAGGTGGTACCGCCGCCGAGCTTCCATTGGTCTCCTTGCCAGGTCTTCAGTGAGGAGTCCGCGCCCACCGGGGCCATCTTGCCGTCGGTCCAGGTCATGGTCTTGGCCGGATCCATCATCATTTCCTTGTCCGGGCCGGTGCTGTAGGCTTTCCATACCAGCTTGCCGGTATTCAGGTCATAGGCCGCGATGCGTCCACGCACGCCGAATTCCCCGCCGCTGATGCCGGTCAGGACCTTGTCCTTGAAGATGTGCGGAGCGTTGGTGGTGGTCTCGCCGATTTTCGGATCGCCCACCTTCACCTTCCAGAGCTCGTTGCCGGTCTTGGCGTCCAATGCCACCAGCGTGGTATCGGCCTGCTGCAGGAAGATCTTGCCGTTCGCATAAGCCAGGCCGCGGTTGACGGTGTCGCAGCACATCACCGGAATCACGGTCGGATCCTGCTTGGGCTCGTATTTCCAGCGGATCGACTGGTCTTCCAGGGCGAGCGCGTACACCTTGTTCGGGAAGGGGCTGTGCAGATACATGGTGTCGCCGATGACCAGCGGACCGCCCTCGTGGCCGCGCAGGACACCCGTGGAGAAAGTCCAGGCCACGGTCAGGTCCTTGGCGTTCTTGCTGGTGATCTGCTTGAGTTCGCTGTAACGGTGGTTGTTCAGGTCTCCAGCCTGCATCGCCCAGTTCTTCGGGTCCTTGCTCAAACGCGCGGTGTCGGAATCGGCAGCATATGCCGCACCGGCGACCAGCGCAAGACACACGCCCCACCAGCCGAGTCTTGATTGAAGTGACATGCTTAGGTCTCCTTTTGGTTTTATGCGTATGGAACAACTCAGCGTTGCGGCATGGCGCAGGCCTTGTCGGCGCCGGCTTCGATTGCCTTGTACTTGCTGGCCATGTCCTTGGCCGTGCCGGCATCGCGGAACACCGCACCGCGCTCCCCGCTCAGCGTCTGGTTGCGCAGCGCGACCGACATGGCCACGTAATCGTCATAGGGCAGCGCCCTGGCGATACGGTCGATGACGCAGGAACATTTGTAGAGGTACTCGTATTTGCTGTCATGCTTTTGCATGCACTCCAGCACGAACTCGACGCGGCCGCTGGTCGGGTACTCGTCGGCCCGCGCCGCCAGCGGCATCGCCAGGGGAAGCAAAAACAGCACATGCACTAATTTCATTCCGGTCTCCAGTGATCATTGCTCCCGTGGTGCGTGACGGGCCTGCCGCCCTCAATCCTTGAGTACGCCGCGCTGCCTGGCGACGTGAGTCGAAATCGCATCCATCAGTGGCGGCGACAGCACGTCGTACGGCGGCAACCCGATCTCGTTGAGACGCGCGCGCACCGCGCCCATGTTTTCTGGGCGCTCGCCCGACTCGATGATCGATGAGACGAAAGCGGCGAATTCAGGCGCCGCCCACCCCTGCTCCGGCGACAGTTCGGTGTGAACGAAGTCGTAACCATAGAAGGCGTGGTCCTTGTTTTCGATGCGGCCATACATGTGGACGCCGCATACTTCACAGGCATGACGCTGGATGGTGGCGCTCGGATCGACCACCTTGAGCTTTTCGTCGTTGGCGGTGACCCTGACCTTGTCGCGCCCGACCACGGCCACTTGGGAAAACAGCGAGCCATCCGGTTTCCAGCACTTGGTGCAGCCACATACGTGGTTATAGGCGACCTGTGAACCGATTTCGACCGTGACTTTATCGGTGGCGCAATGACAGGACAGGGTCCCGCCGGCAAAATTCGGTTTTGTCGGCGCGATGCCGGCATCGACTGCGGGGTGAATCTTGACTGCTTCGCTCATGATCAGCTCTCCCTGGTTGGTTCGTTCACACAGCGTTCGCACTGCCTTGCACAGCCGGCGGATCAGTACAGGACCACCGACCGGATCGACTGGCCGCTCTTCATCAGCTCGAAACCTTCGTTGATGCGTTCGAGCGGCAAGGTATGTGTGATCAGGTCGTCGATGTTGATCTTGTTTTCCATGTACCAGTCGACGATGCGCGGCACGTCGGTACGGCCGCGGGCGCCGCCGAATGCAGAGCCTTTCCAGACGCGGCCGGTGACCAGCTGGAACGGGCGGGTGGCGATTTCCTTGCCGGCCTCGGCCACACCGATGATGATCGACTGGCCCCAGCCCTTGTGGCAGCACTCCAGCGCCTGGCGCATGGTGGTGGTGTTGCCGATGCACTCGAAGGAATAGTCAGCACCGCCGTCGGTCAACTGGACGATGGCATCGACCACGTTCTCGACGTTTTTCGGATTGACGAAGTGGGTCATACCGAATTGACGGGCCATGTCTTCGCGGCCCGGGTTGATGTCCACGCCGATGATCTTGTCGGCGCCGACCATGCGCGCCGCCTGGATCACGTTCAGGCCGATGCCGCCCAGGCCGAACACGACGACATTGGCCCCCGGCTCGACTTTCGCCGTGAATACCACGGCGCCGATGCCGGTGGTGACGCCGCAGCCGATGTAACAGGCCTTGTCGAACGGGGCATCCTCGCGGATCTTCGCGACAGCGATCTCGGGCAACACGATGTAGTTGGAGAAGGTCGAGGTGCCCATGTAGTGATAGATGGGCTTGCCATCGAGCGAGAAGCGGCTGGTGGCGTCCGGCATCAGGCCGCGACCTTGTGTGGAACGGATGGCCTGGCACAGGTTGGTCTTCTGCGACAGGCAGAATTTGCACTGGCGGCATTCGGGGGTGTAGAGCGGGATCACGTGGTCGTCGCGCTTGACCGAGGTAACGCCGGGCCCGGTCTCGAGCACGATGCCCGCCCCTTCATGGCCGAGGATGGCCGGGAAGATCCCTTCCGGGTCCGCGCCCGAGAGAGTGTAGTAATCGGTGTGGCAAATGCCGGTCGCCTTGATCTCGACCAGCACCTCGCCGGCGCGCGGTCCTTCAAGATCGACTTCGGCGATCGACAGGGGCTCCCCAGCCTTCCATGCAATCGCGGCTCTTGTTTTCATGCTGTCTCCTGTTCCAGTGGTCAGTGGTACATACCGAGCAATCGCAAAGCTCGTGCCAGGGGATTACAGAAGACTTGCAAGGGGTGTGCCACGGGTGCCGAGGTACGGGACGTGGTTCAGCTGTTCAAAAAATGAACGGGAGATGTGCAGATGGCGTAACACTACTGCGCAAGGGGTAGGAGATAAGAACTCAGAAAGCAAAAAACCCCGCCAGGATCACCTGACGGGGTTTTGCTTACTACTCATTAATTAGCCTGACGATAACCTACTTTCACACTGGTTGCAGCACTATCATCGGCGCAAAGTCGTTTCACGGTCCTGTTCGGGATGGGAAGGGGTGGTACCGACTTGCTATGGTCATCA
>CAJYQM010000348.1 GCA_913777025.1 uncultured Massilia sp. | reverse complement strand
GGTCATCAAGCCACTGCGCGGCGCAGGCTGCTGGTGCCGACCACGCTGCCGGCCGGCAGCGTCGCCAGGCTGTCGTAGTCGTTGCAGACGAAGGCGTCGCGCGGGTCTTCGCGCTCGAGCACGGTGGCCAGCCTGAAGCCTTCCGGCAGTTCCATCGGCACGTCCTTGAGCGAGTGGACGGCCAGGTCGGCGCGGCCTTCGGCCATCGCGACTTCGAGTTCCTTCACGAACAAGCCCTTGCCGCCGACCTTGGACAGGGTCTTGTCCAGGATCTGGTCGCCGCGCGTGGTCATGCCGAGGATATCAATCTGACACTGCGGATATAATGCCGCGAGGCGGTCGCGCACGTGCGTGGCCTGCCACATGGCCAGGCGGCTTTCCCGCGATGCGATAATCAACTTCGACGGAATGCGCTGCGTCATAGTAGAGTTCAAAACGGATTCTTTCACTGTCGTTGTGCCCGATCGGCCAGCGCCGGCAGGCTCCTGCTTGAGATCATAAATTCTAGCATGCGCCCCACCGCGGACCGAGGCCGACCGCCTGCCGCCAGCAACAACATCATTGCCCATTAGCTGTTCCCCTACAATTCAAAACGTGGTCGAAACATGGACAAACCTGCCGCATCAGATCTGCAAGCCCCCCAATCACCCGACCTGGCCGACGACAAGGACGCGCCGCTGAAGGAAGACATCCGCCTGCTCGGCCGCCTGCTGGGCGACGTGGTCCGCGCCCAGGAAGGCGAAGCCGTCTTCAACGTCGTCGAAACGGTACGCCAGACCGCGGTGCGCTTCCGCCGCTGGGACGACCCGGCCGCCGGCAAGGAGCTGACCGACCTGCTCAAATCGCTGACGCGCAACCAGACCCTGTCGGTGGTGCGCGCCTTCTCGTACTTCTCGCACCTGGCCAACATCGCCGAGGACCAGCACCACATCCGCCGCCGCCGCGCCCACATGCTGCGCGGCGCCCAGCCGCACCCGTCGACGGTCGCCTTTGCGCTGGAGCGCATCAAGGACGCCGGCGTGGACAAGGAGACCGTCGAGCGCTTCATGCGGGACGCGCTGATTTCGCCGGTGCTGACCGCCCACCCGACCGAGGTGCAGCGCAAGAGCATCCTGGACGCCGAGCACGACATCGCGCGCCTGCTGGCCGAACGCGACATGCCGCAGACGCCGAAGGAAGCGAAGCGCAACATCGAACTGCTGCAGGCGCGCATCGCCACGCTGTGGCAGACCCGCATGCTGCGCTACGAGAAGCTGACGGTGGCCGACGAGATCGAGAACGCCCTCTCCTACTACCGCCTGACTTTCCTGCGCGAGCTGCCGGCCCTGTACGACGACATCGACGACGAGCTGGCCGAACATTTCGGTACCGACCGCACCCAGCTGCTGGACGCCACCTACATGCAGATGGGCAGCTGGATCGGCGGCGACCGCGACGGCAACCCGAACGTCAACGCCGCCACCATGCAGCGCGCGCTGGTGCGCCAGGCCACCACCATCTTCGACTTCTACCTGGACGAAGTGCACGCGCTGGGCGCCGAGCTGTCGACCTCGACCCTGCTGGTCCCGGCCAGCCAGCACCTGCAGCTGCTGGCCGATGCCTCGCCCGACCATTCGCCGCACCGCAAGGACGAGCCTTACCGGCGCGCCCTGATCGGCGTCTACGCGCGCCTGGCCTCGACCGCGCGCGAACTGGGCGCCTCGAACATCCTGCGCAAGGAAGTCGGCCACGCCGATCCCTACCACGACCCGATCGAATTCCACGCCGAGCTGAAGATCGTGGCCGAGTCGCTGGAACAGAACTTCGGCGCCATCCTCGTCAAGCCGCGCCTGCACGGCCTGATGCGCGCGGCGCTGATCTTCGGCTTCCACCTGGCCTCGCTCGACATGCGCCAGAGCTCGGACGTGCACGAGCGCGTGCTGGCCGAGCTGTTCAAGCGCGCCGGCGTGCAGGCCGACTACGCGGCCCTGGACGAAGCGGCCAAGGTCGAACTGCTGCTGGCCGAGATCGCCCAGCCGCGCCTGCTGTACACGCCCTACGAAAGCTATTCCGACGAGACCCAGTCCGAGCTGGAAGTGCTGCGCACGGCGCGCGAAGTCCGTACCCGCTACGGCAACCGCGCGATCCGCAACTACATCATCTCGCACACCGAGACCGTGTCGGACCTGCTGGAAGTCCTGCTGCTGCAAAAGGAAACCGGGCTGCTCAGGCCAGGCGAGCAGCGCCACGACGTGATGGTGATCCCGCTGTTCGAGACCATCCCCGACCTGCAGCGCGCCGGCGCCATCATGGCCGAGTGGATGGCGATTCCTTTCGTCGCCAAGCTGATCGAGCACCAGGGCCGCCTGCAGGAAGTCATGCTGGGCTACTCGGATTCGAACAAGGACGGCGGCATCCTGACCTCGACCTGGGAGCTGTACCAGGCCGAGCTGAAGCTGGTGAAGGTGTTCGCCGACGCCGGCGTCAAACTGCGCCTGTTCCACGGCCGCGGCGGCACCGTGGGCCGCGGCGGCGGCCCGACCTACGACGCGATCCTGGCCCAGCCCTCGGGCACGGTCAACGGCCAGATCCGCCTGACCGAACAGGGCGAGATCATTTCCTCGAAATTCTCGAACCCGGAGATCGGCCGCCGCAACCTCGAGCTGCTGGTGGCGGCGACGCTCGAAGCCGGCCTGATGCCGCACGGCGTCGACGCCGGCCAGGTGGCGCAGCTGCGGCGTTTCGAGGCGGTGATGGCCGAGCTGTCGCAGCGCGCCTACAAGGCTTACCGCAACCTGGTGTACGAGACCCCGGGCTTCACCGACTACTTCTTCGCGGCCACGCCGATCGCCGAGATCGCGGAACTGAACCTCGGTTCGCGCCCGGCCTCGCGCAAGTCGACGCGCCGCATCGAAGACCTGCGCGCCATCCCCTGGGGCTTTTCCTGGGGCCAGTGCCGCCTGCTGCTGCCGGGCTGGTTCGGCTTCGGCGCCGCCGTCTCCGGCTGGCTGGCGGACGGCGACCGGGACGAGCGCCTGACCCTGCTGCGCGAGATGGCGCAACACTGGCCCTTCTTCTCCACGCTGCTGTCGAACATGGACATGGTGCTGGCCAAGACCGACCTGGCCATCGCCTCGCGCTATGCGGAGCTGGTGGAAGACGTGGAACTGCGCGAGCGCATCTTCGCGCGCATCTCGGCGGAATACAACGAGACGCTGAGTTGCCTGGGGCTGGTGACGGGGAACGACGAGCGTCTGGTGAGCAACCCGCTGCTGGCGCGCTCGATCGCGAACCGCTTCGCCTACCTGGACCCGCTGAACCACCTGCAGGTGGAGCTGATCCAGCGCCACCGGGCCGTGTCGGGCGATCCGGAAAAGGTCGACGAACGCGGGCACCGGGGGATCCACCTGTCCATCAACGGGGTGGCGGCCGGCTTGCGCAACACCGGCTGAGTCAGCCGTTATCGCCGGACCGACAGGCCGAACGCGAGGCCCAGGTCCGGCGTGCGGCGGTTCAGGCCATGCGTGACAGAGACGTCGAGCTGGCAATCCTTGTCCAGCGCCCAGGTCACGCCGGCGTCGGCCAGCAGCTGGGTACCACCGTGGCTGGCGCGCGCGACCTGGGGCGCGGCCAGTTCGACGAAGCCGTGGGCGCGTTCGCCGAAGTCCTTGCCGAGGTTGGCCGCCAGGACGCCGTAACCGTAGCGCTTGTCGTTGTCGTCGCTGTCGCTGCCGATGCCGGGCATCAGGCCGAGCGAATAACCGTCCGCCAGCGCCCACTCGGCCGACAGGCGCAGCGAGGGACGCACGCCATGCCCGCGCAGCGATGCGCTGCCGCTGGGCAGCGCCGCGTGCAGCAGCACGCCCAGCGACGGATGCGTGTCCTGCTGGTCGGCCAGGTGCCATTTGACGCCGGCCTCGGTGTCGGCCCAGCCGGCGTCCACGGAAGACGGGCTGCCCGGCGGGTGGTCGTGGATCACGGTGCGGCCATCGGTTTCGATGCGCAGCTCGGCATTCTCGCCCACGCCGATGCGCAGCAGCGTCGGCGAGCTCAGGGTGCGGCTGTGTTCGCCGTCGTTGCGCAGGCGCTCCCACTGGGCGCTGGTTTCGAGCTGGACGCGGCCCTTGCCGACCACGGTGCTGGATTCGGCGACGCCGGGACGGTCGGTGGAGATGGTGTCGTCATCGGCGGCATGGGCGCTGGCGATGGCGAGGCTGCACAGGGCAGCCAGCAGGATGCGGGATGGGCACTGGGACATGTTCGGTTTGCTCTTTGGATACATAAATCAAGAGTATCCGGGAGTCCAGGTGCCGATGCCAGCCCTCTTTTATTACCGTGCGGCAAATTACATGGCCTAGCCAGCCCATTGTCAGCGCCGCACAACGGTCTCAGTGATGGCCCGCGTCCGCCATGCCGGGGTAGGCGTCGATCATCCGGATGATCTTCCGGGCATGTTCGGCGTAATTACGGTAGCGTTCGTAATGCTGCTCGGTGGTGCCCATCTGGTTCAGCAGCCGCTTGCCCTTGGACGTGGTCAGCAGGCGAAAGTAGTCGGCCGCGTCGCCGCGGTCCAGGCCTTCGTCGCGATAGTCGCGCAACTTGCGCTGGCGCGTGGCCCATCCGCCTTCCGAGGTCTGCACTTGCGGCAAGTCGCTCTGGTACAGGGCCAGGATGCCGCTCAGGAGTTCCTGGTCTTCGATATTCGTCAGCTTGCCGCTCATCAGGAAGCCATCGAAACGGCTCTTGGTCGGCAGCATGTAGCGGTTGGCGTCGATGAACTGGTAAGCGGGTCCGAACGTCTTTTCGTCGGGCATCTTGCCCGGCTCGAGTGACGCCAGGTAGCGGAAATTCGCATCGAAGCGCTTGTAGTCGGTGACGAGTTCGTCGGTTTCGCGGATGTCGTCCTGCAGATCGTGTTTCAGCCCGGCCAGGAAGGTACGCACCTCATGCTGCTGGTGGCGGTGCTCG
>CAJYQM010000347.1 GCA_913777025.1 uncultured Massilia sp. | reverse complement strand
CCAGCAGCCTGCGCCGCCAGGCATTGATCGCCGCGCGCTACCCGCAGCTGGTCATCAAGCCACTGCGCGGCAACCTCGACACGCGCCTGGGCAAGCTGGACCGCGGCGACTATGCCGCCATCATCCTGGCCGCCGCCGGCCTCAAGCGCCTGGGCCTGGAGCGCCGCATCCGCGCCTACCTTTCGCCCGAAGACAGCCTGCCGGCCGCCGGCCAGGGCGCGATGGCGATCGAGATACTGGCCGGCGAGCGCAGCGACGGCGTGGACCTGGCCGCGCTGCTGTCGCCGCTGAACCACGACGCCACCGCCCACGCCGTGATGGCCGAGCGCAAGGTGTCGAAGGTGTTCGGCGCCAGCTGCCAGATCCCGCTGGCGGCCCACGCCACGCTCGATGGCGACACGCTGCACCTGCGTGCCATGGTCGCGACTCCGGACGGACGGCGCCAGGCCTACGCCGAAGCCAGCGGCCCGGCGGCCCTGCCGGAAGCCGTGGGCGAGCAGGTGGCCCAGCTGCTGGTCGACCAGGACGCGGCCGCCATCCTGGCCGAGTGCAAGGCCGACGCCGCCGGCGATGCCTGAGACACGCGCCAGGGCCGGCATCGACGCGGCGGACCTTGCGTCCGCGGCTTCCCCGCTGGTCGTCATCACCCGGCCGCGCAAGCAGGCCGAGCCGCTGGCGGCCGCCGTGGCGGCGCTGGGCCGCACGCCGGTGATCCTGCCGCTGCTGGACATCGCGCCCTGCGAGGACCAGGCCGCCCTGGCGCGCGTGCTGGCCGGGCTGCACGGCTATGCGCTGGTCGCCTTCGTCTCGCCGAACGCGGTCGATGCCGCCTTTGCCCATATCGAACGCTGGCCGCAAGACGTCGCGGCCGCCATCGTGGGCGAGGGCAGCCGCGCGGCGCTGGCGCGCCACGGCGTCGACGACGCCACCTGCCGCATCCACTGCCCGCGGGACCCGGCGCGCAGCGATTCCGAACACCTGCTGCAGGCGCTCGACCTGGCTGCCATCGCCGGGCGCCGCGTGCTGGTGGTGCGCGGCGATGGCGGGCGCGAACTGTTGCCCGACGCCCTGCGCGCGGCCGGCTGCACGGTCGACACGGTGGTCGCCTACCGGCGCGCGGTGCCGCCGCTGGACGGGACGCGGGCAAGCGTCCTGCGCGCCTTGCTGGCGCGGACCAACGAGTGGATCGTCACGAGCTCGGAAGCGCTGCGCGGGCTCGCCGGATGGGCAAAGGAACTCGATTCCGCTATTGCGACACCATCAAATGTGGCTAAATTGCAACAGCAACGCCTTATCGTACCCCACGCCAGGATCGCGGAAACCGCATGGGCACTGGGTTTCACCGATGTGACCCTCACCGGCTCGGGCGACGAGCGTATGCTTGCCGCGTTACAATCACAAGCATGAACGAATTGCCGAATAATCCAGACAAGCCGCATGTCGGCGGCCCGGTGACGCCGCCCGAAACCTACCCGGTACCGGTCGAACCGCGCGTGCCCGAGGCATCGTCCGGTCTGGGCGTGCTGTTGGGCAAGCCGCAGAACCTGGCCATCGTGGCGCTGGCCGTGCTGCTGGCCTTGCAGACCTGGTCCACCCACAGCCGCTTCAACAAGCTGCGCGAGGACGTCGCCCGCACGCTGCAGAAGGACAACGCCTCGAACGCCGAGACGGCCAAGCTGGTGCGCGACAACCAGGAGACCGCGAAGGAACTCCAGGTCAAGGTCGGCGTGCTGGAAAGCCGCCAGACCGAGTCCCAGAGCCAGCAGGCGGCGCTGGAACAGATGTACCAGGACATCTCGAAGAACCGCGACGAATGGGCGCTGTCCGAGATCGAGCAGGTGCTGTCCACCGCCAGCCAGCAGTTGCAGCTGGCCGGCAACGTGCAGGGCGCGCTGATCGCGCTGGCCAACGCCGACCGCTCGCTGTCGCGCTCCGACAAGCCGCAATTCATCACCATCCGTCGCGCCATCGCGCGCGACATCGAGAAGCTCAAGGCCTTGCCGTCGGTCGACCAGGCCGGCATCGCGCTGCGCCTGGATAACGTGATCGCCCAGATCGACACGCTGCCGCTGCTGTCCGACGAGCGGCCGGCCGAGCCGATCGCGCCGGGCCGGATGAATGGCGCGAACGGCGCGGGCGCGGGGCGCAAGGGCAAGCCGGCCGCGCCCCAGCCGCCGCAGGCGCTGAGCCTGGGCCAGCGCGTCACCGAGACCTGGCGCAACTGGAGCAGCGAGATGTGGGACGACATCCGCCAGCTGGTCCGGGTGCGCACGGTCGATACGCCGGAAGCCCTGATGCTGTCGCCGAGCGAGTCCTACTTCGTGCGCGAGAACCTGAAACTGCGCCTGCTGAATGCGCGCCTGGCCCTGCTGTCGCGCAACGAAGGCACCTTCCGCGACGACATCGGCAACGCCCAGCAGACGCTGGTCAAGTACTTCGACACGCGCGCCCGCTCGACCATCGCCGCCCAGGCACTGCTGCGCCAGGTGCAGGCCAACAACGTGTCGATCGACGTGCCTGACCTGTCGGAAAGCCTGAACGCCGTGCGCAACTACAAATCGAAATCCTGAGCCATGCGTTTACTCCTCTGGTTAGTCGCCCTGATGGCCACGGCGATCGGTATCGCCGTGACCGCGCGCTTCAATCCCGGCAACGTGGTGTTCTTCTATCCGCCGCACCGGATCGACATGTCGCTCAACCTGTTCGTGGTGCTGGCGGCGCTGCTGTTCCTGCTGGTCTACGGCCTGGCGCGCGCGGTGCGTGCCACCCTCGACATGCCGAAGCAGGTGGCGGCCTACCGCTTCCGCAAGCGCGAGCGTGAAGCCAACCGCGGCCTGCGCGACGCCCTGAAAGCCTTGTTCGAGGGCCGCTTCGGCCATGCCGAAAAGGCCGCCATGCGCGCCGCCGAGCTGCCGGAAAACGCGGGCCTCGCGGCCCTGATCGGCGCCCGCGCCGCCCACCGCATGCGCGAGCCGGTCCGGCGCGACGCCTGGCTGGCCGGCATTGTGCAGGACGCCAACATGAAGACCGCGCGCCTGATGACGGTCACCGAACTGCTGGTCGACGACCACAAGCCGGAAGGGGCACTGGAAGCGGTCGCCGAGCTGAACGCGAGCGGCCAGCGCCACATCCACGCGCTGCAATGGGCGATGAAGGCCAACCAGCAGGCGCGCAACTGGCCCGAGGTGCTGCGCCTGGTGCGCACGCTGGACAAGCGCAACGCCCTGCATCCGGCCCTGTCGAACCGCCTGCGCGAGCTGGCCTACGACGCGCTGCTGTCCGAAGGCGGCGTCGACGCCGAATCGATCCGCCGCGTCTGGGCCGGCGTGCCAGGCCCGGACCGGGTCAAGCCGGCCGTGGCCGCGCGCGCCGCCAGCGCCTTCAACACCCGTGGCCTGCACGACGAGGCGCGCCTGATCGCCGAGGAAGCGCTCAGGGCCGGTTGGGACGAG
>CAJYQM010000346.1 GCA_913777025.1 uncultured Massilia sp. | reverse complement strand
GGTCTGGAAGGCAATGCCGTCGATCACGCCGATGATGTCGGCGATCTGGCGGCTGCTGTCGTTGATGCCCTTCATGGTGTCCACCACCTGGGCCACAACCTCGCCGCCACGCGCGGCAATGCCCGAGGCGGAGGCGGCCATCTGGTTGGCCTGGCGCGCGTTGTCCGCGTTCTGGCGCACGGTGTCGGTCAGGTGGGCCATCGAGGCCGCGGTTTCTTCCAGGGCGGCCGCCTGCTGCTCGGTGCGCGACGACAGGTCGAAATTGCCGGTCGAGATTTCGCCGGCCGCGCCGTGGATCGACGAGGTGCCGCCGCGCACTTCGCTGACGATGCGCACCAGGCTGTCGCTCATGTGGCGCAGGGCGCGCAGCAGCGCGCCGGTCTCGTCCTTCGCATCCGATTCGATGCGGCGCGTGAGGTCGCCGCCGGCGACGGCTTCGGCCAGGCTGACGGCGTCGCGGATCGGACGTACGATGCCCATCGTCAGCAGCCAGGAACAGACGGCGCCGGCCAGCAGGGCCAGCGTGCACAGCACGCCGATGACGCGCTCGCTGGCGGCGATGGCCTCATGGATCTCGCTGGTGGAGGCGTCGATCTGCTGGTGCTGCATCTTGACCAGCTTGCCGACGCCGCTCTCGTAGGCTTTCGCGGCCGGCAGGAATTCCTGTTCGAGCAGGCGTTCCGCCGCGGCGGTGTCGCCGGATGTCTTGGCCTTGACGGCGTTGTCCTTGGCCGCCGTGTAGGTCTTGCGCAGCGCGCCGATCTTCTGGAACTGCGCTTTTTCCTCGTCGCTCGACAGGAGCGGCTCGACCTGCTTGATCAGTTCGGTCGTGCGGCCCACGGTCTGGGCGCTGTCTTCCTTGAAGAAATCGACCAGGCTGGGGTCGGCACTCTTCACGATGGCGGCGGTGCGCCGGACCGCGCCGAAGGTCTGCATATGCCATTCGCTGATCAGGCGTTCCTTCGCCAGCGGCCGGTCCATCGCGGCCTGGGTCGATGCCGCAACCGACTTCAGGTAGCCGATGCCGGCGCCGCCGATCGCCAGCGTCATCGCCAGCACGAGGGCAAAGCCGGCGCCCAGGCGCTTGCCGATGTTGATGTTTCGAAGAGCGGTCATCGACCTGTCCTTTCAAAGTCACGGGTGGTGGCTTTGATTTTACATTGACAGTATGTACTAAATATATTTACTGGGAAACTTTGGAGCGGTAAAGCAACAGTTCAATATCATGATGGCATGCGGATACATCATCGGTAGTTGCCGTCGCCACCTTTCTCGATCGCGCTGACAGCGTCCATCAGCAGGATCCGGTCGTCGGTATCCGGGTGGGTCGAGAGGTAGCCCAGCGTGTTGCGCATCCAGCGCGGCAGCTTCGCGGTGGCGGCGTCCTGCTGCTGTTCCAGCTTGCCCAGGATGTCGGAGAAATGGCTCGCCGACAGGTGCTGGCGGTGCAGCACCTCGATCGCATACTTGTTGGCATCGGTTTCCATCTCGCGCGAGTACGCCATCTGCGACAGCACGGCCGGCAGGCCGGCGGCGACGGCGCTGAAGTCGCCGAACAGCGTGGCCGACAGGGCCGCCGTCAGCGAGGAGCGCGCCATCACGCGCACCGTGTGGCGGTGCTCGACGTGGCCGGCCTCGTGGCCCAGCACGGCCACCAGTTCGGCCCTGGCGCCGTCGTCCAGTGCCTCCTTCTTGCCCATCGCCAGGCGCACCAGGCCGTCGGTGACGATGATGGTGCCGTCGGGCAGGGCCAGCGCATTGGCGCCCAGCGGGCCCGATTCGCGCACCAGCAGGCGTAGCGGCAGGCGACCCTGCGCCGGCTGGACGGCCGGCAACAGCGCCTCGACCTCGGCGATGCGCTCCGCGGGCAGCCGCGACGGGCCGATGAGTTTCTGCTGCGCCAGGCTGGCCAGGGCGGCCTGGCCGAGGCGGGTGTCGACCGAGGCCGGCAGGCTCGCGGCGACGTGCTCGGCGGCCCAGGGCAGGCCGCGGAACCAGGCCAGGGCCAGCAGGCCGGCCAGCAGCACCAGGGCCAGCAGGGCGGCCGGCCAGCGGGCTTGCCAGCGCACCACGGCGCTCTTGCGGTAGCCCAGCGCCGCCAGCAGTTGCTCGCGGCCTTCGCCGGCCGGGACTTCGCAGCTGGCGCCATCGGCGAAGCGCAGCATGGCGGGTGCGGCGGCGAAGGGTTCGGACAGCGCGATGGCGTCGCGCGGATAGCTGCGCTCGAAGGAAGGGGCGCTGACGACCAGGCCGGTGCTGCTCGGGAGCAGGCGGGCCGGATGCAGGCGCGCGCTGCGCCCGTCGAAGAAGTTGGCGTCGATCATGTGCGTCTCCATCATGTGCGTCTCGTTTACCAGGACAGGTCCACGCCGAGGAAGTCGGCGACGCCGTCGCCCGTGGCGGCGACCGGACGGCGGCCGGCGCTGCGGGTGGCCTGCTCGAAGCCGTCCGGCGCGTCGACGTGCAGGTGTTCGACGCGGTAGCGCCAGGTGCGCACCGCGGCGAAAGGGCGGAACAGGCCGAGCGTCAGTACCGTGAGCAGGACGTTGACGACCTGCAGTTTCAGGTAACCCCATACGGTCATCGCGCAATCGATGCCGACGCCCGGGAAACGGGTGGCCGACCAGGCCTTGTTATTCATGCGCACCAGGATGAAGGGGCCGATCAGCAACACGGACAGGTAGAACACGGCGACGCCGGCGAGGACCACGAAGGCCCCCATCATCCCGCCCTTGCCGCTGAAAGCGACCCCGAGGCCGATCAGCACGGCGCACCCGAGACCGATGCCCAGGTCGATCAGGAGGGCTTGCAGGTAGGGCTTGGCCAGGCTGCCTTTCGACAGCGGGAAGTCGGCATGCTGGTCGCCGTACATCAGGTGCTTGTGCTGGTAGCCCTTCATGGCGCCGTGCATCAGCGGCCAGCACAGGTAGAGCAGGAAGAAGGCGCCCAGCAGCGCGGCATTGCCCGGCACCAGCGCCACGAGCGCACTGGGCACGATGAACATGGCGACCGGCAGCAGGTAGACCAGATAGGCTTGCCCGACGCTGCCGTCGAAGCCGAAGGGCAGGCCGCGGTACCAGGTGTTGGAAAGGCGGAAGCGCAGCGCGGCGCGCATCATGAAGGGCAGGCCGGCCAGCAGCAGGGCGACGATCACGACCCCGGTGACGCGCGAGAAGCCGAAGGCGTAGTGGTAGGCCGCCACCAGCGCCACCGCCACCAGGCGGCCGCGCAGGATGGCTTTCGGATTGCCGCGGAAGTCGAAGCTGGCGCCCGCCAGGTGGGTGTTCCGGTAAAAATACTGGAGCCGGCGGGTCTTGGCCCAGGCCGAGTAGATGCCCAGCGTGGCCACGGTCAGCAGCAGGTTGACGATCCAGATGCGGAAGTACTCGGCGCCGCTGCCGGAGAAGATCAGGGGCAGCGGGGCGGGACGCGTGCCGCTGTCCGGCAGGATGCTTGGGAACCTGAAGGGTGCGCCGCCGGTCTGCTTGTCGTCCATGATCTAGTTGTATGGAAGAAAGATATCAGTGTAGGCACAGCTTTCCGACTTTGGCAATTTTTATAAGAAACAACATGTTGACTGAATGTTGCCATGTTGTATTGAAGAACAATGTGGCCGTTTAAGGTATAATTTCAATTTCCCGCGCGTGCCGTCCGGCACCTTCTGCACAATGACCAAATTTGTATTCGTCACTGGCGGCGTCGTATCTTCCCTGGGCAAGGGAATCGCGGCCGCTTCCCTCGCCGCGATCCTCGAATCGCGCGGTCTCAAAGTCACCATGCTCAAGCTGGACCCGTACATCAACGTGGACCCGGGCACGATGAGCCCGACCCAGCACGGTGAAGTCTTCGTCACCGACGACGGCGCCGAAACCGACCTCGACCTCGGCCACTACGAGCGCTTCATCAGTACGCGCATGAAGAAGGTGAACAACTTCACCACCGGCCAGATCTACGAATCCGTGATCCGCAAGGAGCGCCGCGGCGAGTACCTCGGCAAGACCGTGCAGGTGATCCCGCACATCACCAACGAGATCCAGGATTACATCCGCCGCGGCGCCGAAGGCGTCGACGTGGCGCTGGTCGAGATCGGCGGTACCGTCGGCGACATCGAATCGCTGCCTTTCCTGGAAGCCGCGCGCCAGCTGTCGCTGCGTTCGGGCCGCAAGGGCGCCGCCTTCGTGCACCTGACCCTAGTGCCCTACATCTCGTCGGCCGGCGAGCTGAAGACCAAGCCGACCCAGCACTCGGTGCAGAAACTGCGCGAGATCGGCATTTCGCCGAACGCGCTGCTGTGCCGCGCCGACCGCCGCATCCCGGACGACGAGCGCGCCAAGATCTCGCTGTTCGCCAACGTCGAAGAGCAGGCCGTGATTTCCGTGTGGGACGTCGACACCATCTACAAGGTGCCGCAGGTGCTGTGCGACCAGGGCCTGGACGACATCATCCTGGAAGCCCTCGGCCTCGAGGCGCCGCCGGCCGACCTGTCGATGTGGACGAAACTCATCCACACCCTGGAAAACCCGAAGCACGAAGTGACCATCGGCATGGTCGGCAAGTACGTCGACCTGATCGAGTCCTACAAGTCGCTGACCGAGGCCCTGCGCCACGCCGGCATCCACACCGAGAGCCGCGTCAACATCGAGTACATCGACTCGGAAGAGATCGAAACGACCGGCTGCGCCCACCTGGCCAAGTACGACGCCATCCTGGTGCCGGGCGGCTTCGGCAAGCGCGGCGTGGAAGGCAAGATCATGGCCGCGCGCTATGCCCGCGAAAACAAGATCCCCTACCTGGGCATCTGCCTGGGCATGCAGGTCGCGCTGATCGAATACGCGCGCCACATGGCCGGCCTGCCGAACGCGAATTCGACCGAGTTCGATCCGGACACCGACCAGCCGGTGGTCGCCCTGATCACCGAGTGGCAGAACCACGACGGCAAGGTCGAGCAGCGCAGCCACGATTCCGACCTGGGCGGCACCATGCGCCTGGGCGCCCAGACCTGCGCGGTGAACCCGGGCACGCTGGCCGCCGAAGTCTACGGCAACCTCGTGACCGAGCGCCACCGCCATCGCTACGAAGCGAACAATTACTACCTGCCGAAGGTCGAAGCTGCTGGGCTCATCGTGTCGGCACGTACCCCGAACGAAGACCTGTGCGAGATCATGGAACTGCCCAAAAGCGCACACCCGTGGTACATCGGCGTGCAATTCCACCCGGAATTCAAGTCGACCCCGCGGAACGGCCACCCGCTGTTCTCGGCCTTCATCAAGGCAGCCCTGGCGCACCAGGCCGGACACCAACAAGCCGCGAACGTCAATGACGTTGCGGCCCTGCAAGGAGATGCAGCATGAAGCTTTGTGGATTCGACGTCGGCCTCGACCAGCCGATCTTCCTGATTGCCGGTACCTGCGTGATCGAGTCGCGCGACATGGCGATGGACGTGGCTGGCCAGTTGAAAGAGATCACCTCGAGCCTGGGCATCCCGTTCATCTATAAATCGTCGTTCGACAAGGCGAACCGCTCGTCGGGCAAGTCCTTCCGCGGCCCCGGCATGGAAAAGGGCCTGGAAATCCTGGCCGACGTGCGCAAGACCATCGGCGTGCCGGTCCTGACCGACGTGCACGACGAAGCCATGATCCCGGAAGTGGCATCCGTTGTCGACGTGCTGCAGACCCCGGCCTTCCTGTGCCGCCAGACCGACTTCATCAACGCCTGCGCGCGTTCGGGCAAGCCGGTCAACATCAAGAAGGGCCAGTTCCTGGCCCCTGGCGACATGAAGAACGTGATCGACAAGGCCCGCGCCGCAGCCCGCGAAGCCGGCCTGCCGGAAGACAGCTTCATGGCCTGCGAACGCGGCGCCTCGTTCGGCTACAACAACCTGGTGTCGGACATGCGCTCCCTCGCCATCATGCGCGAATCGAACTGCCCGGTGGTGTTCGACGCGACCCACTCGGTGCAGCTGCCGGGCGGCCAGGGCACCTCGTCCGGCGGCCAGCGCGAACACGTGCCGGTGCTGGCGCGCGCCGCCGTCGCCGCGGGCGTGTCGGGCCTGTTCATGGAAACGCACCCGGACCCGGCCTGCGCGCTGTCGGACGGCCCGAACGCGGTGCCGCTGGGACGCATGAAGGATTTGCTGACGACCCTGGTCGATATCGACCGCATCGTCAAGAAGGCGGGCTTCATCGAGTCCGACTTCCAATAAGTTAACGCGTCGTTTCGGCGGCGTACTGGCCTGTTAACATCGGGCTCTGACTCATCCTGGAACAGCGGGGTCAGAGCCCACCCGGATAAACCGGGCTCTGACCCCTTAGGAGACTGAAGAACCATGAGTGCTATCGTTGATATCATCGGCCGCGAAATCATCGACTCGCGCGGCAATCCGACCGTCGAGTGCGATGTGCTGCTGGAATCGGGCGTGATGGGCCGCGCCGCCGTGCCGTCGGGCGCATCGACCGGTTCGCGCGAAGCGATCGAACTGCGCGACGGCGATCCGAAGCGTTATTTCGGCAAGGGCGTCCTGCAAGCCTGCGAGAACATCAACACCGAGATCAGCGAAGCCATCATGGGCCTGGACGCCAACGAACAGGCCTTCCTGGACCGCACCCTGATCGACCTGGACGGCACCGAGAACAAGAGCCGCCTGGGCGCGAACGCGATGCTGGCCGTCTCGATGGCAGTGGCCAAGGCCGCCGCCGAGGAAGCCGGCTTGCCGCTGTACCGCTACTTCGGCGGTTCGGGCGCGATGCAGATGCCGGTGCCGATGATGAACGTCATCAACGGCGGCGCGCACGCCGACAACAACCTGGACATCCAGGAATTCATGATCATCCCGGTCGGCGCACCCTCGTTCAAGGAAGCGATCCGCTACGGCGCCGAGGTGTTCCACACCCTCAAGAAGATCCTGCACAGCAAGGGCCTGAACACCGCCGTCGGCGACGAAGGCGGCTTCGCACCGTCCGTCGCGAACCATGAAGAAGCCATCAAGCTGATCATGCAGGCGATCGAGCAGGCAGGCTACGAAGCCGGTACCCAGATCGCCATCGGCCTGGACTGCGCAGCGAGCGAGTTCTTCAAGGACGGCAAGTACGTGCTGGAAGGCGAAGGCGGCCTGCAGCTGTCGGCCGAGGACTTCACCAACATGCTGGCGACCTGGTGCGACAAGTACCCGATCATCTCGATCGAGGACGCGATGGCCGAAGGCGACTGGGACGGCTGGAAGATCCTGACCGACCGCCTGGGCAAGAAGGTGCAGCTGGTCGGCGACGACCTGTACGTCACCAACACCAAGATCCTGAAGGAAGGTATCCAGAAGGGCATCGCCAACTCGATCCTGATCAAGATCAACCAGATCGGCACCCTGACCGAGACCTTCGCCGCCATCGAGATGGCCAAGCGCGCCGGCTACACCGCCGTGATCTCGCACCGTTCGGGCGAGACCGAGGACTCGACCATCGCCGACATCGCCGTGGGCCTGAACGCCCTGCAGATCAAGACCGGTTCGATGTCGCGTTCGGACCGCATGGCCAAGTACAACCAGCTGCTGCGCATCGAGGAAGACCTGGGCGACATCGCCAGCTATCCGGGCCGCGAGGCGTTCTACAACATCAAGTAAAAAGCTTTAAAAATGCGGGATGTGATCCCACCGGCCAAGGCCGTGCGGATCACGTCCCGCATTTTTGTGAAACAAGAATTTAAAATCCGGGATATTGACCGACCGGCTTGCGCCGTGCGGTCAGCTTCCCGGATTTTGACACTGACCTAGATGCGCCTCATCACCTTAGCTCTCGCCGCCTTGCTGTTGCTGATCCAGTACCCGCTGTGGCTGGGGAAGGGCGGCTGGCTCGCCGTGGCCGACCTGGAATCCCAGCTCGCCGCCAGCCGCGCGAAAACCGAGCAGCTCAAGGCGCGCAACGCCAAGCTCGATTCGGAAGTGCACGACCTGAGGGAAGGCCTGGGCGCGGTCGAGGAGCGCGCGCGCTACGAACTCGGTATGATCAAGTCGAACGAGATCTTTGTGCAGGTGTTGCGCAAGGACGAGAAGCCGGCGGTCATGATGACCGTTCCGCCGCCACCGCCTCCGCCGAAGGAGTCGAAGAAACCGCAGCGTCCACCGGAAGACTGACCATGGCTGACCAACCCACCGACAACGGCAGCGCGCCCACGCTCGACACGCTGGAGCACA
>CAJYQM010000345.1 GCA_913777025.1 uncultured Massilia sp. | reverse complement strand
CTGCTGGGCCTGGGCGCGACCATGCTGCTGGCCCTGCTGGCGGCCTGGCTGGTGGGCAATGTGCTGATCGTTCAGCGGGTGCGCAAGCTGAAGGACACGGCCGAGCGCATCGCCGCCGGCGACCTCGACGCCCGCTCCGGCATCCGCTACAGCCATGAAGAGATCGGCAGCCTGGCCCAGGCGCTGGACCGCATGGCCGAGTCGCTGCAGAAGAAGGAGGCGGCGCGTTCGCTGGCCGAGCGCGAGCTGCGCGCCGCCGACCAGCGCAAGGACGAGTTCCTGGCGATGCTGGCGCACGAGCTGAGGAACCCGCTGGCGCCGATCAGCACCGGCGCCCACCTGCTGCGCCTGCTGCACTCGGAAAACGCCCAGATCAACCAGACCTGCTCGATCATCGTGCGCCAGGTCGAGCACATGACCAGCCTGGTCGACGACCTGCTGGACGTCTCGCGCGTGACGCGCGGCCTGGTCGCGCTGTCGACCCAGGTGCTGGACCTCAAGCGCGTGGTCGACGATGCCGTCGAGCAGATCCGTCCGCTGGTGACCGCGCGCCGCCACCAGCTGCGGATCGAGCTGCCCGGCGCCGGCGCGCAAGTCAAGGGCGATCACAAGCGCCTGGTGCAGGTGGTCGCCAACCTGCTGGGCAACGCCACCAAGTACACGCCGGAAGGCGGCACCCTGCGCCTGCGCCTGGACAGCGAGGGCGGCGACTGGGTGCTGCGCGTGGCCGACGACGGTATCGGCATGGAGCCGGACCTGGTCGGACGCGTGTTCGACCTGTTCACCCAGGCCGAGCGCACGCCCGACCGGTCCCAGGGCGGCCTGGGGCTCGGCCTGGCGCTGGTCAAGAGCCTGGTCGAGCTGCACGGGGGCACGGTCCAGGCCGCGAGTCCGGGGCCGGGCCAGGGGTCGACCTTCACGGTGCGCCTGCCGCGCTACAGCCAGGCCGCACCCGCCCTCCCCGCCGGCCGTGCCGACCAGCCCCCAGCGCCGCGCGCGGGCAACCGGCTGCGCATCCTGCTGGTGGACGACAATGTCGATGCCGTGCACACGCTGCAATTGTTCCTGAACTCGGCGGGACACGAGGTCGAGATCGCCTACTCGGCCGGCGACGCCCTCGAACTGGCGCGCCTGACGGTGCCCGATGCCTGCCTGCTCGACATCGGCCTGCCCGATTTCGACGGCAACGAGCTGGCGCGCCGCCTGCGCCAGCTGCCCCAGGCCGCCAGCAGCACCCTGGTCGCGATGACCGGCTACGGCCGCCAGCAGGACCGCGAGACGGCGATGGCGGCCGGCTTCGACCACTACCTGGTGAAGCCGCTCGACACCGCGGCGCTGTCGGCGATCCTGGCCACCGTGGCAACCGTGACCTCGACACCGTCCGGTACGGCGAAGGGAGCCGGGCAACCCTGAGCGTTTTTCCGAACCAGACCACGCTCGTCCGTCCATTCCTTTATCATCCGGCTTCACACCATGTAAACAGGATGTAAAGGAAAAGGATGGAATCGATTGAAGTCGTGCTGGTGATGTTGCTCGCAGTGGTCGCGAGCGGCTACCTGGCCCGTATGCTGCCCTTCGGGCTACCACTGCCGCTGATCCAGATCGGACTGGGCGCCGTCATCGCGGGGGTGTTCAAGCACGGCACCGTACTCGAACCGGACATTTTCTTCCTGCTGTTCCTGCCGCCGCTGCTGTTCCTGGACGGCTGGCGCATCCCCAAGGTGGGCCTGTTCCGCGACAAGGGCACCATCGTTGAACTGGCGCTGGGCCTGGTGTTGTTCACCGTGGTCGGCATCGGCTTCCTGATGCACTGGCTGATCCCCGAACTGCCGCTGCCGGTCGCATTCGCGCTGGCGGCCATCGTGGCGCCGACCGACCCGGTCGCGGTGTCCTCGATCACCAGCCGTATCCCGATGCCGCCGCGCCTGATGCACATCATCGAGGGCGAATCGCTGCTGAACGACGCCAGCGGCCTGGTGTGCTTCCGCTTCGCCGTGGCCGCCGCCATGACCGGCACCTTCTCGCTGGGCCAGGCCAGCCTGACCTTCCTGTGGCTGGCGCTGGGCGGCATCGCCGCTGGCGTGGCCGTCACCTATGCCATCTCGCGCACGCACCGCTTCCTGACGCACCGCTTCGGCGAAGACGACGGCGAACCGGTCCTGATCAACCTCCTGACGCCGTTCGGCGCCTACCTGGTGGCCGAGCACATCGGCGCCTCGGGCATCCTGGCCGCGGTGGCCGCCGGCATCATGATGAGCTACATCGAGCTGGGCGGTTCGGCCACCGCCAACACCCGCATCCGCCGCAATGTGGTCTGGGATACGCTGCAGTTCACGCTGAACGGCGTGATGTTCGTGCTGCTGGGCGAGCAGCTGCCCGACATCTTCCGCAGCGCCCTGCATCCGCCGGGCGGCGGCTTCCGCTTCAACCCGTGGTGGCTGGCCGGCAATGCGCTGGCGCTGAGCGCGGGCCTGGTGCTGCTGCGTTTCGTCTGGGTCTGGGTGTCGCTGCGCCTGACCATCCTCAACCAGCGCCGCCTCGGCCAGCAGGAATACAAGCCGCGCCTGCGCCTGATCCTGGCGACCTCGTTCGCCGGCGTGCGCGGCGCCCTGACCATGGCCGGCGTGATGACC
>CAJYQM010000344.1 GCA_913777025.1 uncultured Massilia sp. | reverse complement strand
GTCGAGCAGGCTCGTCACGCCCGGGTCGTCCAGCAGGTCCTGCGCCTTGATGCCGGCCGCGCTCTCCAGCACCGAGAAGGTCGGGATCACGAAGGCGCCGCGCTTATGGGCCAGTTGCGCCAGGCCGGCGGCATCGTCCGGCGTGATGGTGTTACCGAGGAACAGGTGGGCCAGCCCATCGGCTCCGGCTTCCAGCGCGGCGCGCGCATTCCCCAGGGTGCTGATGTGCACCACGGCCAGCTTGCCACGCTTGTGGGCGGCGTCGACCAGGGCTTTCACGGACGCCGCGTCCAGGCTGTTGAAATGGTGCTCGCCGAAACCCTCCTCCATCACGATCTTGATGAAGTGCGAGCCCTCGGCGATGCGGGCATCCACGAAGGCCTGGGCATCGTCGCCCTTCTTGAAGGTGGGGATCGGCAGCGTGAATTCGGTGCCGTGGCCGCCGGGCGCGGTGACCAGGGTGCCGGCCGAGAACAAATCGGCCTGGCCCTGGTTTTTGCCGTCTTTCATCGCCTGCGTGGTCTTTTGCATGATCTGCACGGCGGTGAACATGTCGACCTGGGTCGTCACGCCGAACATCAGCGGCAGGTCGAGGTGCTGGAAGGCGTGCACATGGGCGTCGATCAGGCCGGGCAGCAGCGTGCGGCCGGCGCCGGCCACCACGCGCGCGCCCGCGGGGACGGTGCCGTGGAAGTCGGCATCCGCAATCACCTTATCGCGCACCAGCACCGAGCGGTGCTCGTGGACCGCCTTGCCATCGAAGACGCGCACGTCCTGGAACAGCGTGGTGCCGGCGTGGGCGATGGTGCTGGCACAGGCGAGGCCGGCGGCAAGCAGCAGGGTATTCAACGTGGTCGGTTTCATGCTTCCCTCGTGTTGTTGTCGATGGAGCCAGTATCCGCATCCGGCCGGGACACCGACAGAAGCGGCTGCCATCAGTTTCGGATGACAATTGTCACCCCTTGAAACATGCGCCCGAACGACCGTGCAGTTTGCTACACTGCCCCTATAACTCAACCGGAGACCGCCATGCGCACCCTCATCCACGCTTCCCTGATCGCCGCCGTCCTCGCCGCTCCGTTTGCCATGGCCCAGGAGAGTTCCCCTGTCGGCCTCTGGAAAACCATCGACGACACCTCCGGCAAGCCGACCGCCCTGATCCGCATCACCGAGCAACAGGGGGAATTGCAGGGCAAGATCGAAAAACTGTTCCGCGGCCCGAACGAGGACCAGAACCCGAAATGCGGGCAATGCACGGACGCGCGCAAGGACCAGCCGATCGTCGGCATGACCATCGTGTCCGGGCTGAAGAAGACCGGTGACGAATATACGGGAGGCGAGATCTTGGATCCGAAGAACGGCAAGGTCTACAAGAGCAAGCTGACCGTGCGGGACGGCGGCAAGAAGGTCGAGGTGCGCGGGTTCATCGGGATGCCGATGTTCGGGCGCTCGCAGGTCTGGCTGCGGCAAGAGTAATCCCTTTGCATGAATCGCGCCGGGACGCCTGTCCCGGCCGTATGGGCCTGCCTTGAACCTTCGCCCCTGGCCGGGCCGACGCTTTCTTCCCCCGATGGGCGGCCCTTGCGCCGCCTGCGTCCCGTCATCCCCAAGGATGAGCTTGCTCAATGCTTCAACGAAATATTCCCGGCCTACTGACATGGTCAAGCGGGCGCCGCTTGTGTTGCCTTCGTGTTAATCTTTGGAAAATTCATCCAACCCACCCATCCAGACCATGACCCACCGTTCTCATTTACCTTGCGCAGCGCGCCGGAGGAAGCGATGATCGCCCTGCGCCTGTTGTCCCTGCTGGCCGGCGGACTGGTCCTGATCGTGCCGCCGATCCTGGTGTTCGGTAATATCGGGGGCAACGTGTCGGGCGGTATCGCCGCCGGCGCGGCCGCCTGCCTGGGGCTGATCGCCATCGCCTTTGTCTATGTCGCGGTCAACGGCAGGCGGATGCGCCGCGGCGGCCAGTCCCGTACGGTCGGTGCTGCGCTGTTGGCAATTCCGGCGCTTGCCAGCCTGGCGATGCTCGCCATCCGCACCGATGAAGGCACGCTGTGGGCCAGTGGCGCCCTGTTGATCTTCACCATGATGTTGTTCGCCAGCTTCGTGTACCCGGCCACGGCCGGCAAGCGCCAGCGTCCGATGCGCCAACGCGAACGCCAGGAACCTGTCTCGTTTTTACATCACCACAACTAAGCGCCTAGCGGCGGCGCGCCAGATGGCGGTCGAGGGCGTTGGCAAACTGCTGGCGGTCCGCCTGGCTGAAGGCGGGCGGGCCGCCGGTATCGACGCCGCCGCTGCGTAACTCTTCCATGAAGGCGCGCATCGTCAATTGCTGGGCGATGTTGTCCTTCGTATAGAAATCGCCGCGCGGGTTCAGCGCGTCGCCGCCCTTTTCCAGCACCCGTGCCGCCAGCGGGATGTCGCCGGTGATCACCAGGTCGCCCGGCGCCAGGCGCTCGACGATTTCGGTGTCGGCCACGTCCGCTCCGCTCGGCACCTGCAGCGCGCGGATGAAGCGCGAGCCCGGCACGCGCATCAGCTGGTTGGCCACCAGCGTCACCTGGATCTGCAGGCGATCGGCGACGCGGAACAGGATCTCCTTGACGACGGCCGGGCAGGCGTCGGCGTCGACCCAGATCTGCAGTTTGTCGCTCATGCCAGCGGCAGGTTGTCCCACAGGTCGCCCGTCGGGCTGATGCGCGGGGCGGTCACGCCGAAGTGCTGGTAGGCCAGCGGCGTGGCACTGCGGCCGCGCGGGGTGCGCTGCAGGTAGCCCTGCTGGTTCAGGTAGGGCTCGAGGACGTCCTCGATGGTGTCGGCGGCTTCGCCGATCGCCGCCGCCAGGTTGCCGATGCCGACCGGGCCGCCGGCGAACTTGAACAGCACCGCCTCCAGCAGCTTGCGGTCCATCACGTCGAAGCCGACGGTGTCGACGTCGAGCATCTTCAGCGCGCGGTCGGCCATGTCCTTGGTGATCTCGCCATTGCCCTTCACTTCCGCATAGTCGCGCACGCGGCGCAGCAGGCGGTTGGCGATACGCGGCGTGCCGCGGGCGCGCTTGGCGACTTCGCGCGCGCCCTCCTCGTTGATCGGCGCTTCCAGCAGCGCGGCGCTGCGGGTGACGATCTTGGTCAGTTCCTCGACGTTGTAGAACTCCAGGCGCGCCACGATGCCGAAGCGGTCGCGCAGCGGGTTGGTCAGCATGCCGGCGCGCGTGGTGGCGCCGACCAGCGTGAAAGGCTGCAGGTCCAGCTTCACGGAACGCGCGGCCGGGCCCTCGCCGATCATGATGTCGATCTGGTAGTCTTCCAGCGCCGGGTACAGGATCTCCTCGACCACCGGCGACAAGCGATGGATCTCGTCGATGAACAGGACGTCGTTGGCTTCCAGGTTGGTGAGCAGCGCGGCCAGGTCGCCCGGACGCTCGAGCACCGGGCCCGAGGTCTGGCGCAGGTTCACGCCCATTTCGCGCGCGATGATGTGGGCCAGCGTGGTTTTACCCAGGCCCGGCGGACCGAACAGCAGCGTGTGGTCGAGCGCTTCGCGGCGCTTGCGCGCGGCCGAGATGAAGATCTCGAGCTGGTCGCGGATCTTGGACTGGCCGACGTATTCTTCGAGGTGCTTGGGGCGCAAGGCGCGCTCGATCGCCTCTTCGTTGGGCGAAGCCGGGGCGGCATCGATGATGCGCTGTTCGGTGAAGTTGTCGGTCTGGATGCTCATTGTTTCATCTCAAAATTACGTTCGCCAATCGGCAACCGTCAACATGACGCGGAGGTCACGCGTGGACGGCACAGCCGTCCACCCTACTATGCCTTGGACAAGGCCTTCAGCGCCAGCTTGATGCCGTCCGAGACGCTGGTGCCGGCCGGCATGGTCTTGATCGCGGCCAGCGCTTCCTTGTCAGAATACCCCAACGCCAGCAGCGCGTTCATCACGTCGGCCTGCGTATCGTCGCGGGCAATCACGCCGATGTCCGCGCCCAGCTTGCCCTTCAGCTCCAGCAACAGGCGTTCGGCGGTCTTCTTGCCGATGCCGGGCACTTTGACCAGGCGCCCGGCTTCCTGCAGCGTGACGGCCTGCGACAGCTCGGCGACCGGCATGGCGGACAGGATCGACAGCGCGGTGCGCGCGCCGATGCCGGTGATCTTGATCAGCTGGCGGAACACGGCGCGGTCATTGGCGGAGCCGAAGCCGAACAGCAGGTGCGCATCCTCGCGCACCACGTAGTGCGTGAACAGCGTGACCTTTTCGCCGGTGTGCGGCAGGTTGTAGAAGGTGCTCATCGGCACGTCGACTTCATAGCCGACGCCCTGGCAATCGACCAGTACTTGCGGCGGATTTTTTTCCAGGAGGATTCCAGACAGACGACCGATCATCGGTGACCTTTCAAATATGAGGGCGGTTTAAACGAGGCGGCCGTTCTTCATGTGGAGGCTTGACGCACCCGGCGACAGCGCGCCGATCAGCGACAGCGCATCGTGGCTGTGCGCATGGCAGATCGCCACCGCCAGCGCGTCGGCCGCATCGCTGCCGGGCAGGCCGGGCAGCTTGAGCAGACGCGCGACCATGTCCTGCACCTGCGCCTTGGTGGCCTTGCCGGTGCCGACCACGGCCTGCTTGATCTGGGTCGGCGTGAATTCGGCGACGTCGAGGTCGGCCCCGACCAGCGCGGTGATCGCCGCACCGCGCGCCTGGCCCAGCAGCAGCGTGGATTGCGGATTGACGTTGACGAAGACTTTTTCGATGGCGGCGCACGCCGGTCGGTAAGTGGCGACCACTTCGCCGATGCTGGCGAGGATCACCTTCAGGCGCGGCGGCAAGGCGGTGTCGCTGCCGGTCTTGATGGTGCCGGACGCGATGTAGCGCAGCCGGCTGCCCTGCTTTTCAATAACCCCGAATCCTGTGGTGCGCAGGGCCGGGTCGATGCCGAGAATAATCATCTTCGAATGTTATACCGGCCAGGGTATTTCGTGGGAAAAATACTGTCTAAAAACACAGGCCGTGGTAACGAAGTTACCTCGGCCGCAGGGTGGACGGCCGAGCCGTCCACCCTACCCGGCATTAATGGCGGAAGTGACGGGTACCAGTATAGAGCATCACCACGCCACGCTCGTCCGCCGCGTCGATCACTTCCTGGTCGCGCATCGAGCCGCCCGGGTGGATCACGCAGGTCGCGCCGGCGTCGACCACCACGTCCAGGCCGTCGCGGAACGGGAAGAAGGCATCCGACGCCACCGCCGAACCGACCAGCGACAGGCCGGCATTCTGTGCCTTGATCGAGGCGATGCGCGCCGAGTCGATGCGGCTCATCTGGCCGGCGCCGACGCCCAGCGTCATGCCGCCCGCGCAGAACACGATCGCGTTCGATTTCACGAACTTGGCGACGCGCCAGGCGAACATCAGGTCGGCCAGCTGTTGCGGGGTCGGCTGCTTCTTGCTCACCACGCGCAGGTCGCCCGGCAGCACGTTTTTCGCATCCGGCGATTGCACCAGCAGGCCGCCGCCGACGCGCTTGACGTCGAAGGTGTTCTGGCCATCACCCAAGGCAATTTCCAGCAGGCGCACGTTCTGTTTCGCGGCCAGGATCTGCAGCGCTTCCGGCGTGAACACCGGGGCGATGATCACCTCCACGAACAGCTTGGCGATCGCTTCCGCGGCACGGGCATCCACCGGCACGTTGAAGGCGATGATGCCGCCGAAGGCCGAGGTCGGGTCGGTCTTCAGGGCGCGCTGGTAGGCGTCCAGCGCATCGCTGCCGATCGCCACGCCGCACGGGTTGGCGTGCTTGATGATGACGCAGCCGGCCGGCTGCTCGAAACCACCCAGCGATTTCACGCATTCCCAGGCCGCGTCGGCGTCGGCGATGTTGTTGTACGACAGTTCCTTGCCCTGCAGCTGGCGGTAGTTGGCCAGGCTGCCGGCCGCCGGTTGCAGGTCGCGGTAGAAGGCGGCGCTCTGGTGCGGGTTTTCGCCGTAGCGCATGTCCTGGACTTTTTCGAAGTGCAGGTTCAGCGTCTGCGGGTAGGCGGCGCGGGTGGCGTGCTGCTTGTCTTCGCCCAGGCTGGTGAGATAGTTGGTGATCGCGCTGTCGTACTGGGCGGTGTGGGCGAACACTTTCTTGGCCAGGCGGAACTTGGTCTCGTAACCGACGTCGCCGCCCTTCATTTCTTCCAGGATGACGCTGTAGTCGGCCGGGTCGACGACCACCACCACGTCGCGGTGGTTCTTGGCGGCCGAGCGCAGCATGGTCGGGCCGCCGATGTCGATGTTCTCGATCGCATCTTCCAGCGAGCATTGCTCCTTGGCAACCGTCTGCTGGAACGGGTACAGGTTCACCACCACCATGTCGATCTGCGGAATGCCATGCTCTTCCAGCTTGGCGACGTGCTCGGGAAAGTCGCGGCGTGCCAGGATGCCGCCGTGGACCTTCGGGTGCAGGGTCTTCACGCGGCCATCGAGCATTTCCGGGAAACCGGTGTAGTCGGCGACTTCAGTGACCGGAACGCCATTGTCCTGCAGCAGCTTGGCAGTGCCGCCGGTGGACAGGATGTTCACGCCGAGCGCGGACAGGGCGCGCGCAAAGTCGAGCACGCCGGTTTTGTCGGAAACGGAAATGAGGGCTTGTTTGATCATGGGAGGGCCTGTTGATAAAAAAATGGTGCGGACTTGCTGCATCGGACCTCGGACCGACGCGGCAGTTCATCGACTGCGCCGCCCCGGCCCTCGCCGGTGGCTTACAGCAGCCCGTGCTCCTGCAACTTCTTGCGCAAGGTATTGCGGTTGATGCCCAGCATCTGGGCGGCATGCGACTGGTTTCCTTCCGCGCGCGTCATCACCACTTGCAGGATCGGCTTTTCGACGGTCAGGAGCATCATGTCATAGATATTCGACGGTTTTTGCTCGCCCAGGTCGTTGAAATAGTCTTCGAGGCTTTTCTGTACGACTTCCTGGATACTTTCTTTGCTCATATTTGCTGCTTTATCCTGTGGTGGTGGCCTTGGGAACCTACTACGCGTCGCCGATTCGTCCTGCGATGCTCGCTGTACAGAAGTACAGCTGCGCTTCTCGGACAAATCGCCTTCCGCTCGCTACGGTTCCCAAGGCCACTGTTACGCTACGGGGCACCCCGGTTTCCGGTTTATTATTATTGTATTAACTAACTAGTAACTTATTGGCAACTAAGCGGCAATCGCAATGCCGGCGCCATGCGCGGGCCGGTATTGTAACCGCTCGCCGTAGCGCTGTTGCGATTTGAAAAATTCGTCGACGGCGGCCAATTGCTCGGCGGTCGATTCCAGCAGATTCATGCGCTGGCGGAATTCCTCGCCGCCCGGCAGGTCTTCGACATACCAGCCGATGTGCTTGCGCGCAGTGCGCACGCCCAGGTATTCGCCGTAGAAGGCGTAATGGGCCGGCAGGTGTTCGTTCATCAATTCGCGCACTTCTTCGACCAGCGGCGCCGGCAAGTATTCGCCGGTGCGCAGGTAATGGTCGATCTCGCGGCAGATCCAGGGCCGGCCCTGGGCGGCGCGGCCGATCATGACGGCGTCGGCGCCGGTGTAATCCAGCACGAACTTCGCCTTTTCCGGGGTCGTGATGTCGCCGTTGGCCACCACCGGGATGCCGACTGCGGCTTTCACCGCGGCGATGGTGTCGTACTCGGCGTCGCCCTTGTAGCCATCGGCGCGGGTGCGGCCGTGCAGGGTCAGCATCGCGATGCCGGCCTGCTCGGCCATGCGCGCGATGGTCAAGGCGTTCTTGTTCTCGCGATCCCAGCCGGTACGGAATTTCAGCGTGACCGGCACGTCGACGGCATTCACCACGGCCTCCAGGATACGCTGCACCAGGTCTTCGTGCTGCAGCAGGGCCGAACCGCACCAGTTGTTGCACACCTTCTTGACCGGGCAACCCATGTTGATGTCGATGATCTGGGCGCCGCGCTCGACGTTGAACCTGGCGCAATCGGCCAGGTCCTTGGGGTCGGCGCCGGCGATCTGCACCGCCTTCGGTTCCATTTCGCCTTCGTGGTCGATACGGCGCGAACTTTTCTCGCTGGCCCACAGGCGCGGATTCGAGGCCGCCATCTCGGATACCGCGTACCCGGCGCCGAGCCGCTTGCACAACTGGCGGAAGGGACGGTCGGTCACCCCGGCCATTGGGGCGACAAAGACATTATTGCGGAGTAAATGTGGACCAATTTGCACGGACAGCAACCAGGGAGTGAAGACGGGAATCCGCTATTTTACCCGAAGCTCTGCTTAATTTATCAGCACATTTTTTTGAAGTGCTGTTGCGCACGCGATATAAAAGACTTGCAAATACGAATTTGCTGTCAGTTCAGCTCATCCAGCACGGCTGGCTGCAAATGCCCCACCTCACCCCAGCTGGCCAGGACCAGCCGGCCTTCCTCCAGCACGAAGCGGTTGACGCTGGCATTGAACACCTTGAAAGTGCGCGGCGTTTCCAGCGGCAAGCCTTGCGCCAGGCGATAGGCACATTCCAGCACCCCGCCATGGGCGACCAGCGCCAGCGTCTTGCCCGGGTGGGCTCGGGCCAGCGCCAGGATGGCGCCGGTGGCGCGCGCAAAAAAGGCACGGAAGGTTTCGCCACAGTTCTGACCCGGAGGCAAGATAGCGTCGATGTCGCGCGCCTGCCAGGCTGCGAACTCGTGCGGGAAGCGCGCTTCGATCTCGCTGTACAGCAAGCCTTCGAAGCCGCCGTAGCAGCGCTCGCGCAAGCCGGGCTCGACCAGCAAGGGCATGCCGCGCAATTCGGCGATCGCCTGCGCGGTCTGGCGTGCGCGCATCAGGTCGCTGGAAACGATCAGGTCCAGCGGCTCGGCGGCCAGCGCTCCGGCCAGCAGCCGCGCCTGGCGTTCGCCCTCGAGGTTCAGCGGGATGTCGAGATGGCCCTGCAGGCGGCGCTCGGCGTTCCATGCGGTTTCGCCGTGCCGGATCAGGAGGAGCGTCGTGGGTGGGGTGGAATGGCTTGCCGCTTGCGCTGGGGGTGTCGTCATGAGGGGGAAATCAGGAAAGCGTGGCGGCGACGGCCGGGTTGAGCGAGTAGACGCCAAAGACGCTGGCTTCATCCAGGATATGGCCCTTGATGGCCAGCCGCACTTCCTTGCCGGTGAACTGGCCGTCCAGCGGCAGGCGCGGGATGTCGATTGCGTACAGGGTAAACACATAGGTGTGCACACGCTCGTCGTTCCACGGTGGGCAGGGGCCGTCGTAGCCGTAGTATTCGCCGGCCATGTCCGGATCGCTCGCGAACCAGCCTGTGTAGTCGTTGATGCCGTGCCGCAGCTGGTGCTCGGTGCCGTTCTTGATCGTGAACGGCACCAGCGGGCCGCTCTTGCCGCCCGGCGTGACCATGTCCGAGAACAGGCCTTCGGCAAAGGATTTCAGGCAGACCGGAATGTCGACCAGCGACCAGTGATAAAAATCCGCGCGCGGCAGCGATTCGGGCACGGTGCGGCCCGCCTGGTTGACGTCGCGGCCATCGGTCGGCACGTCCACGTCGTGGACCAGCAGCACCAGCGATTCGGTGCCGGCCGGGACCTCGTCCCAGGCGAGGTGCGGGCTGCGGTTGCTCGACAGCCTGGCGTGAGAAGCCGGATCCATGGCCGCGAACGCACAACGCTCCGGAATGGTACCGCCTTCGCTAAAGGATTCGCTCCAGATTCTCATCATCGTCCCCTGCAATGTTCTCGCCAGCCTTCCTGATATGGACCCGCGCGGCAAGCCCTGGTTTCAGTTATTTCAGCCGGATGTCTTGGGTGGATCAATCCGCAGCCAGAACGTGACCGGGCCATCGTTCACCAGCGCCACCTGCATGTCGGCGCCGAAGCTGCCCGTGGCGACGATAGCGTGGCGGGCGCGCGCCTGGCGCACGAGATGGTCGAACAGGCGCCGTCCATCCTCGGGCGCGGCGGCCGGAGAAAACGACGGCCGGGTGCCGGAGCGGGTGTCGGCCGCCAGCGTGAACTGCGGCACCAGCAGCAGGCCGCCCGCGACGTCGGTGACGCTGCGGTTCATCTTGCCGGCCTCGTCCGAAAAGACGCGGTAGCCGAGCAGCTTGTTCAATAAAGCGTCGGCTTCGCGCTCGGTATCGCCCTTTTCGGCGCACACCAGCACCACCAGCCCACGGTCGATGGCGCCGATA
>CAJYQM010000343.1 GCA_913777025.1 uncultured Massilia sp. | reverse complement strand
GCCGGCTGCTGGCGCGCTCGGCCTCGGCGCCGGCCGCCCCCTTTGCCCGCTTCGCGCCGGGCTTCAGCAAGGTCCGCCTGGGCGATATCCTGTGGCAGGTGTTTGCGCTGAAGTCCGGGCAGGTCTGGGTGATCGTCGCGGAAAACGACGAGGTGCGCGAGGAAATGGTGCACCAGCTGGGCACGGCGGTACTGGTGCCGGTGCTGGTCGGTGGCATTTTGCTGGTGCTCGCGGTCAACCTGGTGCTTTCGACCAACCTGGCGCCGCTGCGCAATCTCGCCGATGCCATCGCGCGGCGCGAGCCGGAATCCCTGGCACCGATCGAACTGGCCGGCCTGCCCGACGAACTGGTGCCGGTCGCCGACGAGTTGAACAGCCTGCTGGGCCGCGTGCGCCGCGCCTTCGAGCGCGAGCAGCAGTTCATCGACGCCGCCGCGCACGAGATCCGTACCCCGATCGCGGCGGTGCAGCTGCACGTGCAGAACGCCATGCGCGCCCAGGACGACCGGGAGCGGGCGCATTCGATGGCCGAGGCCAGCGCCGCCCTCAAGCGCACCACGCTGCTGGCCGAGCAGCTCCTGACCTTCAGCCGGTTGGCCTCGAAGACCGACCTGGTGCGCCACGAGCCGGTATCGCTGGCCGCGATCTGCCGCGAGGTGATCGAGCTGCAGGAACCCTTGCTGGCGCAGCGCGGCCAGTCGCTCGGCCTGAGCGCGCCGCGCGACCGTGTCGTCGAGGGCGACCCGTTCCGCCTGCAGCAGCTGCTGCGCAACCTGATCGACAACGCTTCCCAGCATGGCCTGGCCGGCGGCGACATCGACGTGGCGATCGGCGGCGACGCGCGCCGCGCGCTGCTGCAGGTGTCCAACGACGGCCCGCCCGTGCCCGCCGGGGAGGCGGAACAGGTGTTCCTGCCGTATTACCGCCTGCGCTCGGCCGCCGTGACGGGCGCCGGCCTGGGCCTGAGCATCGTGCGCGAGATCGCCAGCCAGCACGGGGCCACGGTGTCGCTCGCGCCTAAGGCGGACGGGCAGGGTTGCGTGGTGACGGTGGCGTTTCCGATGGCGGCGCCGGCGGGAGATGTTGAGGTATCTCAGAAGTCCTTCCAGTCCCTCACCTAATCTGGGTGAATCCGCCAATAGCACTGTTCCGACGAGAGTGCGTTGATTTGGCGCATGACTGGAGGAAGACATGCAAACGCCCATCCGACCCGGCGCCGCGCGCCTTTTTACTCACGGCGGCCGATGGCTGTTGACTGCCGTTCTTGCCGCACTCGCTGCCGCGTGCGTGGCCGCCGGCGTGGTTCACCTGAACAGCCGCCTCGCCGGTGCGCCCCCGGGGCTGCGGCTGGACGAGGGAATCGCAATTTCGGACAACGGCGCGATCGTCGCCCGCGGCAGCACAGGGCTGGTCCTGCTGGTGCCGGCAAACCCGAGCGACCGCTAATTGACCAGCCCGTGCTGGATCGCGTAGCGGATCAGCTCGGCGTTGCTCTTCAGCTGCAGCTTCGCGAAGATCCGTCCGCGATAGGTGTTGACGGAACTGATGCTGATGTCGAGCCTGGCCGCCACCAGCTTGACCGGATGGCCGACCGCAAGCATGCGCAGTACCTGCAGCTCGCGGTCGGTCAGGCGCTCGTGCGCCTGCCGCGGCTGCGCCGAAGACACCTCGTCCGCGAGGATTTGGCCAGGCTCTCGCTCAGGTAGCGGCCGCCGCCATGGACCTTCCGTATCGCCTTCGGCACGACGTCTGCCGCCAATGATTTCGGAATGTAGCCGGCGGCGCCGAGCTTGAGCACGGGTATGCCGAAGCGCGCCTCGCTGTGCGAGCTCAGGACGAGGACGCGGACCGTGGGGAAGCGTTCGGCAACCGTCCGCAGCGCATCCAGTTCGTGGGTCGGACTGAGCGTCAGGTCGAGGAGAAGGATGTCGGCCGGCACGGCTTCGAGCACCTCGAGCGTCGATTTCAGATCTGCGACAACGGCGCAGGCATCCCGCGCGCGAGGATCCACGATCCGGCGTCGCTCGGCCTGAAGGGCATGGGCGAGCGTGCCGCGGGCATCCGCGCCACGATGGTCGCGATCCGGCGCAGGCTGGCCTATCTTTGAGAGGTCGAGACGCTCGTCATGGCACCGGCACCGCCTGCGCGAGCGCCTGTAGAGCGTTGACCGGATTACTATCGGTATTTACAATGGATGTATCTCAGCTCATGTCGAATCAGTTCGTCAAGACAGTTCTCGACCATGTTCGTTATCACGATAGGCTTGCCCGATCTTCATCAGCAATTAACCAAACTGAAACACCTGACGCCCTGGCGCGCATTGGAAGTGGACGCCGCATCGAATTGCTCGGAGGCGGATGCAATCTGGCATCTGCGCAGGCCTGACGCTTGTTTCGTCCGCGCTTGTAATCCGAGCCCGGCAGGAAGTGATGTGGAGCAATTTATCCGCAGCCTGCGCGCGAACTGGGATACTGCTGCTGTCTATGCCGTGCTGGACCCACGACACGAGGATGAAGACGCGTTCGAGCAAGTACTCATGGACGCGGGTGCCACCGACTGCATCCGCTCGATTCACCTCGGCCGTTCAATGCAGGAACATTGCCTGCGCCGCGCAACACGGGATCAGGCGCGCATGCACGTTCAGCATGAGCGCAAGCTCTTCTTCGAGCTGATGGAAGAGGACGTGGGTATCGGCCTCTGGCAGTGGGACCCCCGCGACGATTCCTATCGGTGGTCCGACCAGGAGTACCGCCTGTTCGAACTGGACGGCCTGGCGTCGGAGGACGTCAGCTACCTGCGTTGGCGCGACGCGATCCACCCGGACGACCGGGAGCGGGTGGAAGCGGAAATCGGCAGGGCAATCGTTGGTGTGAGTCCCTATAACAGCCTGTTCCGGATGCGCAGTCCCGGCCTCGACGGGCGGCCTCGCTGGCTGGCCGGTGTCGGGCGGCTCCGGCGCGACCGTTCCGGTGCGCCGGCCTGCCTGTACGGCGTGAACTGGGATGTCTCCGCATGCCGCAACGCCGAGGCCGAGGCCATGCGGCGGCTCGGCTGCAGCGACTGTCTGTCTCATGTCAGGGCGAATACCTTCCAGCAGTACTTCAACCTGGCAGCCGATTGCCTCTTCCACGTAAAGGAAGAGTCCGACGGCAACCTGCGCTATACGGCGATCAATCCCGCCGGTTGTGCACACGCGGGGAAGACGATGCGGGACATCATTGGAAAGACGCCCGTCGAAGTCGTCGGCGCCGAGGCCGGCGCCGTCATCGAGTCCGGGTTGCGCCAGGCGCTCCGGTCGGGCACGCCGTTCCAGTACAAGCCTTCGTTCGACATGGCCGGCGCCAGCGTCACGTTCGACG
>CAJYQM010000342.1 GCA_913777025.1 uncultured Massilia sp. | reverse complement strand
CACCACGGTCACCGACCTGATCAAGACCCTGCGCACCCCGGCCGACGGCTCGGCCGGCAAGGCCCAGCTCGCCAACGGCCTGGCCACGGCCAGCTCGAACATGCAGAACGCGCTGGACAACGTGCTGACGGTGCAGGCCTCGGTGGGCGCGCGCATGAAGGAACTCGATTCGCTCGACAGCACCGGTTCGGACCTGGACGTGCAGTACCAGACCACGCTCTCCGGCCTGCAGGACCTGGACATGGTGGCGGCGATCTCGCTGTACTCGCAGCAGCAGACCACCCTGCAGGCGGCGCAGCTGTCGTTCAAGACGATGTCGGGCCTGTCGCTGTTTAACTACATCTCCTGAGCACGCACGGCGCCCGTGATCCCCGCGCAGGCGGGGGCCGGGTTTGCTTGCCGTCAGCGCGACGCAGGTGCCGGAACAGGCGCAGCGGGCGCCGCCGGCCGCGGCCGCTCCCCGCCGGTCCGCGGAATCCGCCGGCCTGCCTCGATCCCCTGGTTGAACAGGTTCTGCAAGGGCGTGTTCAGGTAAGGCAGCGTCAGGCTGATCACCAGGAAGCCCGCCCCCAGCGTGATCGGGAAGCCGATGCCGAACAGGTTCAGCTGCGGCGCCGCCCGCGTCAGGATCGCCAGCGCGATGTTGGTGATCAAGAGCGCCCCCACGATCGGCATCGACAGCTGCAGCCCGGCCGAGAAGATGCGTCCGCCCCAGCGCACCATTTCCAGCGGCGCCGACAGCGACATCGGCGTGGTGGAAACCGGCAGCGTGAAGAAGCTCTCGACCAGCGCCTCGATCAGCACCAGGTGGGCATTCAGGGCCAGGAAGGCCATGGTCGCGACCAGCGCCAGGAACTGGCTGATGGCGGACGAGCGGCCGGCGGACGTGGGGTCGAAGAAGGTGGCGAAGCCCAGGCCCATGGTCGAGCTGGCGACCTCGCCGGCGAATTCGACTGCGGCGAACACCAGGCGCATCGCGAAGCCCATCGCCATGCCGACCAGCAGTTCCTGGCCGAGGATCAGGATGCCAGCCCAGGACGTCGGGTCGACGATCGGGACCGGGGGCAGGGTGGGGGCGACGATGGCGGCCAGGGTCACGCCCAGCGTCATCTTGATCAGCATCGGCACGCCGGTGTTGCCGAACACCGGCGCCGCCGCGACCAGGCCGAGGATGCGCGTCAGGGGCCACAGCAGGCCCCCGATCCAGGCATACAGCTCGGTGGTGGTAAACGAGATCACCCGATCATCTGCGGAATTCCGCTGAACACGTTGCGCATGTAGTCGGTCATCACCGAGATCATCCACGGACCGGCGATCACCAGGGTCACGAACACGGCGACCAGCTTCGGGATGAACGACAGGGTCTGTTCGTTGATCTGGGTCGCGGCCTGGAAGATGCTGATGACCAGGCCGACGATCAGCGCCACCAGCAGCAGCGGCGCCGCCACCATCAGGGTGACTTCCATGGCCGTGCGGCCCATCGCGATCACGCTTTCCGGAGTCATGCTTCTACCTCAATAAAAACTCTGTGACAGTGAACCCAGCAGCAGCTGCCAGCCGTCGACCAGCACGAACAGCATCAGCTTGAACGGCAGCGAGATCACCGCCGGCGACATCATCATCATACCCATCGACATCAGCACCGACGCGACCACCATGTCGATGATCAGGAAGGGGATGAAGATCGCGAAGCCGATCTGGAAGGCGGTCTTCAGTTCGCTCGTGATGAAGGACGGGATCAGCACGCGCAGTGGCACGTCTTCCGGCCCCTGCAGCGCCGGGGTGCGCGAGATCTTGACGAACAGCGCCAGGTCGGACTGGCGCGTCTGCTTCAGCATGAAGCCCTTCAGCGGCGCCGCGGCCTTGTCCATCGCCTCGCCCATCTGGATCTGGTTGTTCTGCAGCGGCACGTAGGCTTCGTTGTAGATGCGATCAAAAGTGGGCCCCATCACGAACAAGGTCAGGAACAGGGCCAGGCCGACCATCACCTGGTTCGGCGGCGCGGTCTGGGTGCCTAGCGCCTGGCGCAGCAGCGACAGCACGATGATGATGCGCGTAAAACTCGTCATCATCAGGAGCGCGGCCGGAATGAAGGTCAGCGCCGTCATCAGCAGCAGCGTCTGCACCGGCAGCGAGTAGGCGGTGCCGCCGCCCGGGGCGGCGCTGGTGGTGAAGGCGGGGATGCTCGGGGCGGCGGCAGCCAGAAGCGGAATGGTGCCCAAGCCTGCCAGCCCGGCCGCCAGCCATAATCGTTTATTCAATTTCACGAGCGGATGTCATTTGCGTTTGTCGATCGTCTGGTTGAGCCAGTCGGCGAAGCTGTTCGCGGAAGGTGCCGCATGGGCGCCTTGTGCCAGTGTAGCCCCGCCTCCGTGGGCGCCGGCGCCCTCCTGGCGCGGCATGGTCGCCAGCGCGTTCACGCGGCCGGGCGAGGCGCCGACCACGATCCACTGGTCGCCCACTTCGACCACCAGCAGGCGTTCGCGTCCGCCCAGGTTGAGCGAGCCGACGATGCGCAGGTTGGCCGTGCCGCCACCGGCGCGCGGGCCGTAGCGCTTCAGGAACCAGGCCAGCCCGGCGAGCACGGCCAGCACCGCGACCAGCGCGAACAGCGTTTGCAGCAGGTTGGCGGTGGGGGTGGAGGCGGGCATCGTGACCGGGCCGGCGGCCGGGGCCGGGGTGCCGGGAACGGCGGGGGCAGGCGCGCTGCCGGCCGCCGTTTCCTGCACCGGGGTGCTGCCCAGCGGCGCGGCCTGGCCCGCGGCAGTCTGCTCGGCGGGCGTGGCGGCCGGCGCCGCGGCGGACGGCGTGCCGCTGCTCGCGACCGCGCGGCCGTTGGGGCGGGCCGGTGCCGGCGCAGGTGCGGCATGGACAGTGCCGGAAACGCCAACAGCCGGCGCGGTGGCCGGCTGCTGCATGTCGGTGGGCGTGGTCGCCTGCGCGGCGGGCGCCGGTGCCGGCGCGGTGGCGGCGGGACCGGAAGCCCCGGCGTTCGCCCGTCCGTCCTGCGGCGCCGCCGGCGGGGTCGCGCAGGCGGCCACCGGCAGGGCCATGGACAAGATGGTCAGCAGGCGCGCGATCATTTATTCAGTTTGCGGATGCGCTCCGACGGCGTGATGATGTCGGTGAGGCGGATACCGAACTTGTCGTTCACGACCACCACCTCGCCCTGGGCGATCAGGCAGCCGTTGACTAGCACGTCCATCGGTTCGCCGGCCAGGCCGTCGAGTTCGACCACCGAGCCCTGCGCCAGCTGCAGCAGGTTCTTGATGGCGATCTTGGTGCGGCCCAGTTCCACCGTCAGTTGCACCGGGATATCGAGGATGAAGTCGATGTCGTTGGGCGTGTCGGGGCGCGAGCCCTTGTTCGAGAAATCCTTGAATACGGCGGCGCTGGCGGCCTGCTGCTGGGTGGCCAGCGCGGCGGCCTCGGCCGCGGCCTGTTCGGCGATGGCGGCGCCCCACAGGTCGTCGTCGATGCCGCTCTGGTCGTCTTGGGTATCGGACATGGGAAACTCCGTAATTCTCTCGTGTTACTTGTTGAAGGTGTCGCTGTTGGCGACCAGCTTTTCGACTTTCAGGGCGTACTGGCCGTTGGACACGCCATACGTGCAGTCCATCACCGGCACGCCGTCCACCGTCGCCTGCAGGGTTTCCGGCACCGAGATCGGGATCACGTCGCCGACCTTCATGTTCAGGATTTCATCGAAATTCGCCTTGCCGTGACCCAGCACCGCCACCAGTTCCACCTCGGCCACCTGGATCTGCTGCGTCAGCAGGCGGATCCAGCGCTTGTCGACTTCCAGGGCCTCGCCCTGGATGCTCGACGTCAGCGTGTCGCGGATCGGCTCGATCATCGAATAGGGCATGCAGAAATGGATCTGGCCCGACACCGAACCCAGCTCGATGGTGAAAGTGGACGATACCACGACTTCGTTCGGGGTGGCGATGTTCGCGAACTGGGTGTTCATTTCCGAGCGGATGTACTCGAATTCGATCGGGTACACCGGCTCCCAGGACTTGGCATAGGCCTCGAACACGATGTCCAGGATGCGCATGATGATGCGCTGCTCGGTCTGGGTAAAGTCGCGGCCTTCGACGCGGGTGTGGAAGCGGCCGTCGCCGCCGAACAGGTTGTCGACGAGCAGGAACACCAGGCCCGGGTCGAACACCATCAAGCCGGTGCCGCGCAGCGGCTTCATGTGGATCAGGTTCAGGTTGGTCGGGACCACCAGGTTGCGGATGAATTCGCTGTACTTCGAGACCCGCACCGAGCCGACGGACACTTCGGCGCTGCGGCGCAGGAAGTTGAACAGGCCGACCCGCAGATACCTGGCGAAGCGCTCGTTGATGATCTCGAGCGTCGGCATGCGGCCGCGGACGATCCGCTCCTGCGTTGCCAGGTTATAGGTGCGGACTCCCGAGGTGTCTTCAGGCGTCGAGACGTCGTCCTGATCGCCGTTGACCCCCTTGAGGAGGGCATCGACTTCTTCCTGTGAGAGAAAATTATCGGCCATGTTGCTTTACTGGTAGATAACGCTGGTTGTTGAGCTTATTGGATGCTCATTGGATGATAAACGAGGTGAACAGCACGTCGGTGACTTCCTGCTCGTCGCCATGCTCCTCGAACGGTGCCTTGACCACGGCCAGGATTTCGCCGGCCAGTTGCTGCTTGCCTTCGACGGTGTTGATTTCCGACGCTTTCTTGCCCGACAGGAGCAGCAGCACGCGGCTGCGCACCTTGGCCATGTTCGCCTTGATCAATTCAGCCTGTTCCGGACCATCGACCTGCAGCGTGAACGCCACCTGCAGGTACTGGTCGCCGTTTTCCGGCTGCAGGTTCACGGTGAAGGGCTCGACCGCCAGGTACTCGGCCGGATGTTCTTCCTTTTTCTTCTTCTTGCTGCTCTTCTCTTTCTTCGGCGCTTCGGCAGTTTCCGCTTCCCCGCTGCTGCCGTGCAGGAAATACCAGGCCGCGCCGCCGCCCAGGCCCAGCACGACCAGGGCCGCCACGATGATGACGATCAGTTTGCCTTTACCGCCGCCGGCTGGCGCCGCTTCCGCCGCTTTCGGGTCAGCTTTCATGTTTGGGTTCGCTTTCAAGATACTTCGTTGCTGCTGTGGATCGTTCCGTCATTATGTCATTATCGGGAAAAAGTGCGCAGCGGCAATGGCGGAAAAGAGGGGAGAAGGGTGGTCAACTCGGGGTTTGTCAATCGACAAGGTACCGGCGATACGCTTGTGCATACGCCGGTTGGACGCGTGGACGGGAAACCCGACTCGCCGTCCGCGTCCGCCCTACCCAGTTTCGGTTCGTTATGCGAAGGTATCGACCATGCCGCGGTCGCCGAGGATGGCGGTGCGGGTCACGGGACGGGCCGCCTCGGCCACGCCGCCCACGGCGCCATCGTCACCGCGCCGGCCCGAACGGCCGAAGCCGTCGCTGGAACGGGCCGGCTGGTCCTGGGCCTGGCGCCCGTCCGGCATGCCGGCGTTGACGCTGGCGTTGCCCAGCGCGATGCCGGATTCGCTCATCATCTCGCGCAGGCGCGGCAGGGCGTTTTCCAGCGCCTGGCGCACTTCCAGCTGGTTCGACGAGAAGGTCACGCTGGCCTGGTCGTTGGTGATCGACAGCACGACCTGCATCGGGCCCAGGTCCGGCGGATTCAGCGTCAGGTTGGCGGTCTGCTCTTCGCTGCCCACCATGTAGACGATCTTCTGGCCGACCTGGTGTTC
>CAJYQM010000341.1 GCA_913777025.1 uncultured Massilia sp. | reverse complement strand
CTTCGCCGGCGTGAGCTTCCCCGAGAGCTTCGACCACGCCAGCGCCTACTGCAGCACCAGCGTCATCGACGGCGTGGCCCAGTGGCGCCTGCCGACCCAGGCCGAACTCACGGCCCTGATCCAGTCGGGCGCGATCGCCGGCCACAACTGGGTACTGGACAACACCTGGACCTCGACCATGGCCAGCAAGGGCGCTGCGTCGAGCCATGTCGCCGTCGACCTGGCGACCGGTGAAGTCACGGAGCGCGCCGACACGCTGGGGTCTTATGTGAGCTGCGTGCGCTGAGTCCCGGTACACTCGCGGCGCATGCCGGACGCGCTGCGGGCGTCTGCCCCTGCAAACGCGAAGCTTGCGCACGTAAAACGCGGCGAGGGGCGACAATAGGGCCAGGTTCGCATCAACAGGAGTCACCCCATGGCATCGACCGCCCCGGCCGCCCGCGCTTCGTCGCCGCTCGCCACCGTCTTGCGTGTGACGAGCGGCAACTTTCTCGAAATGTTCGATTTCTTCCTGTACGGCTTTTATGCCACGTACATTGCCGCTACCTTTTTCCCGTCGAGTAACGAGTACGTCTCGCTGATGGCGACCTTCGTCACCTTCGGCGCCGGCTTCCTGATGCGCCCGCTCGGCGCCGTCATCCTCGGCAGCTACATCGACCGCATCGGCCGCCGGACCGGCCTGGTAGTCACGCTGGCGATCATGGCCTGCGGCACCATCCTGATCGCCTTCGTGCCCGGCTACGCGTCGATCGGCATTGCCGCGCCGCTGCTGGTACTGCTGGGCCGGCTGCTCCAGGGCTTTTCGGCCGGGGTCGAACTCGGCGGCGTCTCGGTCTACCTGGCCGAGATGGCGCCGCCCGGCCAGAAAGGCTTCTATGTCAGCTGGCAATCGGCCAGCCAGCAGGCGGCGATCATGTTCGCCGCCTTGCTGGGCTACCTGCTCAACCGCTGGCTGGCGCCGGCCGAGGTGGCGGGCTGGGGCTGGCGTATCCCGTTCTTCGTCGGCTGCATGATCGTCCCGGTGGTGTTCGTGATCCGCCGCTCGCTGCAGGAAACGGAAGCGTTCAAGGCGCGCAAGCACCACCCGGGCTTTCGCGAGATCCTGGTCTCCATCGCCGAGAACTGGCGCCTGGTCGTGCTGGGCATGATGCTGGTGGTGATGACCACCGTGTCCTTCTACCTGATCACCGTCTACGCGCCGACCTTCGGCAAGAGCGTGCTGAAACTCAGTGCGGCGGACAGCCTGCTGGTGACCTTCTGCGTCGGCCTGTCCAACTTCATCTGGCTGCCGGTCATGGGCGCGCTGTCGGACCGCGTCGGGCGCTGGCCGCTGCTGGTGGGCTTCACGGTGCTGCCGATCCTGACCGCCCACCCGGTGCTGTCCTGGCTGGTCCACAACACCACCTTCGCGCACATGTTGGAGGCGGAATTGTGGCTGTCCTTCATGTACGCCAGCTACAACGGCGCCACCGTGGTCGCGCTTACCGAGATCATGCCGGCCCACGTGCGCACGGTCGGCTTTTCGCTGGCCTACAGCCTGGCGACCGCGCTGTTCGGCGGCTTCACGCCTGTCGTGTCGACCTGGCTGATCGAAGAGACCGGCGACAAGGCGGCGCCCGGCTACTGGATGGCGGCGGCCGCGGCCTGCGGGCTGGTCGCGGCGCTGCTGCTGTACCGTCCGTGGCGCGGCGCCCGGGCAGGGACCCTGGCCGCGTAAAATGCCGGGTTTTATGCCAGGAGTTGCAGTGAATACCCAGTCCACCTACCAGCCATCGATGTTCCAGCTGCGCGGCCGCATCGGCCGGGTGCGCTACCTGGTCTACAGCTTCCTGCTGAGCGTGCTGCTGGCGCTGTGCCTGATGGCGCTGACGTTGGTGGTCGGCGACAGCGATGCCGGCTTCGCGGCGGTAAAGGGATTGGCGATTGCCGGTTCGCTGGCGCTGACCCTGGTCCTGGGCGCGCGCCGGCTGCGCGACCTGAACCAGCAGCTCTGGATCGCGGCGACACTGTTGATCCCGCTCGTGAATATCGCGGTCTACCTGTGGCTGCTGTTCGCGCCGGGCGGCAGGGACGCCAACTTCTACGGTCCGCCTCCCGGCCCGAACACGCGGGGCGTGCTGGCCGCGGCCTGGGCGATCCCGGTGCTGTTCGTCGCCGCCCTGGTGACGGCGGTCGTGCTGGCGCCGCACAAGTCGGAAGCGGAGCGCGCGCGCGTGGGGATGGCGCAGGCAATATAGGCGACGCGATGGCGCACGCGGTGAGCTGGCGAACCGAAGTCCGCGGCCGGCGGGCCTAGGCTGACATTCCCATCACATGAAGGAGTGCCAGGCATGCCTACCGATTTCGAACGCGCCGACAACCTGCACCGCCCGCCGTTGGGCGAGGCGAGGGGCGCGACCGCCAAGCCGCTGATCGTCACGCCGACTTTCGTGAGCCGCGTCGACGACACGCCGCGCGGCCAACGGCCGCAGGACGCGGGCGCGTCGAAGAGCCGACACGGCCATGAAGTGCATTTCCCGAACCTGCGCCCGCACGCACTGGCCCTGGAGGGCAACCCGAACCTGGCTTTCGAGCACTGGGACGAATACTGGAGAAAAGTGCACGGACCCAAGTTCGCCTGGGACGAGCCGGGCAGCTCGTCCGGCCTGGTGCTGCGCTACGACCAGGTGCACCGCATCGCGTCCGGCCCGTCATGCTTTTTCAGGCCGCCTTATCGCGCCATGACCGGCGACGATGGCCGCCTGCCCGAAGATCCCGAAAAGCGGGTGCCGGCCTTCCAGCGTCCGCGCTGGGACGGTTTCGCCTATATCACCTATGCCGAGGAAGCGGATATCGAGAAGACCCTGGGCCAGGAAAAGTTCAGCCAGCGCATCGTGGCGGACGAGCAGGTGGCATTTCGCATGGTGACGCGCGAGATCACGCGCGAATACATCCTGATCCCGAGCGCGCGCCACCGCGACCCCATCAGCCTGGTCAAGATCCACGTGCGCCGTCCGGAACTGAGCCGCGACGAATTCCAGCGCCGGATGCTGACCGAGCATGCGCCGCGGGTGCTGGCCCAGCGGTCGACGCGCGAACTGGTGCGGCGCTACGCGCAGCTGCATAACATCGGTTCGACGCAGAAGGACCCGGAGGGCAGCAAGATCGACGCGGTGTCCGTGTTTTCCTTCGCGTCGCTGAACGATGTCGAGGATTACCTGGTCAGCGAAGACCATGCCCTGATCGAGGCATCGGAGCAGGGCCTTGCCGGGCCCGATTCCGAGTGGTGGACCGCCATCAACTACAGCGTGATCAACCGCTTGATGCCTGAGGTCGCGACGGCGCTCCCGTGAATCAAGCCGGCTCGGCGTGCTCCACCAGCAGCTGGACCTTGGTCACGCCGTTGTACTCGTTGGCATCCAACCGGAAAGCGACGCGCGCCTTGTCGCCCAGCGCGTCGGTGTGGCCGAACCAGATGGCGTCGTAACGGCGGCCATTCCGTTCCAGCAGCAGCTTGAGGTGCTTGTCCTTCAGGATGCGCTGGCTCACCACGCGGAATTCGTCGACGAACACCGGCGGGGCGAAGCCCTGGCCCCAGACCTGGCCGTCGAGCAGCTCGATGAACTGGACCGAGTAAAAATCGTCTTCCAGCGGACCGTCGGTCTCGACCACGCGTTCCAGCTGGGCTTCGGTCAGCCAGGCCTGGCCGACGGCTTCGAAGGCCTGGCTGAAGGTGTCGAAGTGTTCGCCGCGGATGGTCAGGCCGGCCGCCATCGCGTGGCCGCCGAACTTGTCGATCAGGCCGGGCACGCGCTTGGACACCAGGTCGAGCGCGTCGCGCAGGTGGAAGCCCGGGATCGAACGGCCCGAGCCCTTGATCCAGCCGTCGCCTGCCGGCGCGAAGGTGATGGTCGGGCGGTAGAACTTCTCTTTCAGGCGCGACGCCACGATGCCGATCACGCCTTGGTGCCAGCCGTCGTCGAACACGGCGATGGTGCTGGCGCTTGCTGGCTGGAAGTCGTCCAGGTGCAGCAGGGCGGTGCCCTGCATGTCGGCCTCGATCTCGCGCCGCTTCAGGTTGATCTCGTTGAGCTGCTGGGCGATGGCCCAGGCGCGGCCTTCGTCGTCGGTGGTGAGGCATTCGATCCCGAGCGACATGTCTTCCAGGCGGCCGGCGGCGTTCAGGCGCGGACCCAGCGCGAAGCCGAGGTCGAACGGCGAGGCGGTGCGCGCCTCGCGTCCGGCCACGCGGAACAGCGCCGCCACGCCCGCATGCATGCGCCCCGCGCGCATGCGCTTCAGGCCTTGCGCGACCAGGATGCGGTTGTTGGTGTCGAGTTTCACGACGTCGGCGACCGTGCCCAGCGCGACCAGGTCGAGCAGGTTGTCCAGCTTGGGCTGGGTTTGCGCATCGAAGACGCCGCGGCGGCGC
>CAJYQM010000340.1 GCA_913777025.1 uncultured Massilia sp. | reverse complement strand
CCCCGCTTGAAGTTGGACTGGGCGTCTGCGGCGAAGAATTCGGCCAGCAGGCCGCCGTTCTTGTAGCTGCCGCCCAGCTGCAGGTAGCGCGCCGAGGTCTCGCCGATGCCGTGGCTCTGGCCGGTCTTGGCCACGCCGTTGCTGTTGGTGTTGTTGAAGGTGTAGGAGGTCAGGTGATGGTTGGCGTCCACCACCGCGCTGCCCGGCTGGACGTTGGTCGAGCCGTTCTGCACGCTGAAGTTACCCATCGAGAAGGTCAGCGAGTTGATGTCGTCGTGGCGCCGGTTGTAGCTGCCCTTGCCGTAGATGGTCAGGTTGTCGGTCACCTTGAAGTCGGCGCGCAGGTCGAGGTTCTGGCGGCGGTCGATCTCGCGCCGGACCGTGTACTGCGGACCCGACGGCGAGTAATCGTTCCACTGGTTCAGGCAGGTATTCAGTTCGTTGGTGCGCTGGCTCTGCGCGTTGGCGCGCGCGCTCGAGGCGATCGTATTCAGCTGGGCCGTGGTGAGGGCCGGGAAGGCGGCCTGGCATGCCGCCTTGCTCTGCGCGGCGGCCGAGCGGGTGACCAGGTCGATCGGCGAGGCCGAATTGAAGCTGCCACGGCCCGAAGCCAGCGGCGAGGACAGGATCGGCGTCGACGATGCGGCATCCGCCATGTTGACGGTGCCCGGCTGGAAGCTGAAGGTCTTTTCCGGCGAATTGTCGAAGTCGAACAGCCGGTAATAGCCCTGGCTGTCCCCCGACACCCGCGCGATGTGGCCCTCGTTGTCGAGCGTGGTGTGGGAAGCGTTGAGCAGCAGGCCCAGGCGCCCGTTCATGAACTTGTCCGCCAGGATCAGGTTCGCGTCCGGCTGCCACTTCTTGTTGAGGCTGCTCTGGCTGCCGCCCAGGCGCAGCGAGGCGAAGGGCTTCTTGAAATCCAGGCCGGTGCGGGTCTTGATCTGGATGCTGCCGCCCAGCGCGCCTTCGGTCATGTCCGCGGTCGAGCCCTTGATCACGTCGACGCTCTTGATCAAGTCGCTCGAGAGCTGGCGGAATTCCATGCCGCGCCCGTCGCCGCCGCCGTTCATGTCGCTGCCGCCGGCCGATTGCACGGCCTGGCCGTCCAGCTCCACGCGGGTCAGCTCGGGCCCGTTGCCGCGCACGGCCACGGTCACGCCTTCGCCGAAGTCGCCGCGGTCCAGCGAGATGCCGGCGATGCGCGAGATCGCCTCGCCGACGTTACGGTCGGGCAGGGCGCCGACGTCCTCGGCGACGATCGAATCGATCGCGGTGGCGGCGTTCTTCTTGCGCTCGATGCTCGATTGCTGCGAGGCGCGGGTGCCGACCACCTGCACCTTGTGGACCGGCGTGACGTCGGCGTTCGCCTGCGGCACCTGGCCCGCGGACTGGGCCTGGGCCTGGGCCGCGCCCATCATCATGACCGCCGCCGATACGGCGCAGCAGGTCGCCTTGCGCTGGCCCGGGATATTCAGTTTGTTCATTGTCTCCTCCGTCATCGTCGCGTCTTCTGACGCGTTTTCTCGTGCGCCTTGGGGACGCTTCAAAATTACGACGGTGCCGCCAGTGCCGATCCGGGCAACCAGGTCCGTGCCTTCGAGAAGACGCTCCACGGCTTCGGAGATGACGAAGCTGCCCACCAGTGCACGCGTCGTCACGCCATCCAGGATCTCGGCCGCGGCCAGGATATTGATACCGCTTTGCTTCGCGAATTCCGGGATGGAATGGGACGCGGCGCCGGCAGGTATGTTGAATGGTCGTGCGGCTTGCCGGGCCGAGGCGGTACCCGCGGAAGCTGTCATGCTCACGGCGAGAACGATCGCTGCTCTCCCGGCAACGGCATGCAAGGGGGCCATGTGTCTCCTCCTGACCTAACCTGATATTCCGGAGCTATGCTGCCCCGTTAATGAGAAAGACGGATGCCGCGACGGGTTTCCTCGGGCGGCATGGATGACGAACGCAAACGCTCAACAACATGATCGGAGCGGCAGCGAGATGCCGCGCAAGCCGCATCAGGTCCTGCCCTGACCGGTGCCGCCGGCGCGGCCGATCAGGATTCTTTCGGCGGTGATCGTGACCGGCACGTCCAGCACGGTGCTGACGTCCCGGGCGAACAATTCCGGCGCGTCCAGCTGGTATTGGCCGACCAGGCGCTTGTCGCGCAGCGCGGGGTCGACGATCACGATGGTCTGCGGGCTGTAGCGGTTGAAGTCGGCCACCGCTTCGGACAGGGTCTGGCTGGCCAGCACGAGTTTTCCCTCGCGCCAGGCCAGCTTGCGGCTGACTTCCTCCGGCTGGCGCGTGACCGGGATCGCCCCGGCGTCGTGCGCCAGGAAAGCGCGTTCGCCGGCCGTGACCCGGCGCCGCCGGGCACTGCCGTCCTGGCGCCAGACTTCGACCGTGCCCTCGGTCACCAGCACTTCCGAACCGTCCGCCTGCCGGCGCACGGAAAACGCGGTGCCGACCGCGCGGATGCGCGCGTCGCCCGCTTCGACGATGAAGGGTTTGGATTTGTCCTTGGCCACTTCGAACCATGCCTCGCCTTGGCGCAGGTTGATCGTGCGCTGCTTTTCCGTGAAAGCCACCTCGATCCGGCTGCCGCTGTTGATGTTCGCGATCGACTTGTCCCGCAGCGGCACGCGGCGGAATTCGCCTTTCGCCGTGGTGAGCACGGCGTCGTCGCTCAGCGCGGCATAGCCGAAGCGGCCGGCGGCGAGGGCCAGGCCCGCGGCCATGCCGCCCAGGACCAGGTTGCGGCGCGCCACGCGGGCCTCGCCCGGGCCGGTCTCGGCCGGCCTGGCGGGGAAAGCCGGCTCGCCGCTCGCGAGGTGGATCGCGTTATGGATCGCGAGGGCGCGCGCATACGCGCCCCGGTGCCGCGGGTCGGCATCGAACCAGGCGCCGAAGCGCGCCGCATCGGCGTCGTCCAAGCCGCGGGCGCGCTGGCGTACGACCCAGGCGAAAGCTTCGTGATCAATCTCTGACATTGCTCTTTTTTCGTACGCGTTCCGGCGTGGGTGCCTGGCGCACCCGGTGTTGCTGTTCGACGCCGTGTTTCGAAATCATGTCCGACATCAGCCGCATGCCTTTCATCATTTCATGTTCGACGACGCTGTCCGTCAGGCCCAGCGTCGCCGCCGTTTCGTTCTGCGACATGCCCAGCACCCGGCGTGCGCGGAACACCGACTTGCAGCGGTCCGGCAGGTTGGCGATCAGGCCGAACACCCATTTCAGTTCTTCCCGCGCGAACACCACGCGGTCCGGCGACGGCGCCGTGTCCGCGATGTCCAGCTCTTCCAGGTTGGCCATGGTCTCGATGCTGACCACGGCGTCGCGCCTTACCCGGTCGAGCACGATGTTCTTGGCCGCGCGGAAGACGAAGGGCTTCGGGCTGCGCACGTGGTCGAGGTCCGGCAGGTCGAGCAGCCGGCAGCAGGTCTCCTGGATCACATCGTCGATCTCCGCCGCGTCCTTGCAGACGCGGCGCAGCATCGTGCGCAATTCCGCCTCGTGCGGCAGGAAGTGGATCGTCAGCCAGTCGACGACTCCAGTGTTGATACGGTCGCTCATCCATGGTCCCCATCTGTCAAGACGAACGGCGCGAGGTTTTCCTCACGCTTTCTAGTAGGTTTTATTGATGACCTTGCCTGCGATCGTCACGTTCGTCAAGACCACCTTGCTGGCGTTGTGCACGTACACCGGCTCCGCGCCGTTCCTCGGCGTGCCGAAATCGCAGTCGGTGATGGTCACCCTGGTGACGGGCGGGATCGGGGTGCCGGCCGGGCCGTTGAAGCTGGCGGCGACCGGTCCCAGGATCAGCACCGCCTGCCAGCCCGAGAAGGCGCCGTCCGCCATCTTCGCGTTCCCGGCGCGCAGGTTCGAGATGTGGACGTCCGAGACCGCGGTCGGGCGGGTGCGCACGGCGTCGTCGGCGGCCGCGTAGTTGCAGTCGATGGTGACGATGGCGCCGCCGCTCGTCGCCAGGCCCTTGAACGGATTGGCCGGATCGGGCGGCGCCGTCTTGCGCGCGCGGGCGTCGACGCCGTTCGGCACGGTCACGTCGCGCACGTACAGGTGGCGCAGGTAGCCGCCGCGGTTCATGTTGGCTTTCAGCCGGATCGCGCTGCCCAGGGAATCGGTGGCCCAGTGCGCGTTGCGGAAGTCGATGCGCTGCGCGGACACGTGCTCGATCCCGCCGGCCATCTCGCTGCCCAGCGTGATGCCGCCATGGCCGCTGTTCATTACGCTGTCCTGGATCACGACGTTGCGCGTCGGCCCGTATTGCGTGTCGCGGTTCTTGCCCGACTTGATGGCGATGCAGTCGTCCCCGGTGTTGAAGCTGCAGTGCTCGACCAGCACGGTGTCGCAGGATTCCGGGTCGAAGCCGTCGTTGTTCGGGCCCAGGCTCTCCATGTTCACCTTGCTGATGCGCAGATTGTGGCAGGCCACCGGATGGTGCTGCCAGAACGGCGAGTCGACCACCTGGTAGCCTTCCAGCAGCACGTCGCTGCACTCGATCAGTTCGATCATGCAGGGGCGCAGGTAATGGCCGATGCCGAAGATGCGCTTTGCCACCGGCACGCCCGCTTCGGACAGGGCCGGCAGGTAGCGTGGGTCGCCGTTCCAGCGCGGGTGCTCGCCCTGGATCAGGGCGCGCTGCGCCGGCGTAAGCCAGGGCGCCACGGTGTCGAGCGGCGCGTTCAGCGGGTTCACGCTGGCCGCGTTGACGACGCCTTCCTTGCGGTCGATCCAGTCCCACCACGGTCCCGCGCCGGCATTCACGTTCACGCCGGCCTGGCCATTGAGCACGCTGGTCCAGTCCTCGCCGGTCAGGGCGATGTTCGACTGGCCGCGCGCGTACACCAGCGGCGAGTAATTCAGCACGTCGTTGCCCTGCCAGCGCGACAGCACCAGCTTGCCGGCCTTGCCGCAATCGACGTCGCCGTACTTCGCGTAATCGGCCGGGTCGGCGCTGAAATAGACTTGCGCCCCTGCCGCCAGGTGCACGTGCACGTTCGAACGCAGCACGCTCGGCCCCTTGCAGTACCAGCTGCCCGCCGGGATCAGCACACGGCCGCCGCCCGCCTCGTTGGCGGCAAGGATGGCGGCGGCGATCGCCGGGTAGCAGTCCGTGGCGCCGGGGCCGGGCGTCTGCACGGCGCGCTTCAGGTTGCGCCAGACGGATTGGGCCGGGACCAGGGCGCTGGATCTCGCGCCGAAGTCGGTGATCGGGAAGTCCTTGTTCGGGAAGACCAGCGGACGCGAGCAGCGCTCGACGATCTGCCGGGCGCGCTGCCAGGGATCGTCCCGGGCGCCTTTGGCCGCTTTGGCCGCTTTGGCAATGGCCTTGAAGTGCAGGGTGCCGGTCGCCAGCAGCGCGCCGGCCGCCGTGGCGCCGCGCAGGAAGCGTCGTCGTTGGATGTGATGGGTCATGGCAGTTTCCTGAATCCTTCCGCGCGCACGGTCCAGTTGCCGTCGGCCGGGAAGCCGGGCGCGTTGCGTTTCGGCGCGCCGTCCCAGCCGCCCGCCATCATGGCGACGGCGGCCAGCAGCGCCCCATTGCCCGGCAGGTAGACCGGCAGCCGGGTGTTCACGTTGTGGCCGGCCCGGGTGTAGCCGTTGTTCGGGCCATCGGACTTGAGCAACACGCCGACGGCCAGCTCGGGCGCATCCAGGCGCGCGGCCGTCATCGCGATCATCGGGTAGTCCCAGCCCCAGATCTTTGTCTTCCAGTCCCATGTGGCCAGCACCGCGTCCAGCGTGCTGCGCATGACGGCGCGGTCGACGCCGTCGCCCGGCAGCTGGCCCAGCGCCATCAGGAAGGAGGGGTGGTCGTGGCGGCTGTCGATGTTGTCCCAGGTGTCGGGGTGCGATTCCAGCGCCACGTACTTGCCGTCCTTCTGCGGCAGCTTCGACAGGTGTGCAAGGCGCTGGTCCCATCCGGCGTCGCGCGGCATACCGAGGCGTTCGCGCCACTGCTGCGCGATCTGCAGGCCGCGCGACCAGTAGCTCAATTCATAGGTCGGGTTCATGCTGGTGCCCTGGTCGTAGATCTCCTGGGCGATCCACAGCGGCGGGCCGAGCACCCAGCGCTGGCCTTTCTCGTCCCAGTTCAGCATCGAGGCCATGCACTGCGCGGTCTCGAACACCAGCTCGCGGTAGCGCTCCAGCGTTTCGGGGGTCGGGTTGGCGCGGTACAGCAGTTCGGCCAGATGGATCGGGTGCGGCTGGTTCCAGACGATCAGCGGATTGCCGCCGGGGCTTTCGCGGCCGTCCGGGCCCGTCATCTTCATCCAGCGCGCACCCTGCAGGCCGCGTTCGGCCGCGATGCGGCGCGCCACCGGCAGCGTCTGCTGGAACCAGCCCAGCGTGCGCGCCGTGTACGCGGGACGGCCCCACAGCGCGAAGTGGGCGGTGTGCCACCAGACCATCTCGGCGTGGTGCTTGCCATACCAGGTGGACGTCGTCAGCCCGCTTTCCGAAGCGGGCATGGCGTCGCCCAGCTGGATGGCGGTCAGGTATTGCGACAGCACGACGCGCCGCTCCAGTTCGGCCGCGCGCGGGTCGCGGCTCCCGCTGAAATCGACGGCGGCGCCGCTGCGCCAGAAACGGTCCCAGCCCGCGCTGCTTGCCTGGAACACGCGCTTGGCGTTGCGCAGCTGCGGACGGCCGTCGCGCGCGAACGAGATGCTCAGTTCCAGCGTCTCGCCCGAGGCCGGCACGATCTCGAACACGTGTTCGGACGGGTGGGCGATCCGCAGGGCGCCGGCGCCGGCCAGCAGCATGGTGTAGCGCGAGGCGTCGCGCGCGTGCTCCAGCACCAGCTGCCGGTCGGTCTGGGCCAGGACCTGCGTCCGGTGCCCGTCCGCATGCGAAAAGTCGAGCGGCGGATTGTGGTGGTCGCCCGCCCGGTAGCCGTAGGGCAGGGCGATGCGCACGGCGATGCCGCGGCTGGCGAGCAGCTTCGAGCTGATGCGCAGGGCGAGCGTGTCGCTGTCCGGATCGACGGCGCTGCTCACTTGCACCTGCTGGCCGAGCAGCGTGACGCGGCTGTCCAGCCGGCCGCGCCACATGTCCAGGCGCTGGTCGACGGCGCCCACGTCGGCGCTGCCCAAGACGCGGCCGTCCGCGCCCGGGATCACGAAACCGATCTGCGGCAGCGGCTGGATGTGCGGGTTCTCGCGCAGCCACTGGCCGGCCGGCGTCCTGGCGTTCATCGGGTAGCCGACGGTGCGGCCCCAGGCCGTGTAGTCGCGATTCGCATCGGATAGCTTGTAGCCGTTCGGGTTGGCATCCTCATGCCAGGACCAGCGTGCCTGGGTCTCGAGCGGCGTGCCCTGCTCGTGGTACAGCGCGGGCAGCGACTGCAGGCCGGTGACGTCGGCGGTGAAGGCGAAGCGGCCGTTGCCGACGCTGAGCGGCGCCATCGGGTCGATCGCCGTCAGGTGCGGGTCGTGGCGCGCGACCAGGGCCTGGCGGTCGATCTTCGACGCGGCATGCGCATCGAACAGGGTGCACAGCAGTGCAAGGCAGAGCAGGGCGGGGCGTGTCATGAGGGGGGCGTTCATCCATTCTTCTCCGGTGCGCGGACCACGAAGCTGCCGGCGGGCAGGCCGGTCACGCTGCTGGCCTGGCCGACCTCCAGCGGCGCGTCCGCGGGCAGGCGCAGCGTCGTGCCGCTAAAGCGCCAGTCCTCGGCGTCGCGCAGGTAGCCGCCGGTCTTCGCTTCGATGTCGAGGTTCTCGAACCGGAAGCCGCGCAGCGGCGCCTCCGGATAGGCGGCCACCTCGAAGGCGCTTTTCGCGCCGGTGGCCTTGACGTTCCAGACCCGCACGTCGCGGAAGTGGGCGATGCCTTTTTCGCGCGGCACCGGCGTGGTCATGACCTTCCAGTGTTCCGGCACGGCCTTGACCTCGGCCGGGATCACCGTGTTGCTGTAGTTCGGATTCCAGTTCATGTTGACGCGCATGACCACCGGCGTGCCGTTCATCGTGATGTCGTGCAGGCGGATGTTCTCGCCCCAGCCGCCGCGCGTGTGCGAGGACTTGAACAGGATGCCGACTGGCGTCTTCTCGTCGAAACTCAGGCGGTAGGCTTCGATGTTGCGAAAGCCCCCCGAGGTCTCGCTGCCGAACACGATGCCCCCTTTCGAGGCGCGCACCTTGACGTCGCGGATGACCACGTCCTCGGTCGGGCGGTTCACGCGCAGGCCGTCGGCGTCGCGGCCGGCCTTCAGCACCAGCGCGTCGTCGTTGACGGCGATGTCGGCATTGGCCACCAGGACCTTGCGCGAGGAATCGATGTCGATGCCGTCGGTCGAGGGGCCATGGCCTTCCTCGTTGTTGTCGATGCTGACGCCGTCCACCGTCACGTCTTCCGAATAGCAGACGTGCACGGTCCAGAAGCCGGAGCGGCGCAGCTGCAGGCCGCCGCCGAGCTTCACGCCGCTGGCATCGAACACCTGCACCAGGCGCGGACGGCGCGCGTCGTAGTCCGAGGCCCAGCGCAGGCCGCGCGGCTGGTACTCCTTGCGCAGCGCCCAGTACTGGTCCCAGAACACCTTGCCGTCGCCGTCGATCGTGCCTTCGCCGACGATGGCCGCCTTCGACTGCTTGTAGACGTTGACCAGCGCCGCCGGCCAGCGCATCTCGATGCCGGCGATCCGCGTCGGCATCATCGGATAGTCGTCGATGTTGCGCGAGCCGCGCAGCGTCACGCCCTTGTCGAGCCTGAGCGTGACGCCGGACTTCACGAAGATCGCGCCGGTGAGATAGGTCCCGGCCGGGAACACGACGGTGCCGCCTTCCTTCGCGGCGGCGTCGATGGCTTGCTGGATCGCGGCGGTGTTGGCCGTGCTGCCGTCGCCGCGGGCGCCATAATCGCGGACATTGAAGTCGGCCGCGCAGCCCTGGCCGGCAAGGAGGGCGAGGGCGGATGCGATGAGCTTGTGCTGCATGCAGGAGGTCCTTCTGGTGCGGTGCCGTGTCTCGGCGGCGGTTTTTAATAAATTATGAACACAGTGTAATCGCGTTCGAGTGGATTGGCAGGATAAAACGTTTTCGCTCAAGAAAATGATTGGAACTGCGAAACACTCACCGAATTGAGTGTTTGTGATTGGGAAACGTATCGTTGCGGAATGTCCCTAATATATTAAAAGCCGAGGTAATCGGTTTATTCGTATAAAAATGGAGAGAAAGATGAGACAGGCAACTCACGCGACGGCGTGCCTTCCCCGGTTTCCACTGCGGCTGATGACGATCGCTGCCCTCGCCCTGGTGGGCGCAACCCAGGCGCAAGCCCAGGCCCAGGCCCAGGCCCAGGCGCAAGCCCAGGGCGCGCAGGCGAACGGCAGCCCCGAATCGCCCAACACCGTGATCGTCAGCGGCTTTCGTGAAAGCCTGAACAACGCGCTGAACATCAAGAAGAACTCG
>CAJYQM010000339.1 GCA_913777025.1 uncultured Massilia sp. | reverse complement strand
TGCTGTGCGGCGCCATGGCCGCCCGCGCCAGCGTCGACACCACGCCGCCGCCCGGCGGCGTCTACCGCCTGAAACCCGGCATCTACGTGGCGCGCGGGTCCAGCTGCGAAGCGCCGCCGAATGCGGCGATCCGCCAGTACGACGGCCGTGGCCTGGCCACCGCGCACAGCCGCGCATGCCGGGTGGACGTGCGCGCCCGCAAGGGCGGGCGCTTCACGGTCGACCAGAGCTGCATCGACAGCGGCGCCGGTCCCGGCCGCCGCGCCGTCCAGCGCCAGCAGGTGCTGGTGCGCGACGCCCTCACCTTCACCCAGGCCATCCGCGGCGCAGCGACGACCTACCGCTACTGCCCCGTCTACCAGTTGCCGGCCGACCTGCGACGCGTGCTGCGCTGATGCCCGGGGGTGCGGCAGCGCAAGGAGAGCGCCGGCCTGGCGGCGCATCGATGCGCCGCCGCTTGCCGGGCCATGAGGGAAACGGCCGCCCGGCCCTTTATGCAGGCACCTGGAACACCCCCGCGATCGCCATCGCGACGCGGCGCCGCGCCGCCGCCTCGTCGTCGCCGTAACGGTCGACGCCCCAGGAAAGGATCGTCGCCAGTTCGAACAGCTCGGCGGCGGTGACGGCGGACGAGGCCATGCCCGCCTCCCTGGCCCGCTCGAGCAGCCTGCCGGTCTCGGCCAGCATCTGCGCACTGGCCGCATTGATCGAGGACGCGGGGTCGCACTGCGCCGAGGCGATGCAGTACGGCAGGTCGTGCCAGATGCGCAGTGCCCAGGTCAGCTGGAACAACCACTCCGCGAGCGCCTCGCGCGCATCGAGCGTGCCCGCGAGCTTGCCGGCCAGCGCCAGCATGCCGGCGATCTTGTCCACCATCACGGCGGCCAGCAGGTCGGCGCGCGTCGGGAAATTGCGATACAGCGTGGCGTTGCCGACACCGGCGCGCAGCGCGATCCCGTCCAGGGAAGCGAGCACCCCCTCTTCCTCGAAGGTGTCGCGGGCCGCGGCGAGGATGGCCTCGCGGTTGCGTTGCGCGTCGGCCCGCATGGGTCGCGGCGCTGCCGCGGCGGACGGGCGAACGGATGCCATATCAATCTCCTTGACTAAGTGGGGATAGTCCCCGTATATTTTCGACCGGGGATGTTCCCCACTTAACCCAGGAGGATACATGATGCGATCACTCGATGGCAGGACCGTGCTCGTCACGGGGGCGAATGGCGGGCTTGGCGAGGAATTCGTGCGCCAGGCGCTGCAGCGCGGCGCCGTCAAAATCTATGCGGCAGCGCGCCGTCCGAAGCAATGGGACGACCCGCGCATCGTGGGCCTCGCACTCGACATCACCGATCCCGGCGAGGTCGCGCGCGCGGTGGCGGCCGCACCCGACGTCGATCTGTTGATCAACAACGCGGCCATCGCGCCAGCCGGCGATTCGATCGGCGGGCCGGTGGACGAACTGCGCCGCATCTTCGAGACGAATTTCTTCGGCAACCTGGCCGTCGCCAACGCGTTCACGCCGGTTCTGGCGGCGAACGGCGGCGGCACGCTGCTGAACATCCTCTCGGCCGCCGCCTGGCTCAGCGTGCCGACCGGCTACGCCGCCTCCAAGGCGGCGATGTGGTCGGCGACCAATGCCCTGCGTCTCGCCCTGGAAGGCCAGCGGACCCAGGTCGTGGGCCTGCTGGTCGGCATGATCGACACGCCGATGTCGGCGCGCTGGGACATCCCCAAGGTCAGTGCCGAGCACGTCGTCACCCAGGCCTACGACGGCATCGCCGCCGGCCTGGTCGAGATCCTGGCCGACGACGTCACGAAGGCGCTGAAGGTCCAGCTGGGCACGAAGGCCGAGGAATTCTATCCGTGGGTGCACGAGCAGTTGCGCGGATTCTTCGCCTGACCAGGTGCGACCGGCTGAAGGTCCGCACCCCGATCCTCCAGCCCACGCACACTCCGGACTATCGCAAAAGAATTAGCGACTGTTGGCTGTAGAAAGTCTTGCACAGGGCGCGTATTGTTCTCATTCACCCTTTCCTGGAGCGGAACATGTACGAACAACTGCCAGTCGCAAGCCTTGCAACCGCCACCACCGGCCTGCGCGTCCCATTGGACCATGCCGCGATCGGCCAGGCGGCGCGCCTGCCCACCGGCGCCGCCGGCAGCATCATGTCGGTCTCTCCCGTGGTGCTGCCCATGCCCGGACGCGCCGTCGACCTGCAGATGCGGGTCACGGTACCGGTCGCCGGCGACGCGCTGCCCGTCCTGCTGCTCTCGCACGGCCACGGCCCGTCGAACAACCTGTCCTCGCTGAATGGCTACGGTCCCCTCGCCAACTTCCTTGCCGCGCGGGGTTTCGTGGTGATCCAGCCGACCCACCTGAGTTCGCGCTGGCTGGGCCTGGACCCGGCAAGCGAGGGCGGACCGCTGTTCTGGCGCTCGCGGGTCGAGGACATGAAACACATCCTCGACGGCTTCGAGGGCATCGAAGCCGCGGTGCCCGGGCTGGCGGGACGCGTGGACCGCACGCGCGTCGCCGTGGCCGGCCATTCGATGGGCGGCCATACGGCGGGCATGCTGCTCGGCGCGCGCTTGACCGACGCCGACGGCAGCGTGGTCGACCTGGCCAGATC
>CAJYQM010000338.1 GCA_913777025.1 uncultured Massilia sp. | reverse complement strand
TGGGACGCCGCCTGCGTCCCAGGTTGCCGGCGGCGCCGGTGAACAGGATGCGTTTGAATGGTTTGTTCATGATGCGGGCACAGGGAGGGCTGATCGAAAGGCGATTGTCGCAGATGTCAGCCCCCCGGTGCGCGCACGAGGGTGATAATTTATAGGGCGGGTTTCAGCCGACGCGCAACTGGCCGTCGATCACGCGGGCCAGACCCAGCGGGTTGGCGTCGCGCAGTTCCTGGGGCAGCAGTTCGCTCGGCACGTCCTGGTAGCATACCGGTCGCAGGAAGCGCTCGATGGCCGTGGCGCCGACCGAAGTGGTACGGCTGTCCGAGGTGGCCGGGAAGGGGCCGCCATGCACCATCGCGTGCGAGACTTCGACGCCGGTCGGGAAACCGTTGAACAGGATGCGGCCGACCTTGCGCTCCAGGACCGGCAGCAGCTGGCCGGCGATACTCAGGTCGGCGCTTGTCGCGTGCACGGTGGCGGTGAGCTGGCCCTCGAGGTGATTGGCCACGGCCAGCATCTCGGCTTCGTCGCGGCAGGCGATCATCACCGAGGCCGGTCCGAAGATTTCTTCCTCGAGTGCCGGGTTGGCGAGGAAGGTGGCGGCATCGCACAGGTAGAGCGCGGCCTGGCCGGCGCAGCCCTGTCCCTCCGCGTTTGTCACACCCGTGCCGCGCGCGACCAGCGTGAGACCCGGGACGCCGCCGCGCTTCTCGATCGCGTCCACATAGGCCTTGTGGATGCCGGCGGTCAGCATGGTGCCGGCGCCCTTGGCGGCAAGCGCCTGGGCGGCGGCGGCCGTGAAGGCTTCCAGCTGTTCCCCGGCCAGGCCGATCACCAGGCCCGGGTTCGTGCAGAACTGGCCGACGCCCAGCACCAGCGAGTCGACGAAGCCCGGCGCCAGCGTGGCGCCTTTTTCGGCCAGCGCGCCGGGCAGCAGGAACAGTGGATTGATGCTGCTCATCTCGGCATACACCGGGATCGGTTCCCTGCGTGCGGCCGCGATGCGCACCAGCGCCAGGCCGCCGCCGCGCGAGCCGGTGAAGCCGACGGCCTTGATGGCCGGATGGCCGACCAGGTCGGCGCCGATTTGGTTCCCTTCGCCGATCAGCATCGAGAACACGCCTTCCGGCATGCCGCATTCCTCGGCCGCCTCGCGCACGGCCTTGGCCACCAGTTCCGAGGTGCCCAGGTGGGCGTTGTGGGCCTTGACCACGACCGGGCAGCCGGCAGCCAGTGCGGACGCGGTATCGCCGCCGGCCACCGAAAAGGCCAGCGGGAAGTTGGACGCGCCGAACACCGCGACCGGGCCGAGCGGGATCTTGCGCATGCGCAGGTCCGGGCGCGGCGGCGTGCGCTGGGGCAGGGCGGCATCCAGGGTCGCTTCCAGGAAGTGGCCGTCGCGGACCACCTTGGCGAACAGGCGCAGCTGGTTCACGGTGCGCCCGCGCTCGCCCTCCAGGCGCGCCGCCGGCAGGCCGGATTCCTGCGCCGCGCGCTCGATCAGGACCGGGCCGATGGCCAGGATCTTCTCGGCGATGGTTTCCAGGAAGCGCGCGCGCTGTTCGAGCGGCATCGCGCGGTAGGCGTCGGACGCTTGCTCGGCGAGTTGGCAGGCACTTGCCAGATCGTCCACGGTGGCGGTGCCGAAATCGGGTTCGATCTCGGCTTGCGTGGCCGGGTTGTAGGCACGCAGCGAGCCGGCGCTGCCGCGCACCGCCTGCCTGCCGATGATCATTTCGCCTTGGATGTTCATGAAGGTCTCCTGGTTTGAAAAGAAAGCGCCGCCGCGGCCCGGGAAGGACGCGGCGGCGGTGAGGATCATGCGATCAGAACGAGTACTGTGCCAGCAGGGTGTAGCGCGGGCCGCTCATGAAGACCTGGCGTGTGAAGTTGCCCGCGTGCTGCTCCATGATCTGGCGCGTGTACGAGTTGGTCAGGTTCGTGGCTTCCAGGCCGACACGGAACTTGTCCGTGAAGTCGTAGAAGATCGAGCCGTCCAGCTGGCCGTACGGTGCCTGGTACAGGGGTAGGCCGTATGCCTGGTCACTGTTGGTCGTCGGGACCAGGAAGCGTGCCGGATCGCCGTTCGGATTGGTATCCAGCGCATTGGTGCCGCGGCTGCCCCACTGGTTCACCCCCAGCAGGTAGCGCGAGCGCCAGTTGTAGGCCAGGCGCATCGACAGGCCGTGCTGCTCGTACATGACGGCCAGGTTGATAGTGTGGCGCGACAGGCCCTGCAGCGGAGTCTTGCCGAACGGGCGCGAGTCGGTATCGCAGCCATTGATGTTCAGGTTGTAGTTCGACGCCGCGTCGTTACCTGAGCACCACGCTTCGAATACTGGCTTGTTCAGCTTGCGCTCGCTCGATACATAGGTCCAGCTAGCCTGGGTACCGATGCCGCGCAGCCAGTCGGGCACGAAATCGTAGTACTGCTGGTGGGCGATCTCGAAGCCGCGGGCAAAGCCCTTGGCGCCGTTGACCGGACCCGTCACGATAAAGGTCTGAGGCTTGCCGGTGACGTCGTTCGCCGTGTAGCCGTAGTTCTGCGTGATGACGATGTCCTTGATGTCCTTGTTGAAGGCTGAGAAGGTCAGCGAACCGGCCTTGGCGAAATACCACTCGGCGGTCAGATCGACGTTGGTGGCCGTGGTCGGTTTCAGCCGCGGGTTGCCGTCGCTGAGGCCGGTCAGGCTGGTGCCGTTGAACTGCACTGCGGTGGTGGTGCCGGCGGCATCCTTGAAGGTGGTCTGCTGGTTCGCGGCGCTCAAGGTCGTCTGCACCTGCAGCTGGTTGAAGTCGGGGCGCGACATCGCCTTGGCCACGGCAAAGCGGAACTGCAGCTTGTCGCTGTACTTCATGCGCAGATTCAGGCTGGGCAGCCAGTTATCGTAGGAATTGCTGGCCGACTGGGCTTGTGCGAACGCCGCGATGTTGATCAGCTTCTCCTGGCCGCTGACCGGAATGCCGGCACCGACCACAGTGGCGGCTGGCGGGGTGAACGAGACGTAGCCATTGCCGTTGCTCTTGGTCTTCACGTAGCGAATGCCGATATTGCCGTCGATCGGGTACTTCAGGTCATCCCAGCCGAAGCGCAGCTGTGTATAGGCAGCGCGGGTCTTCTCGGTTTGGGTGTTGGTGGCGGCCGGGTCGGCGAAGCTGGCCGGCTTCCACGTCTCGCAGGTCGAGCCCTGTTCCTTGCACAGCACGTCGTGGTAGGCGTGCAGCTTGGCCCACTCGCCCGGGAAGCCACGCACCGTC
>CAJYQM010000337.1 GCA_913777025.1 uncultured Massilia sp. | reverse complement strand
CGCCGGCAACCGACACGCCGCCCGGCGAGCCCCGGTCCCAGTCCCAGGCGAAGGCAGACAAAGCCGTATCCGTCGTGAACGTGACCGGCTACCGCAGCTCGCTGGCCCTGTCAGCCAACGAGAAACGCGACAACAACGGCCTGACCGACACCGTGTTTTCCGAAGACATCGGCAAGTTCCCCGATCCGAACATCGCCGATGCGCTCTCGCGCGTGCCGGGCGTGCAGGTGCAGCGCGCGGCGATCGACGGCGAAGGCATGAGCATTTCGATCCGCGGCATGGGCCCGGCCTTCACCCGCGTGCTGCTGAACGGCGCGCCGATGGCGGCGGCGTCGGCCGGCAGCTGGGGCGGCACCATCAGCGCCAACCGCGAAGTCGACATGGACTTCCTGCCGTCCGAACTGTTCCGCAGCGCGACCGTCTACAAGAGTCAGCAGGCCGACATCATGGAAGGTGGCGTGGCCGGCACGGTCAACATGCGCAGCGTGCGCCCGTTCGACAAGAGCGGCTTCCGCTCGGCCTTCACCGCCAGCGGCAATTACCGTGACCAGGACGGCAAGTGGGGCAATACCGGCTCGGCCCTGGTCAGCAACACCTGGAACACCCGCTTCGGCAAGGTCGGCGCGCTGGCCGGTTTCGCCTGGGGCAATACGAAATACCACACCGACGTGTTCCAGACCGTCGACATGCGCACCTTCCGCCTCAACGCCAACCAGAGGAATGCCTCGGACCCGGCCTCGCTCGGCGGCGATTACTTCAACAGCCCCGCCACGGTGCCGTCGGGGCTGCCGACGAACCTGCTGCCGGCCTACGCGCAAGCCGTGCTCAAGCCGGGCGCCGCGATCGACCGCAACATGCTGCTGGCGCTGAACCCCGGCGCCACCATCCAGCAGATCGACAACGGCCTGATGGGCCGCCTGCCGCGCTACCTGGTCTACGACGGCGCGCGCAAGCGCCGCGGCGAAGTGCTGAGCTTCCAGTGGCAGCCCAACGACCGATGGGACTTCTACCTCGACGCCCTGTTCGCCCAGAAGGGCAACCGGATGACGCAGGAATCGATGAACGTCGGCATGCGCGCGAATACCCCCATCCCGATCGGCCTGCAGTTCGACAAGAGCGATTGCTCGGCCTATTGCACGATCACCCAGGGCACGCTGGCCAACACCTTCTGGTCGCTCGAATTCCGCCCGCTGACCGAGAACACCCACTTCCGCAGCCTGAATCCGGGCTTCGAATGGCGCGCCAGCGACAAGCTGACGGTCGACGGCCACGTCAACTACACCGACAGCGGCTTCTGGCGCGACACGCCGTCGGTGCTGGTGGCGACGCGCTCGGCACCGTCGGTGATCAACTACGACAACACCAGCCCCGGCCAGATCCCCAAGATCACCAGCAACATCGACATCAACGACCCCAGCGCCTTCGGCTGGTACCAGGCGGGCCAGAACCTGTCCGGCCTGCGCACCGACCTGTACCAGCGCACCAACACGACCAAGGGCACGCGCCTGAACCTGAACTGGGGCGAGGAAAAGTTCGCGATCAAGGTCGGCGGCTCCTTCGACGACATCACGCGCCGCTTCACCGGCAGCGACTACACGAATCCCGAAGCATGGATGAATTACGTGTGCGGGAACAACGTCAGCTACGCCTTCTATGCGCCGAACACGGCGCTGCAAGGACAGTGCGACGGGCGGTCCACCCCGGGCGTGGCGCTGGACCCGTCGCTGTACCCGGGCTACGGCACCGGCGCCACCGCCGGCCAGACGGCGCAGCTGGTCTACCTGGGGTCGAAGGTGACCAATGCCGACCTGGCCAAGTACGTGCACAAGAGCGACCACGGTTTCATCACGGTCGACTGGGACCGGTTTGCGAAGGACACCAACTACGAGAACTTCAAGCAGCACATGTACGGCGTGGCGACCGCCGGCGGCGGCTACCTGCGCGAGAAAGTCAGCGCCTTCTATGTCGAGACCAATGGCCGGCTCCCGGTGTTCGGCCACACGCTGCGCTACAACGCGGGCGTGCGCTATGCGACGACCGAGCAGACCATCGGCGCGCCGCAGAACCCGGCCGATCCGCGCAACGCCGCGCAGAACCTGCAGAACGGCGGGCGCTACCCCAACGTGCAGACCTGGGTCTACGAAACGACCAAGTACCACAACGTGCTGCCGTCCTTCAACGTGTCCTACAACCTGACGCGCGACCTGATCGCGCGCGTGGCCGGTTCCAAGTCGATGACCCGGGCCAACCCGGCCGACCTGCACCAGACCCAGCTAACGCTCGGCGACCAGGGCGTGAACCAGGGCAGCGTGTCGAACCCGAACCTCAAGCCCTTCAAGGCGAATGCGCTCGACCTGGCGCTGGAGTGGTACTTCAGCCGCGAGGGCTACGTGGCGCTGTCCGGCTTTGCCAAGGACATCGTCAGCCGGCCGGGCCAGCGCCTGGTCGACTACACGCTGTCCCAGCTGGACCAGATCTACGGCACGGTGGGCCTGACCGATGCGCAGCAGGCGGCCGTGGATGCCGCCGGCGGGCGCGACCAGAAGCACGTGATCATCACCGAACCCTACGACATCAACACCAAGCTCAAGGTACGCGGTTTCGAATTCACCTGGCAGCAGCCGCTGGACATGCTGCCGGTGAAGGGCTTCGGCTTCACCGGCAACTTCACCTACACCAAGCAGACCGACGAAGTGGCGGGATCGCCGCCGGTGGCGGGCGTGCCGCCGCGGACCAACAACCTGACCGTCTACTACGAGCGCAACGGCCTGAACCTGCGTGTGGCGCGCCAGTACACCTCCAGCCTGATCAGCAACACCAGCACCGGCCTGTCGCCCGGCGTGTATGCCTACTCGACCGGGCGCTCGCAGGTGGACCTGTCGGCCGGCCTGAACCTGCAGAAGATGTTCGATTTCCGTTACAACACGGACCTGACCCTGAGCGTCTGGAACCTGAACCGGGCGAAGAGCCAGAACTACACGCAATTCGCCAACGCGGTCTACGACCAGAACGATCCGGGCCGCAGCTACACGATGTCCTTGCGGACCACCTTCTGACATGGCGATGCGCAAACATACCGGCCGCGCCGCGGCCATCGCCGCGGCACTGGCCTTCCTGTATGCCGGCGCGGCCCCGCTGGCCGGGGCCCGGACCTGGACCGCCGACAACGGCAACGGCACGTTCACGAACCCCTTGTTCTACGACGAGTTCTCGGACCCGGACATGATCAAGGTGGGCGACTGGTTCTACCTGACCGGCACCACCATGCATGCCATGCCCGGGCTGCCGGTGCTGCGTTCGAAGGATCTGGTCAACTGGGAGTTCCTGAGCTACGCCTCGGACAAGCTCGATTTCGGCCCGGCCTACCGGCTCGAGGACGGCAAGAACATCTACGGACGCGGCATCTGGGCGCCGAGCCTGCGCTACCGCGACGGCACCTTCTACATCTTCAGCAACGTGAACGGCCGCGCGACCCAGATCTACAGCACGACCGACCCGAAGGGCCCGTGGACCCACCGCGAGATGAAGCGCGGCCTGCACGACCTGTCGGTCCTGTTCGATGACGATGGCAAGGCCTACGTGGTCTGGGGTCACCAGGACATGCACATCGCGCAGCTGGAAGCCGACCTCACCGACATCGTGCCCGGCACCGAGAAGGTGCTGTTCGCGAAGACGGACGGCATGGGCGAGGGCGCGCACTTCTACAAGATCGGCGGCAAGTACTACATCCTGAGCGCCAACTACGCGGGGGGCTTTCGCATGCCGGCCGCGCGCGCCGGCAAGGTCTACGGGCCGTACGAGGTGAACCAGGCGATCAGCCGCGACGAGGCCTTCGGCATGTCGTCCGGCCACGCGCTGAAGAACAAGGCGCCGCCGTTCGAGATCGCGCCGCCCGATCCCGCCAAATCGGCGGGGCCGCTGCACCAGGGCGGCATCATCCTGACGCCGGCCGGCGAGTGGTGGGGGTTTTCGATGATGGACTTCAGTGCCGTGGGCCGCCTGCTGGCGCTGTCCCCGGTCACCTGGAAGGATGGCTGGCCGTATTTCGGCCTGCCCGGCAACCTGGGACGCACACCGCGCACCTGGGTGAAGCCGAAGACGGCGGCGCCGCAGCCGGTCGCCGTGCCTTACGAGCGCAGCGACGATTTCTCGGCGGCGGCGCTCAAGCCGGTCTGGCAGTGGAACCACGTGCCGGTCGACGGCATGTGGTCGCTGCGCGAGCGGCCGGGCTTCCTGCGCCTGCACACCTTGCCGGCGGCCTCGTTCTGGGAGGCGCGCAACAGCCTGACCCAGCGCGCGGTCGGCCCCATGTCGGCGCCGACCGTGACGCTCGATGCGGCGGGTTTGAAGGACGGGGACGTGGCCGGGCTGGGTCTCCTGAACCTGCCGTATGCGACGCTGGGCGTCGAAAAGACCGCGGCAGGCCTGACGCTCACGCTGTACGACCAGGCGACGGGCAAGGCCAGCCGCGTGGACGTCGGCGCCGCGCGCATATGGCTGCGCGCCGACTGCGACTTCCTGACCGAGCAGGCGCGCTTCAGCTATTCGCTCGACGGCAAGAGCTTCACGCCGATCGGCGCGGCGTTCACCATGGTGTACCAGCTCACCACTTTCCAGGGCGTGCGCTACGCGCTGTTCGCCTACAACCGCAAGGGCGGAAAGGGCGGCTACGCCGACTTCGACAGCGTCGACGTCCATGAACCCCATCCGCGCGGCCTGATGCGGCCGATCCCGTTCGGCCAGCGCATCCTGCTGGCATCGTACAAGGCCACGGGAGGCTTGCGTGCCGCCGGCGGGCAGCTCGGGCGCGGGGCGCCGTCGCCCTTCGCCGTGCGCGACATGGGCCTGGGTCGCGTGGCCCTGCAATCCGGCGCGGACTACCTGGGCGTGGCCGCCGATGGCCGCGCCGGCCTGCAGCCCGGCCCCGCTGCGGCGGCGCACAGCTTCCAGTGGATCGAAACGCCGACAGGCGAGCTGGCCCTGATGTCGCTCGTCACCCACCGTTTCCTGCGCATCGACGCGCGCACCGGCGCGATCACGGCGGACAGCCCGGGCCCGGCACCCGGCGGTGGTGACGGCGTGCGCTTTACCTGGACGGCAGCCGTGCCGGACCTGAACGACAAAGGAACACCATGAAGATGGATCCGCGGCGCATCCTGCGCTTCCTGCTCGCCCTGGCCATCCTGGCGTCCAGCCTGGGCGCGGCGCCCGCCCGGGCGCTGGGCGAGCGCCCCTTCGTGCGCTTCGAGGCGGCGGACGGCGCGCTGCGCCTGGCCGATGCCCGGCTCGTGGTCGACAAGGACGACTACCCCGGCGTGCGCCGCGCGGCGAGCACGCTGAGCGAGGACATCGGCCGGGTCACCGGCAGGCGGCCGGCGACCGGCGATGCGGCGCCCGGCCAGGACCTGATCCTGGTCGGCACGCTCGGTAAAAGCGCGCTGATCGACCGCCTGGCGCGCGAGGGCCGCATCGATGCCGGGGCCGTGCGCGGCAAGTGGGAAGGCTACCTGGTCCAGGCCGTGCGCGATCCGATGCCGGGCGTGGCGCGGGCGCTGGTCATCGCCGGCGCCGACAAGCGCGGCACCATCTTCGGCGTGTACACGCTGTCCGA
>CAJYQM010000336.1 GCA_913777025.1 uncultured Massilia sp. | reverse complement strand
GTGTCGTTGATGTGCTTGAAGTGGTCGACGTCAAGCAGGAACAGCGCGCTGACCATCTCGCCATCCGCGCCGGCGCCGCGGCGGTCCGGCGCCTGGTAGCCGCGCATGAATTCCTGGAAGTGGCGGCGGTTGTACAGGCCGGTCAGCGGATCGCGTGCGCTCTGCTGCTTGAGTTCGAGGTTCTTTTCTTCGAGCTGGGCGTTGGTCTGGCGCACCTTGCGGTACAACAGGAGCACCACCGCCGAGGCCAGGGCGAACACCGTCGCCAGCAGCCACCAGATGCGCTGTTGCAGGCGGCGGTTGTCGATCTCGGTGGACTTGACCTGATTTTCCTGGCGCAGCAGTTCGATCTGACGCTGGCGCTTGTCGGCCTCGTATTTTTCCTGGAGTTCCACCATCGCCTTCTGGCGGCGCTTTTCGAACAGCTCGTTCGACAGCGCGCGCTCGCGGTGGTAGGCCTTCAGCGCCGCGGCGTAGTCGCCGGCGCGCTCCAGCGCCTCGCCGTACTCGGCCTGCAGCATCTGCAGGTCGGGCTTGTTGCCGGCCTTTTCGTGCCAGGCCATCCCTTCGTCGATGTTCTTCTTGCCGTCGATGAGGCGTCCCATCGCCAGGTAGGCCTGGCCGACGTTGATGCGCGCGGTGGCCATCATGCGCTCGTCGTTGATGCGGCGCGCCTGTTCCAGCGCCTGCTGGGCAAACGACAAGGCAGCCGGGTAGTCGCGCAGCTTCAAATTGCAGTCGGCCAGGTTGACCAGCGCGGTCGCGATCGTCGGGCCGGCCTTGATGCGGCGCGCCAGTTCGAGTTCGGTCAGCATCGCCTTGAGGGCGCGCGGGAGCTGGCCGGAATCGATCGCCACGCCGTATTCGGTATTCTTCAGGATCGCCAGCCGGCCCGGCGAACCGAGGCGCTCGGCGACGCGATACGCTTCGTCCAGCACGGCGAAGGCCTTGTCGTGCTCGCGCATCTGGTTGTACAGGTAGGCCAGCGAATTCAGCGAGACCACCATCAGCAGCGGGTCGCCGCTCTGGCGCGCCTGGGTGACGGCGGCCTGCAACCGGGTCAGCGCGTTCGGGAAGTTGCCTTCCTCGGCGAAGGATTCACCGGACGAGATGATCGAGCGGATGCGCAGCTCGAGGTCCTGGCTGTGCGCGGCCAGGCGTTCCGCTTCCCACACCAGCTGGTGCGATTGCGCCATCTCGTTGATGGCGAACAGCGCATAGGCCTTGGACAGCAGGGCGCGCGCGATGTCATCGCGGTCGCCGTGCTGGCGCGCCAGCGCCAGCGCCTGTTCGCACAGCGGCAGGGCGCGGTCGTGATGGCCCAGGCTGTACTGGGCGATGCAGGACAGGCTGAGGAAGTAGACATGGTCGCCCGGCGCGGCGGCCGGCAGGTCGGGTTCCGCCTTGGCCAGCAGCGGCAGCGCGCGCTGCGGATTGATGCGGGTGATTTCCTGGATCTCGGCAAGGCGCTGGCGCAGCGTCATGGGCGTGTCCGGCGCAGCCTGCGCGGCACCTGATGCCAGCAACAGGGCCAGCAGCGGCGCACCGATCGATACGCGGCTGCAACGGTGTTGTGAAGCGCGATTCAGGCTTGCCAACATAGCGTCCAGGGAGATGAATGCATCCCCGAAAAGGGATACGACCTTGGATTATAGGGCTCTTGCTTGCGAGCAAAATGCCTTTTTTATGCTCCGTATGCGAAAAAGACACATCTTTGTTGGCTGTTAATACATGAACGCTATTTTTGTGATCGGAAAAGCATTCAGACCGCCAGTTGCTGCAGCAAATAAAGCCTCTGGTACAAGCCGCCTTCGATGCGCATCAGGTCATCGTGGCTACCCGCTTCGCTGATGCGGCCATGGTTCAGCACGATGATGCGGTCGGCGTCGCGGATGGTCGACAGGCGGTGCGCGATGGCGATGATGGTCACCTTGCCGCGCAATTCCGTCAGCGCCTGCTGCACGATCTGTTCGGTCTGGCTGTCGATGCGCGAGGTGGCTTCGTCCAGCAGCAGCACGCGCGGCTGGCCGGCCAGTGCGCGCGCGATCGCGATCAGCTGCTTCTGGCCGGACGAGAGGCGCGAGCCGCCTTCGCCCAGCGGCGTGTCGTAGCCTTGCTCCAGCGTGGAGATGAAGCCGTGGGCATGGGCCGCGCGCGCCGCCGCATCGATCGCGGCCATCGGCAGGCCGCGCCCCATGTCGATGTTCTCGCGTGCCGACGCCGCCAGCAGGAAGGGATCCTGGGGCACCAGGCCGACCTCGCTGCGGAAGCGCTCGTTGCCGATCGCCGCCAGCGGCTCGCCGAACAGTTCGATGCCGCCCTGGCGCGCCGGGTAGTAGCGCAGCAGCAGCGACAGCAGGGTCGACTTGCCGCTGCCGGTGTGGCCGACGATGCCGAAGAAGGCGCCTTTCGGGATCTCGAGCGACAGCCCGTGCAGCACTGTCTGGCCTTCGATGTAGGCGAAGCTGAGGTCGCGCACGCGCACCGCCGGCGCGTCCGGGTCGACGTTGGCCGGGCCGTCGGCCGGGCGGCCGCCGCTGCTGCTCGTATCGATGCGGCGGCGGCCGTGTTCCGGCGCGCCTTCCTCGTCCAGCAGGCCGGCCACGCGCGCGGTCGCGACCACCGCCTGCTGCAGGCCGCTGAATTGCATCGTGATCTGGATGAGGGGCTCGACCACGCGCGCGATGTAGCTGATGAAGGCGTACAGGACCCCGACCTCGACCGCGTTCATGCTGCGCTGCCCAAAGCTGTAGATCACCACCGCCAGCAGCACCACGTTGAGGAAGTCGAGTGCGGGACGCAGCAGGAAGGCGTTGGCGCGCAGTTCCGCCACGCGCGCCTTGTAGTGCTGCTCGTTGGTGCCCGCAAAGCGTTCGCCGAAGCGGTTCTGGGCATTGTTCGCCTGTAGCACGCTCATGCCGCCGATCGATTCCGCCATCTGGCCGTTGATGTCGCTGCGCAGGGCGCGCGCCCGGGTGACGGCCGGCGCCGACAACCTCTGGTACAGCCAGACGATGCCCAGCACCGCGGGAACGAGGGCCAGCACGATCAGCATCAGGCGCCAGTCCAGCCAGGCCATCGCGATCGAGGTCCCGACCAGCACGATGCTGCTGTCCAAAATTACGAACAGGACCTGGATGTACAGGGTCTTCACCGCCTCGGTGTCGTTAGTGACGCGGCTGACCAGCTGGCCGGTGATGGCGCGGTCGAAAAACGCCATCGGCAGGCGCAGCACGTGGTCGTACACCCATTCGCGCAGGCGCTGCACCGAGCGCATCGCCAGGCCGGACAGGCGCACCAGCTGCAAGAAGCGCAGCCAGGAAGCGGCCATGCCGGTCACCACCACGCCGGCCAGCAGCAGGGCCATGCGGGTCCAGTCCAGGTGGTGCGGCAGCAGGTGTTCGTCGATCAGCTTCTTGCCGAGCAGGGGACCGACCACTTCCAGCGCGGCGGCGATGACCAGCCACAGCGTGGCCCAGCCCAGGTGGGCGCGGTCCGGTTCAGCGGCGCGGCGCAGCAGGCCGAGGGCCTGCGCGGCTTCCGCCCTGGATGCGCCTTTGTTCTTGTTGTTGTTCGCGTCAGACGGCATCGAGGCTGGCCTCCAGTTGTTGATAGCGCCACTGGCTGGCGTACCAGCCGTCGCGCTCCAGTAATTGATCGTGGCTGCCGCGTTCGACGATGCGGCCGTCGCGCAGCACCACGATCAGGTCGGCCTTGACCACGGCCGACAGGCGGTGGCTGGCGATGATGACGGACAGTTCCGGCCGCGTGCGGCGCAGCTCGTCGAAGTGTTCGAGGATGCTGGTCTCGGTGCCGGTATCGACCGCGGACAGGGCGTCGTCGAGCAGCAGCAGGCTGCTCTGCGCCAGCAGCGAACGCGCGATCGCCACGCGCTGGCGCTGGCCGCCGGACAGGGTGATGCCTTTTTCGCCGACCGGGGTGTCGTAGCCGTACGGGAAGCGCAGGATGTCGTCGTGGATCGCCGCCATTTTCGCGGCCTGCTCGATCTCTTCGCGCGAGGCGCCGGGGCGGCCCAGCGCGATGTTCTCGGCAATCGAGGCCGAGAACAGGAAGGATTCCTGCGGCACCCAGCTCAGGCCCGAACGCAGGGTCGCCAGCGTGTAGTCGGCGATGGGGCGGCCGCCCCAGGTGACGGCGCCGCGCTGCGGCGTGGCCTGGCGCAGCAGCACGCGCAGCAGCGTGGTCTTGCCGGCGCCGGTGGCGCCGACCAGGCCCAGGGTCTGGCCCGGCTCCAGGCGCAGCGACACCTTATCCAGGGCCGGCGCGATCTTGCCATCCGCGCCTTCCTGGCCGCCATACGTAAAACCGACATCCTGCAGCACCAGCGGGCCGCGTTCCAGTTCGGTGAGCGTGCCGTGATCGTCGACGGTGAGCGGCGCGTCGAGCAGCGGCTGCAGGCGGGCCAGCGCCGCGCGGCCGCGCTCGATCAGCGACAGCACCCAGCCGGCCGCGAACATCGGCCAGATCAACTGGCCCAGGTACATCGAGAAGCTGGTGAGCGAACCGATGGTCAGCTGGTTCTGCCAGACGAGGTAACCGCCCAGGCCCAGGGTCAGGCCGGTGGCGGCGGTCAGGGTCAGGCCGACCGCCGGCTCGTAGGCGGCTTCCCATTTCTGGGCGGTGAGGCTGGCGTCGGCGGCGCGCGAGGCCAGTTCCGAGAACTGCGTCGAGCTGCGCCTTTCCAGGCCCAGCGCGCGCAGCGTGCGCACGCCGGACAGCGATTCCTGCACGTGGTCGTTCAGCGCCGAGAAGCGCTTGAGGGAATCGGTGGAAGCGGTGTGGATGTGGCTCGAGATGTGCCAGAAGGCGATCGCCATCAGCGGGAAGGGTAGCAGGGCGATCAGGGTCAGGCGCCAGTCGACGCCGAGGAACATGATACCGAGGACCATCACCAGGGTCAGGGTGCCGTCGAAGCCGGCCAGCATCGCTTCCCCGGCCGCCTGCTCGATGGCGTCGATGTCGTTGGTGCCGAGCGCCATCAGGTCGCCGGTGCGCTGGCGCTGGTAGAAGGCCGGGCCCTGGGCCGAGAGGCGTGCGTAGAGTTTCGTACGCAGCTCCACGCCGAGGCGGTAGGCCGCCGAATACAGGCGCAGGCGCCAGGCCACGCGCAAGCCGTAGATCGCCAGGCCCAGGCCGAGCAATTCCAGCAGCTGGATCGCCAGGTCATGCCCGCCCAGGCGGTGGGCCGCCAATCCATCGATCATCGCGCCCACCTTGCGCGGCACCAGCACCGAGCACAGGGAGACGCCGGCCAGCATCACCGCCGACGATGCGTACGAACGCCAGTGCCGGCGTACGAACCCGCCGATCAGCCTTGCCAAACCCATTGATTTTCCTGTCGTTAAGCCAAAAACGTGGCACGGCCCGGCAAAAGAAAAGCGGGCCGAAGCCCGCTACTGTACAACCTTTGACCGCCGCTTGCAGACCCGGGGGCCGCAAGCGGGACGGCGGCGACTTCACTTCTTGCGTGAACTGCGGCGGCGTTCCGTCTGCGGGCCCTGGCTGGTCTGGGCCGGCGGCGCGCTCTCGGGCGGCGTCACGACCGGCAGTTCGACCGTGCCGTTGGCTTCCAGCGGTACGGTCGATGCGATCGGGTGCTCGACGCTGGCCGGCTTGGGCACGATCTGGTTCAGCGCTTCGGTGAGCGGTTTTACCTTGGCCGGCGGGGCTTCTTCCGCGATCAGGGTGTCGACCAGCGCATCGACGTTGGCGCTGGTTTCCTCATCGATGGACGGGGTGGGCGAGGTGGCCGTTGCCTGCGGCGCCGCGGCGCCGTCATCGGATTCCTTGACGGCGGGCGGGACTTCCGACGGCGCTTCCCCGGCCTTTTCCTCTTCCAGTTCGGTCGGGGCGCTGTCCGGTGTGGCGTCGTCAGCCCGGTCCGCGGCGGCGGCAGCCGGCTGGCTCGCCGACATCGTCGCTTCGACGGTCGCAGTGCCGATATCGGTGGCGGCGGCCGTCATTTCGCTGGTAATCGTGGTGGCATCGGCGACGGCGATGGCCACCTGTTCGGCGACCTGGGCCATCGGCGCTTCGATCCCTTGCGCCGGCGCGGGCAGGGTGGCGGGCGCGGCGTTCGGGATGCCGCTCCAGTTGCGCTGGCGCGCGCCCATCGCGATGCCCAGCAGTTCGCGCGAGTAGGCGAACATGTGCTGCCACTGGCCTTGCGCCTGGGATCCGATGGCGAGCAGGTCGCGCGGATCGTTCACGCGCATCAATTGTTGCAAGGTGCCGGCCGCGCCCTCCACCGTGGCGCGCGAGGTTTTCATATTCAGCGCAAACAGTTGTTCTGCGTTATCGATGGCGCGGTTGGACAGCGTGCGGAATACGTCGAGCTGGGTCTCCCACTGCGACTGGCGGACGGCGGACAGGCGTTCGGTGAGTGAAGTCATGGGGAATCCTTATCGTTGATCCTGTTTGGGTTATGACGCACTGCAATGAAACTAGTGTAAAGCCGTTCATCAAGGTTTGGAAAGCAAAATCTATGTTGTTTTTACAAGGAAATATTGCGACGCAGCACCAATTTTGGATGTGTTAATCTGGCGGCACGCACCCACTCGTCAAGGAGATTCCATGGACCTCGTCATCCGCAACGCCACCCTGGCCGACGGCCGCAAGCAGGTCGATATCGCGATCCGGGGCGACACCATCGTCGAGGTCGGGCCGGCCCTGCAGGCGCGCGGGGCGGAGGAAATCGACGTCGGCGGCGACCTGGTCAGCGCCCCCTTCGTCGACGCCCACTTCCACATGGATGCCACGCTCAGCTACGGCCTGCCGCGGGTGAACGAGTCCGGCACGCTGCTGGAAGGGATCGCGCTGTGGGGCGAGCTGAAACCGCAACTGGCGCAGGAAGCGCTGATCGAGCGCGCGTTGCAGTATTGCGACTG
>CAJYQM010000335.1 GCA_913777025.1 uncultured Massilia sp. | reverse complement strand
GATGATGAAGCGGCCTTCCTGGCGCGGCACGATCAGCCCGGCGTGGGTGAGTTCCTTCAGGTGGAAGGAGAGCGAAGAGGGGGGCAGGTCGAGCGCTTCGGCGATCCTGCTGGCGGCCAGTCCCTCGGGGCCGGCCTGCACCAGCAGCCGGAAGGCCGCCAGCCGCGATTCCTGCGCGAGCGCGGCCAGGGCCGTGACCGCTTCCTTGTTGTCCATGATCGCTCCATGTCATTTCTATATTTCGAGTATAGTCGAAGTGACGCGAGCGGCACAAGCGGGCACCGGGCCCGCCCGCTGCTAGCTGCCGAGCCCCAGTTCCCAGTAGCCGACGTCCCGCCAGCAGCCGAATTTCTTGCCGACTTCGCTGAAATGGGCCACTTTGCGGAACCCGAGTTTTTCGTGGATGCCGACGCTGGCCGCGTTCGGCAGCGCGATCCCGGCGATCGCGCGATGCAGTCCGCGCGCCCGCAGCTCGTCCAGCAAGGCGCGGTACAGGGCGCCGGCCAGGCCGCGCCCGGTAAAGTCCTTGTCCAGGTAGATCGAGCTTTCGACCGAGTAGCGATAGGCCGGCCGCACGCGCCATTTGGTGGCGTAGGCATAACCGACGATGCGCCCGTCGACTTCCAGCGCCAGCCACGGCAGGCCGGCCGTGTTCACATCGGCGATGCGCTGCGCCATGTCCGCTTGCGATACCGGTTCTTCCTCGAACGAGATGGCCGTGGTGGTGACGTAATGGTTGTAGATGGCGCAGATGGCGGCGGCATCGCCTGCCTGGGCCGGACGCAGGGTGGACGGGGTCATGATGGATTTTTTCCGGGGTTGATCAATTCGTCGGTGGTGCGCACGACGGCATACTCGCCGTCCAGGTTCGCCAGCGCCATCCGGTGCACGTCTTCGGCGCTGCGCAGGGTGCCGCCGAAGTCGCGCTTCTCGAACGCGAAGCAGGCATCGGCCACGACCATGGTCGCAAAGCCGAGGTTCCCGGCCGTGCGCGCGCTGGCCTCGACCGAGTTGTTGGTGCTGACGCCGGCAATCACGAGATCGCGGATGCCGCGCGCGTGCAGCCAGCGTTCCAGCCCGGTATGGATGAAGGCATCGGGCACGTTCTTTTCGACGACGTGTTCCTGCGCCAGGGGCAGAAACGCGTCCTGGAACTCGGCGCCGATCTGCCCCGGCGCGAACACGGAGGAGGGCGAGCGGCTGATGTGGCGCACCTTGACGATGGGTTCACCCGCGGCGCGCCAGGCCGCCTGCAGGCGCTCGATATTGCTTTCCGCCTGCGGGTTGTTCCGCGGCGGCAGGCTGTCGAAGCGCATCCCTTTCTGCATGTCGATGATGATCAAGGCACGCATGGTTCCCTCACAGGTGTTTGTAATAGAAGGCCGTCTGGCACAATTCCCCGCCGGGCATGAGCGCATAGTCCTGCACCACGCCGACGCGCTGCCAGCCGAGACGCTCGTACAGCCGCTCGGCGGTGCCGCTTGCCGTGTCGAGCACCAGCACGCGGCGGCCCTGTTCGCGCGCGGCCTCTTCCACGGCCAGCATCAGGCGCCGGCCGACGCCGCCATTCCTCGCGCGCCGGTGCACCAGCAGCTTGGCGACGTCGGCGCGGTGCGGCTGGTTCTCGGGCATGTCGGTGATCAGCTGGACCGTGCCGGCGATGCCGTGCGCGTCTTCGAGCACGAGCAGGGTACGCTCGCCGCGCGCGATGCCCTCGGCCACGCGTCGCCAGAAGTTCTCGGCAGTCGCGTGCGCCATCGGCAGCATGAAGCTGACCGAGGCGCCGCCTTCGACGCAATCGACCAGCACCTCGCTGAGTTCATCGATGCGGGCCAGGGTGGCGCCGGCGTCGAGCCGGTGTACAAGGTCCATCGTGGAATCCATCAATCCCTCCTGGGCGGTTTGTGGGCCTGCGAGACCAGCGCGACGATGTAACGGGCCGGCTTGTCGCCCGGGTTGTGGTAGGCCAGGCGCTGGTCGAGCCCCATGGCCAGGCAGTCGCCGGCGTCCAGGCGCCATGCCGTGTTGTCGGCCTGGTCGCCGACGGTGAGTTCCATCGTGCCCTCGATGATCCAGACCTGCTGGTAGACGTCGACCTCGCGCGTGAGCGTGTCGTAGATGACGCGCTGCCCGGGTGGAAAGACCACCTCCACCAGCTGGATCGGCGACCAGGCGGCCGGCGACAGGTTGCGCCGCACATAGCCGGAGCCCGGGTCGGTCCATTCCGGCTGGTCGGCGCGGCGCGACAGTGGGGAGGGCGCGGCGCCGGCCTGCTCGAACAGTCCGGCCACCGTCACGCCGAGCGCGGCGCTCAGCTTGTCGAGCACGGTGGCGGTGGCGCTGCTCTCGCCGCGTTCGATCAGCGAGATGTTGGAGCGGCTGACACCGCTGCGTTCGGCCAGGGCGGCCAGCGTGAGCCCCTGGGCGTCGCGCAGCTCGCGTACGCGCTGGGCGATGATGTCGTTGATATTCATGAAATCCAGTATATAGGAATTTATTGTCTTGTATACTGGATTTTGAGCGCGCCAGCCTTGCACGCACGCTTGAACCGGTGCACAGTGGCGGCCATCGCAACCCAGGAACAAAGATGGCAACGCTTACCGAACGCATGGATTTCGAAGGCCCGCACGGCAAACTGTCGGCCAAGCTCGACGCACCCGACGGCATCCCGCGCGCCTACGGCCTGTTCGCCCACTGCTTCACCTGCAGCAAGGACGTACTGGCCGCGACCCGCATCTCGCAAGGCCTGGCCGATCTGGGCATCGCGATGCTGCGCTTCGACTTCGCCGGCCTGGGCAACAGCGCCGGCGATTTCGCCGACACGAACTTCTCGTCCAACGTCGACGACCTGGTCGCCGCCGCCGACTTCCTGCGCACGCGCTTCCAGGCGCCGTCGCTGCTGGTCGGCCACAGCATGGGCGGCACCGCCGTGCTGGCCGCCGCGCACCGGGTGCCCGAATCGAAGGCGGTGGTGACGATCGCCTCGCCGAGCGACCCGCAATACGTGGTCCACAAGCTGTTCTCGGAACACCTGGACACCATCGCCAAGCTGGGCGAAGCGCGCGTGCGCCTGGCCGGCCGCAACTTCAGCATCCGCCAGCACTTCGTCGACGACGCTACCCAGCACCAGCTGCACGACAGGATCTCGACGCTGGACCGCGCGCTGCTGGTGATGCACGCGCCGCAGGACGACACCGTCGACAAGGCCAACGCCAGCCGCATCTTCGAATTGGCCCGGCATCCGAAGAGCTATGTGTCGCTGGACGGGATCGATCACCTGCTCACCGGGCGCGAAGATGCGGCCTATGTGGCCGGCCTCATCTCGGCGTGGAGCTCGCGCTACCTGTAGTCCATGCCATCTTCCGGACCCGGATGTCCGGGTGGCTTGCCAAGGGTTCCCACTCGTCCAGGAAAGTGAAACCCTGGTTCAGGTAGAAGCGCGCGGCGCGCGCGTTTTCCGGTGCCACGTCCAGCACGATGCGCGCGTGGCCGCCGGCGACGGCGTGCGCCTTGACCGCGTCGACCAATTGGCGCGCCGCGCCCGAGCCGCGGTGTGCATGCTCGACCCACATGCCGATCAGGTTGTACTGCCCCTGGCCGTCGACGGCGCCGCCGATCATGCCGACCGGTGCGCCGCCATCGTCTTCGAAAGCGAGCCAGAAAGCCGTGCCGCCGACCGCCGCACGCTCGCGCCATTGGGCCTCGGTGTAGGCGGCGGCCGCCTGGTGGCTGACGCCAAAGGCGGTCGGGGCGTCGAGCAGGGCGGCGAGGCGGACCGATTTCAGGGCTTCCCAGTCGGCTTCGATGGTCGGGCGGATGAGCATGATGGTCACATCGTGGATAATGAAACCCATGCTCGCATGAAACTATTGTCGAGGCAACATCAGGAGCAACCTCAGGAGTACGCAATGCAGAACTTTGAACGGCGGCGCGACCGCTTCGAATTTTTCGACCGCATGGACAGCCCGGCGGTCAACCTGTGCTTCCGCATGGACTTGCCGGATTTCCGGCCCTGGTGCAAGGAACAAAAGCTGGCGCCATTCCACGTGCTGCTGTGCGCCGTGCTGCGCGCGGTGCTGAAGGTCGAGAATTTCCGCTACCGCGTGTTCGAGGGCGAGGTCATCGCCATCGACCGCCTGCGTCCCTCCTTCACGGTCGTGAACCAGCACTTCGACCTGAATCTCGCCCAGTTCGACTGGTCCGACGACGTGCGCGAATTCGTCGCCCGCGGCCAGGCGGCGCGCGAGGAAGCGTCGAACATGCTCGAGATGAACCAGAACATCGCCCTGTCGCCGCGCGCGGCCAAGGAACAGGTGTTCGTGACCTGCATGCCCTGGCTGGACTTCACCTCGATCCAGCACCCGATGGCGTCCATCGCCGAGCCGGACATCCCGTCGCTGGCCTGGGGCAAGTTCCGCGATACGCCGGAAGGCCTGCAGCTGCCGTTCTCGGTGCAGGCCCACCACGGTTTCGTCGACGGTTATCACATCCACCAGTTCGCGCAGCAGGTCGCGCGCGAACTGGAGGCCATCGTTGGAACCTATCCCAGTAGGGCATGACTCGTTGCTGACGCGCCTGACAAGCGGGGGCGGCGTTGCTCGTCGTTGCATGGCTCGCCATGCGGCCTCCTCGCGCCTTGCCCGCGCTTG
>CAJYQM010000334.1 GCA_913777025.1 uncultured Massilia sp. | reverse complement strand
TTCGACGGATGCATCTCGAGCATCGGGTTCTGGTGCATGAATTCGTACAGGCGGCGCGAACCGAGCGCGAAGGTCGCCACCATCTTCCCCGGCAACAGCGTCTTGCGGCTGTTGTTCACCGCCCCCGACTCCACCAGCTTCAATATGCCGTCGCCGATCATCTCGGTGTGGATGCCGAGGTCGCGCTTGCCGGTCAGCTGCATCACCACGGCGTCCGGGATGCCGCCGTAGCCGATCTGCAGGGTCGAGCCATCGTCGATGTGTTCCGCGACCAGGCGCCCGATCGCTTCCTGCACCGGTCCGATGGCGGGCAGGCCGACTTCCAGGATCGGGTCTTCGCTCTCGACCAAGGTCGTCACCTGGGAAACGTGGACGTGGCATTGGCCGTGGGTGAAGGGCACGTTCGGATTCACTTCCAGCACCACGGCGCGCGCCTTGGCGACCGCCGCCATCGTATAGTCGGTGCCCAGGCTGAGGGCGAAGAAGCCGTGCGGGCTCATGCTGGAGGCCATGGCGAACACGACGTCGGCCGGCATCAGCCCGCGCTCGATCAGTGCCGGGATCTCGGAAAAATAGTTGGGGATGAAGTCGCACCAGCCCCCCTGGCCGCCGGCACGCGAGGCGCCGCCGAAGAACAGGGCGGCGTGGCGCACGTGGGGCCGGCAGTCGCGTTCGAAGTAGCCGTACTTGCGCATCGCCAGGATCTGGGCGACCTGCACGTCGCGGAAGCGGTGGCAGTGCGCCGACAGGGCGTGCAACAGGGCGGGCGGCTCGCCGACGCCGGTCGGCACGATGATCATGTCGCCGTCGCGGACGTGATTCAAGGCGTTTTCGGCACTGCCGCGTTTTGACCGGTACAGCTCTTGCATCGTCTGCATGCTTGTCTCCTTTTTTGATCGTGCTTTACGAAGCAGCATAGCAGGCCGGCGCCGCGAATAGATATCAATCTGACACGCGCGCCGGCTTCGGCCACGGCGGCGGATAATGGCAGCGTGGACAAGGAGGCGGAGATGACGCAGTCACGATTCAATCCTGCAACAAGGCGCGCGCCGAGCGTGGGGGCACTGCGCATGGCGGCACTGAGCGCGCTGTGCTGCGCCTGGCTGGCGCAGCCGGCCCAGGCACGGGCAGCGCAGTCCCAGGCCAGCCCGGTCGCCGCGCGTGCCGACAGTGCCGCCACCGGGCAGCAGACCCGCAAGACCGACCAGGCCAACCGCGCGGCCGCCGTGGAAGACGAGACCAGCAGCGCCGCCCAGGCCGCGCGCACGGCGCAGTCCGAGGCGGCGCAGTTCGAAGCCACGCAACGCCGTAACGCCGGCGGCGCCGCGCCCTCGTACGGTCCGGTGCTGACGCCGCGCGGCCAGCCGCCCGTCGACGCCGCGCGCAAGGACCCGGCCGAGGTCCACGACGAAACCGACAGCCAGAGCCGCCAGGCCACGCCGTCGCAGCCGCGCTCTTCGTCCACGCCTTCGTCCCCGCCTTCGTCACGTCCGGTCCAGGAACCGCAGGCATCCCGGCAGGCCAGGCCGCCGTCCGCGCCGCGCCGCCCGGCCTGGCAACCGGCGGCCGAGCCGCTGGCGCCGCGTCCGCTGCGCCCGGCGGAAGGCACGGCAAGCGTAGCGGTCCCGGTGCCGGCCCCGGTCACGCCGCCGCGCCCGGTCGGGCCGACCTCGAATGTCATCGGCAGCTGTGCGGGCAATGTTTGCCGGGATACCAACGGCAACAGCTACAACGGCATCGGCACCGGCACGGCCGGCGTCAACAGCAGTGGCCGCCTGTGCACGCGGACCGGGACGACGGTGCAATGCTTCTGAGCGCATGGTCTTTCCGGCCAAACCTCGCTACAATCCGGTGGTTGACGTTAACGTAAACGTAAAACCCTGGAGGAGACCAAGATGCAGATTCAGAATAATGTGTTCATCGTGACCGGCGGGGCATCCGGCCTGGGCGCGGCCACCGCGCGCATGCTCGTGGCCGCCGGCGGCAAGGTGGTGCTGGCCGACGTGCAGGCCGAAGCAGGGGCTGCGCTGGCGGCAGAACTCGGCGGCGAGGCGCAAGCCCGCTTCGTGAAATGCGACGTCACTTCGGAAACCGACGGCCAGGCCGTGGTCGCCGCCGCGCTGGCCCTGGGCCCGCTGCGCGGCCTGGTCAACTGCGCCGGCGTGGCGCCGGCCATCAAGACCGTCGGCAAGGATGGTCCGCATCCGCTGGACGCCTTCCAGCGCGCCATCAACATCAACCTGGTCGGCACCTTCAACATGTGCCGCCTGGCGGCCGACGCGATGGGCCGGCAGGATGGCCTGGAACATGGCGAGCGCGGCGTGATCGTCAACACCGCCTCGGTCGCGGCCTTCGACGGCCAGATCGGCCAGGCCGCCTATGGCGCCTCGAAGGCCGGCGTGGCCGGCATGACGCTGCCGATGGCGCGCGATTTGTCGCGTAGCGGCATCCGCGTGATGACGATCGCGCCAGGCATCTTCGAGACCCCGATGCTGATGGGCATGCCGCAGGAAGTGCGCGATTCGCTGGGCAAGATGGTGCCCTTCCCGCCGCGCCTCGGCATGCCGACGGAATATGCCCACCTGGCAAAAGCGATCATCGAAAACGTGATGCTGAACGGTGAAACGATCCGCCTCGATGGCGCCATCCGGATGCAGCCCAAATAAGCCATCCAGGCGCCGCTCTATCGAGCAAACCAGGGCGCTCGAATGAGTGCTTTGTCAATTTAGGGTACGATCCTTCGTGAGGTGCGCGCGGCTGCGGCCGCGCGCACCGTTTTTACGACCGGAGATCGAATGATGAAGTTGAAGTTGCCCGCCCTTGCCGCCGCGGCGTTTGCCGCCCTGACCACCCTGGGCGTGAGCCCCGCCGTACATGCCCAGGATGCCGGCCAGGCCCTGCAGCAGGCACCCGAGGCGGCCAGCGGCTGGCACGACAAGGCCGGCTGGACGTCGCGCAAGAACATGGTGGCGGCGGCCAATCCGCTGGCCGTCGAGGCGGGCTACGAGATGTTGAAAAAAGGCGGCACCGCCATCGATGCCGCCATCGCGACCCAGCTGGTCTTGACGCTGGTCGAGCCGCAATCGTCCGGTATCGGCGGCGGCGCCTTCCTGGTGTACTACGACGGCAAGAAGGTGCAAGCCTTCGACGGCCGCGAGACCGCGCCTTCGAAAGCCGACGAGCACCTGTTCCAGCGCCCGGACGGCACGCCGCTGTCGCGCAGCGAGGGCATCGTCGGCGGCCGCTCGACCGGTGCGCCGGGCGTGCTGCGCATGCTGGAACTGGCGCACCGTCAACACGGCAAGCTGGCCTGGAAGACGCTGTTCGAGCCGGCCATCCGCCTGTCCGAGAACGGCTTCAAGGTCAGCCCGCGCCTGAACAGCCTGCTTGCGGGCGACCCCTTCATCGGCAAGGACCCGGCCGCGCGCGCCTATTTCTACGGACCGGACGGCAAGCCCCGGCCTGTCGGCTACCTGCTGAGGAATCCGGAACTGGCGAAGACCCTGCGCGAGATCGCCGCGGGCGGCGCCGACGTGTTCTACAAGGGCCGTATCGCGCGCGACATCGAAGCCAAGGTCAAGGGCCACCCGACCAATCCTGGCCTGCTCACCGCCGCCGACATCGCCGCCTACCAGCCCAAATTGCGCGAACCGGTCTGCAACGATTACCGCAGCTACACCGTGTGCGGCATGCCGCCGCCGTCCTCGGGCGGCATCGCCGTGGCGCAGATGCTCGGCATGTTCGAGACGCGCGACATGAAGGCGCTGGCGCCGACCAACGGCATCCCCGGCGCCGAAGCGGTCCACGTGTTCTCGGAAGTGGGGCGCCTGGCCTATGCCGACCGCGACCGCTACGCCGCCGACACCGACTTCGTGCCGCTGCCCGGGCGCGGCCTGCCGGCTCTGCTGGACAAGCACTACCTGGGCCAGCGCGCGTCCCTGATCAAGGACCGTTCGATGGGCAAGGCGCCGGCCGGCAATCCGCCGGGTGTGGAGATGGCCTGGAACTGGGGCCTGGACAATTCGATCGAGGCGCATTCGACCTCGCACGTGGTGGCGGTCGACGAGTACGGCGCCGGCCTGTCGATGACCACCAGCGTGGAAGACGCCTTCGGCTCGCGCCAGATGGTCGACGGCTTCATCCTGAACAACCAGCTGACCGACTTCTCCTTCGACTCGCGTGACGCCAACGGTCCGATCGCCAACCGCGTCGAGGCGGGCAAGCGCCCGCGCAGCGCGATGAGCCCGACCATCGTGTTCGACAAGAAGACCGGCAAGTTCGTCGAGGCGGTCGGTTCGCCCGGCGGCCCCCTGATCATCAACTACGTGGCCAAGGTGCTGGTCGGCACGCTGGACTGGGGCCTGGACATGCAGCAGGCGATCGCCTTGCCCAACTTCGGCAGCCGCAACGGTCCGACCGAGCTGGAAAAGGGGCGCTTCCCGGCGTCCGAGATCCGCGCCCTGGAGGCGCGCGGCCACAAGATCCGCATCGGCGAGCAGACCTCGGGCCTGCACGGCGTGCAGCGCCTGGAGATCCATGGTGTGCCGCTGTGGTTCGGTGGCGCCGATCCGCGCAGGGAAGGTGTGGCAAAAGGTGATTGAACAGCCCACTAAATAGATGTCGAAAGACTATTTATTTAACGCAAGCCCGGCAGACTTTGCTAACCTTGCCGGGTGGACATTGAACAGAAAACCGGGCTGATCCTCAGCGGCGGCGGCGCGCGCGCGGCCTACCAGGCCGGGGTCTTGCAGGCGATTTCCCGCATCCTGTGGGAAGCGGGCTGGCCGGCTGCGCGCAATCCGTTTGCGATCGTGTGCGGCACCTCGGCCGGCGCCATCAATGCCACCGGCCTGGCCTGCCGCGCCGACGACTTTGCCGAAGCGGTGGCGCGCCTGTGCGAGACCTGGAACGGCATCGCCGTGCGCCAGGTCTACCGCGCCGATTCGCTGGCGGTGCTGCGCTCGGGCGCGCGCTGGCTGTCGCTGCTGTCCTTCGGCTGGCTGCTGCGCAAGTGGCATGCGGCGCCGCCGAACTCGCTGCTCGACAACACCCCGCTGGTCGGCCTGCTGCACCGCATGCTCGACCTGCCGCGGCTGGACGCGGCGCTCGAGGCCGGGCACCTCGATGCGCTGGCCGTCACCGCGTCCAGCTACAGCGCCGGCAACCACGTGACCTTCTACCAGAGCGCGCGCGCGATCGAACCCTGGCGCCGCCACCAGCGCATGGCGCTGTCCGACCAGATCGGGGTCGAGCACCTGCTGGCCTCGAGCGCGCTGCCCTTCATCTTCCCGGCGGTGCCGATGTACCTGAACGGGCGCCTGGAATACTGCGGCGACGGCTCGATGCGCCAGCTGGCGCCGATCTCGCCGGCGATCCACCTGGGCGCCACGCGGGTGCTGGTGATCGGGGCCGGGCGCATGAGCGAGGCGGAAAGGGAAGCGCCGCGCAAGGTGCGCTACCCGAGCCTGGCGCAGGTCGCCGGGCATGCGCTGTCCTCGATCTTCCTGGACAGCCTGGCGGTCGACATCGAGCGCCTGGAGCGCATCAACCAGACCCTGTCGATGCTGCCGCCGCAATCCCTGCGGCACACGCCGCTGCGCCGGGTGGCGCTGCTGGTCATCGCGCCGTCCGAGCGCCTGGACGACATCGCGGCGCGCCATACCCACGACTTGCCGGGGCCAGATCGG
>CAJYQM010000333.1 GCA_913777025.1 uncultured Massilia sp. | reverse complement strand
TACCACTCGACCTACACCGGCAAACCGCCGGACGAGCCGGCCGTGCTGGGCGTGGCACTGAACGAGGTGTTCATTCCGCTGCTGCAGAAACAGTTCAGCGAGATCACGGACTTCTACTTGCCGCCGGAAGGCTGCAGCTACCGCATGGCTGTGGTGCAGATGAAGAAACAGTACGCCGGCCACGCCAAGCGCGTGATGATGGGCGTGTGGAGTTTCCTGCGCCAGTTCATGTATACCAAGTTCATCGTCGTGGTGGACGAGGATGTCGACGTGCGCGACTGGAAGGAAGTGATCTGGGCCATCACCACCCGCGTCGATCCGACCCGCGACACGGTGCTGGTCGACAATACCCCGATCGACTACCTCGACTTCGCTTCGCCGATCAGCGGCCTGGGCAGCAAGATGGGCATCGACGCCACCAACAAGTGGCCGGGCGAGACCAATCGCGAGTGGGGCACGCCGATCGCCATGACGCCGGAAGTGAAGGCGAAGGTCGACGGCATCTGGCAGCAGCTCGGCCTCTGAGGCCGGCGGACGCATCCTTGTCGGCAGGCCTCTATATATAGTGCATATGCGCCGGGCAAATGTTCCAGCGCATTTCCCGGGGACGTTTTTGACCGCTGGAAAGCCTTGTTTGCCGCGGGGCGCGCGGTCGGTTATAATGAGCGCTGGCGGGCCCCTGCGCATTGCGGCATGGTTTACCTGGTCAGGTCGGGAACGAAGCAGCCAAAGCCGTTCACCGCAAGTGCCGCAGATCAGGCTCGCCTTCTGAATTCCCAAAAGCTGCCCCGGCAGCTTTTTTCATTTCCGCGCTGTTGCCATTGCTGCACCAGCCCCGGTGCCGAATATTGGCTCCACGGCCCCGGTCTACGGTAAAATTCCGGTATGTCCTATCAAGTCCTCGCCCGCAAATACCGTCCCCGGAACTTCGAAACGCTGGTTGGCCAGGAGCACGTCGTCCGTGCCTTGACCCACGCGCTGCGCACCGGGCGGCTGCACCACGCTTACCTGTTCACCGGCACGCGCGGGGTGGGCAAGACGACGCTGTCGCGTATTCTTGCCAAGTCGCTCAACTGCGTCGGTCCTGACGGGCAGGGCAATATCACCGCGGAACCCTGCGGCCAGTGCGAACCCTGCCGCGCGATCGATGCCGGCCGCTTCGTCGACTACGTCGAGATGGACGCGGCCTCGAACCGCGGCGTCGACGAGATGGCCCAGTTGCTGGAACAGGCGGTGTATGCGCCGAGCAATGCACGCTTCAAGGTCTACATGATCGACGAGGTGCACATGCTGACCAACCACGCCTTCAACGCCATGCTGAAGACGCTGGAAGAACCGCCCGAGCACGTGAAATTCATCCTGGCGACCACCGACCCGCAAAAGATCCCGGTCACCGTGCTGTCGCGCTGCCTGCAGTTCAACCTCAAGCAGATGCCGCCAGGCCACATCGTCGGCCACCTCGAGAACATCCTGGGCCAGGAAGGCGTGAGTTTCGAACAGCCGGCGCTGCGCCTGCTGGCGCAGGGCGCCCACGGTTCGATGCGCGACGCGCTGTCGCTCACCGACCAGGCGATCGCCTATGCCGCCGGCGCCGTGACGCTGGACGCGGTGCAGGGCATGCTGGGTGCGCTCGACCAGTCCTACCTGGTGCGCCTGCTCGACGCGCTGGCCAACCAGGACGGCGCCGACCTGATGGCGGTGGCCGACGAGATGGCCAGCCGCAGCCTGTCCTACAACGGCGCGCTGCAGGACCTGGGCACGCTGCTGCACCGGATCGCGCTGGCCCAGAGCGTGCCGACCGCGCTGCCGGACGATTTGCCGGAGCTGGCCGACATCCAGCGCCTGGCCCTGGCCTTCGATCCGCAGGAAGTGCAGCTGTACTACCAGATCGCCGTGATCGGCCGTAACGAGATCGGCCTGGCGCCGGACGAATACGCCGGTTTCACCATGACCCTGCTGCGCATGCTGGCCTTCCGTCCGGGACAGGGCGGGGCCGAGCAGGTGGCCGCCCCGGGCCCGGCCGCGATCGGCCGTCCGATGCCGGCCGCGGCACCGGCGAACCGTGCCGCCGCGGCGGCGGCCGCCCAGGGTGCGCCGGCGCGTCCGCCAGCGCCGCCCGCCGCAGCGTCCGCACCGCACCCGGCCACCTCCGCACCGGCCCAGCCGGCGCCGGCACCCAATGCTGCACCCAACGCGGCACCCAATGCGGCCGCCGGCGCCGCCCCGATGACCGCCGCCCGCGCCGCGATCAATGCCGCGCTGGAAGCGGCGCGGGCGGCCGCGCGCTCGCCGGGCGGTCCGAAGCGGCAGCCGGCCGGTCCGCCGCCGTCCGCCACGCCGGCCGCCGCCGCTGCGCCGGCGCCGGCCGCACCAATGTCAGCCGCACCCATGCCGGCCGCCCCGGCAGCCCAGCCGGCCCCGGCCGCTCCGGCGGCATCGGCGCCCTGGGATGGCGCGCCAAACGCCGGCGGCCGTCCGCAGCCGCAGGCGATGGCACGCTCCCAGGCACAGGCACAGGCACAGCCCCAGGCGCAGATGGCCACGCCAGGCTACCAGCGCGCCGAGCAGGCCGTGGCCGACGACGAGCCGCCGGCCTGGGTCACCGAATTTTCCGACGATACCGCCGTGGCCTCCGCCGCGCCCGCCGAAGCCCAGGCTTTGGCGAGCGTCCCGGTGCGCCAGGCCGTGCCGGCCCAGGCGCCGCACGCCTACGTCATCACGCCGGTACCCGAGATCGACTGGGATGGCAACTGGCCGGCCCTGGCCGCTGGCCTGCCGCTGCGCGGCGTGTCCCAGCAGCTGGCGCTGCAGACCGAACTGATCGAATGCGTGCCGGGCGCCGGCGCCGTCACCTTCCGCCTGCGCGTGCCGGTCGACACCCTGCGCGCCAGCGGCAACAGCGAAAAGCTGTGCGCGGCCCTGCAGGAGTGCTTCCCGGCCGTGCGCGTGAACCTCGATACCGAGATCGGCCCGGTCTGGTACACCGCCAGCGCCGAAGCCAAAGCGCGCCGCGAGCGGCTGCAGCGCGAGGCGGAAGAGATCGTCGACCAGGATCCTTTCGTGCAAGCGATGGCGCGTACCTTCGACGCCTTCGTGGTGCCCGGCTCGGTGCGTCCGATCGCGACTTGAGCCCGGCCGTTCCGCCCCCTTCTTGCATCCATTCTTACCCATCCGACTTTTTGGAGAACACAACCATGATGAAGAACCAGCTCGCAGGCATGATGAAGCAGGTCCAATCCATGCAGGACAACATGAAGAAGGCGCAAGAGCAGCTGGCCCTCATCGAAGTCGAAGGCCAGTCGGGCGCCGGCCTGGTGAAGGTCGTCATGACCTGCAAGAACGACGTCAAGCGCGTCACCATCGACCCGTCGCTGCTGGGCGATGACCGCGACATGCTGGAAGACCTGGTCGCCGCCGCCTTCAACGACGCCATCCGCAAGGCCGAGGCCACGACCCAGGAAAAGATGAGCGGCCTGACCGCCGGCCTGCCGATTCCTCCCGGCTTCAAGATGCCGTTCTAAATGTCCAAATCGCTCGACTTCCTGACCGAGGCCTTGCGCCGCCTGCCGGGCGTCGGGCCGAAGTCGGCGCAGCGCATGGCCTTCCATTTGCTGCAGCATGACCGCGAAGGCGCGGCCATGCTGTCGCGCGCGCTGTACCAGGCGGTGGATTCGGTCCACCACTGTGCGATGTGCAATACCTTCTCCGAGACGGAAGTGTGCGAACTCTGCTCGGACGACACGCGCGACCGCGCACTGCTGTGCGTGGT
>CAJYQM010000332.1 GCA_913777025.1 uncultured Massilia sp. | reverse complement strand
CGCACCCAGGCCGAGGACGCCTCCGACGCCGACCTCGCCGCCGACATCGACTACCTGCGCAAGACCTGGGGCGCGATCGTCAAGGGCGCGCGCACCCGGCCCGCCACCAGCCTGCTGTACCAGGACCTGAGCCTGGCCCAGCGCGTATTGCGCGACTTCGTCCATGACGAGACGGCCGCCATCCTGGTAGACTCGCGCGAGAATTACCTGAAACTGGTCGAGTTCGCCCAGGTCTATACCCCGAGCGTGCTGTCGCGCCTGCAGCATTACACCGGCGAGCGGCCGCTGTTCGACCTGTACGGCGTCGAGGAAGAAATCCTGCGCGCGCTGGGCCGGCGCGTGGACCTGAAGTCGGGCGGCTACCTGATCGTCGACCAGACCGAGGCGATGACGACCATCGACGTCAATACGGGCGGCTTCGTGGGCGGGCGCAACTTTGCCGACACGATTTTCAAGACCAACCTGGAAGCCGCGCACGCCATCGCGCGCCAGCTGCGGCTGCGCAACCTGGGCGGCATCATCATCCTCGACTTCATCGACATGGAGAACAACGAGCACCGCAACGCCGTACTGGCGGAGCTCAAGAAGACGCTGTCGCGCGACCGTACCAAGGTCTCGGTGAGCGGCTTCTCGGCGCTGGGCCTGGTCGAGATGACGAGGAAGCGCACGCGCGAGTCGCTGGCGCACATCCTGTGCGAGCCCTGCCCGGCCTGCACCGGCCGCGGGCAGGTGAAAACCTCGCGCACGATCTGCTATGAAATCCTGCGCGAACTGCTGCGCGAAGCCAAGCAGTTCAACCCGCGCGAGTTCCGCATCCTGGCCTCGCAGGAAGTGGTGGACCTGTTCCTGGAAGAAGAATCGCAGCACCTGGCCATGCTGGGCGACTTCATCGGCAAGAAAATCTCGCTGCAGGTCGAAAAAGGCTATCACCAGGAGCAATACGACGTCATCCTGATGTGAACTTATTACGCCAGATTTGCTGGTTCGATCACCTCTACTTGTCGTCCTGCTCAGTTGCTGTTGCTCTCAATGGACAATACCTCTAAAAATATGGCCGACAGCAACGCGCGACGCCAGTTTGGACTACAATTTGTGACAAATTTTCGAACATTAGAGAGTTGGCGGATCCACGTGTCCAGCCGACCAAAAGGCGCTGCATCCGCAGTGAACGTGCAGACTCCTGAAATTGACCACCGGCGGCGCGGGCACCACGCCGGCGGGCGACCGTAAGAGAAGATGAATCTACCTCTCATTCCCGCCGACCTGCTGAACAAGTCGGACAAGATCCTGTTCATCGCCCACCTGGCGCTGGGCGACTATACCTATCTGCAGAACTGCTTCGAAGCCTTTGCGCGAGCGTATCCGCACCTGAAGCTGCACCTGTGGGTGGACGAGGTCCGGCGCACGGGCGACGCGTCGCAGTGGCCCCACCTGAAAAAGAACGTGCTGTACGACTGGCTGGCGGCCTGCACCTTCATCGACAAGGTATACAACCAGAATTATTCGCCCGAGCTGTTCCAGGCCTCGATCCGGGAAGCGCAGCAGGAACATTATCCGATCGTGGTGTCGCTGGGCACCCTGCGCCCCCACTTCTATGCCGAACTGGCGCGCGAGATCAGCCCGGACGGCTTCGTCGTCGGCCTGAAAAAGCCGCTGGGCCCGCTCGAACTGCACCGCTACTTCAGCTACCGCAAGCTGGACGCCAGCCTGAACCCCGACGTGGCCGACCGCAGCGCCGCGCCGCACATCAGCGACGTGCACGCCGAATGGTTCCGCCGCCTGGCGGCCGTGGACATCCCGCCGGCGGCGCGCATTCCCTTCGTGCACATTCCCGAGCGCTACATCGACGGCGCGCGCGCCAGGCTGGCCGAGTGGGGCTTCGACAAGCGCAAGGGCAAGCTGGTGTTCATCAATCCCTTCGCCAAGACCCGCAAGCGCTGCTGGCCGGTCGAACGCGTGGCCGAACTGATCACCACCATGCGCGCCCAGCCCGAATGGCGCGACGCCTGCTTCATCGTCAACGCGGTGCCGCAGGAAGTGAACAACGTGCGCACCATGCTCACCGAGCGCAAGCTCGACCGCACCGAACTGTTCAGCGCCAACGAAAACTTCTTCCAGCTGCCGGCCATGCTGGCGCAGTGCGACCTGATCGTGTCGGTGGAAACCGCGGTGATGCACCTGGCGAACGCCGTCGGCGTGCCGGTGGTGGCCCTGATGCGCCAGAAGACGCCGGAATGGGCGCCGGTCGACAAGGCCAACAGCACCGTGATCACGGCCGACCAGCGCCGCGATTGGGTGAAGGCGATTCCGGTGCAGGCGGTGATGCACGCGCTGGCGTGATCATCTGCGCTTCCGCTTCCATACGACAAAGGCCGCTTCGAGCGGCCTTTTGTTTATTCCTGTGCTGGTTGGACGCGTGGACGGCGTAGCCGACTCGCCGTCCGCGTCCACCCTACCTGTATCGCACGCAGGGCGGGTAGGGTGGACGGGTTTCCCGTCCACGCGTTCAACGCCGGTATTACTTGGCCGACGGGAAGAACAGCTGTTCCCCGGCCGGCTTGAAGGCCGCGATCTTCGCCTGCCCCTCCGGCGAGGTCATCCACTCGATCAATTGCTTCGCGCCCTTGTAGTTGATGCCCTTGTGCTTCTCCGGGTTCACCGCGATGATCCCGTACGGATTGAACATGCGCTTGTCGCCTTCCACCAGGATCGCCAGGCCAGTCTTGGCTTTATACGCGCCGTAGGTGGCGCGGTCGGTCAGGGTGTAGCCCTTGATTTCGGCAGCCATGTTCAACACCTCGCCCATGCCCAGGCCGGCCGAGACGTAGTTGGTGCCGCCCGGCTTGGTGCCGGCCTGCTGCCAGTAGCCCTTTTCCATCACGTCGGTGCCGGAATTGTCGCCGCGCGAAATGAATTTCACCTTGGCGGCGGCGATCTTCCTGAACGCGTCGATCACGTCGGCGTCACCCTTGATTCTGGCCGGGTCACCCGTCGGACCGACCACGATGAAGTCGTTGTACATCACGTCGCGGCGGTCGATGCCCCACCCCTCGGCCACGAACTTGTCTTCCAGCTGGCGCGCGTGGACCAGGGTGACGTCGACGTCGCCGTTCTTGCCCAGCTCCAGCGCCTTGCCGGTGCCGACCGAGATCACCTTGACCTGCATGCCGGTCTTCGCTTCGAAGCTCGGCAACAGGTAGGCAAGCAGGCCCGAGTTCTCGGTGCTGGTGGTGGTCGACAGGCGCAGGACCTTGTCGTTTTGCGCATGCGCGAACGGTGCGGCGAAGGCGACGCCAAGGGCGAGCGCAAGTATGGAACGGCGTTGCATGACGATCCCCGATCTGGTTATTAAACTTATCAGATTATAAGTCAGTCAACGGATTTCGAGCCGGCCGTCGCGCAGCTTGAAGCGCTGCACGCCCGGCAAGCCGATCAGGTCGCGGTCGTGGCAGGCGATGACGACGCTGCTGCCGGCTTCGACCAGCGTGGGGATCAGTTCGATCACCTGTTCGCGCGCCTGGCCGTCCAGGTTGGCGGTCGGCTCGTCCAGCAGCAGGAGCCTGGGCTGCAGGACCTTGGCGCGCGCCAGCGCCACGCGCTGCTTCTCGCCGCCCGACAGCTTGGCCGGATCGCTGTCGCGCAGGTGGGTGACGCCGGCCCAGGCCATCGCTGCCTCGACCCTGCCGGCGATCTCGTCCTTATGCAGGCGCCGCAATTCCAGACCGTAGCCGATGTTGTGGGGGACGCTGGTCGAGAACAGGATCGGGTGCTGGTGCACGTAGACGATGGCCTTGCGCAGCGCGCGCGGATACGGGTGCACGCGCAGCACGTCCTGGCCTTCGAAGCGCAGGCTGTCGATCTCGGCGCGCTCCAGGCCACCCAGCACCCGCAGCAGCGTGCTTTTTCCCGCACCGTTGACCCCGGTCAGCACGTAGGCGCCGTGGGTCGCGATCTCGATGCGCTCGATGTCGAACAGCAAGCGCTCGCCGTGATGCTTGCGCAGGCCGCGCACGCCCAGCAGGGCTTTCCTGCGTTCGTCGCGCGGCTTGACGTTCTCGTTCTCGTACACCGCCGCGCTGATGCTGGTGTGGATGGTGAAGCTCATGCCCGCTCCCTTGCCGCGTGGGCGTCGCCCTGCAGCAGCATCAGCGCGCCGTTCATCAGGAGCGCGATCGCCACCAGCACGATGCCCAGCGCGATGCCCTGGGCGAACTCGCCCTTGCTGGTCTCGAGCGCGATCGCCGTGGTGATGGTGCGGGTCTGCCCTTCGATGTTCCCGCCCACCATCAGCGCGCAGCCGACTTCCGAGATCACCCGCCCGAAGCCGGACAGCACGGCCGCCATCACGCCGAAGCGGCCTTCGTACAGCATGCGCGCCATCACCTGCCAGCGCGAGGCGCCCAGTGCAATGGCGGTCTCGGCATAGCGCGGATCGAGCGCCTGCACCGCCGCCAGCGTGAACGCCAGCAGCACCGGCAGCGCCACCACGCACTGGCCGAACACGATGCCCGGCTGGGAGAACAGCCATTGCAGGTCGCCCAGCGGTCCGCGGCGCGACAGCAGCAGGTACAGGAGCAGGCCGATCAGCACCGTCGGCAGCGACAGCGCCGCCTGCGCCAGCCAGATCGCGATGCGCCGTCCCTTGAAGCGGTACATGGCGATGAAGTAGCCGAGCAGGATGGCCGGCGGCGATGCGAGCAGCAGGCCGATGACGCTGGTTTTCAGGGAGACCCAGATGATGTGCCACAGGTCGGGATCGCCCGTGAACAGCAGGACGAAGGCGTGCAGCGTGGCATCGACCATGGGGAGCGCCATCTACTGCACCAGGCTGTGGCGTGGCGCCTTGACCGGCGCATTCAGCGGTTCGAGCAGGTCCGGCTCGAACACCAGGCGCTCGGTGCCGGCCAGCAGCAGGAAGTGGCGGCCGCTGCAGCGCGCCAGCAGCGACATCCCGACCTGTTGCGCGACCTGGTGCCCCATCTGCGTCGTGCCCGAGCGCGACAGCAGGAAGGGAATCCCCATCTGGGCGCCCTTGATCACCATTTCCGAGGTCAGGCGGCCCGTGGTGTAGAAGACCTTGTCGGCGCCCGTCATCCCCTCCAGCCACATCAGGCCGGCGATGGCGTCGACCGCGTTGTGGCGGCCCACGTCCTCGACGAAGTGGATCAGCTCGCCGCTATTGGTGAACAGCGCGCAGCCATGCACCGAGCCGGCCTGCTTGTAAATCGACTGCTGGGTGCGGATGGTTTCGACGATGCGGTAGACCACCGATTGCGCCAGCCTGGCGGCATCAGGCAGGGTAATAGTGTCGACCTCATCCATTAATCCGCCAAATACCGAGCCCTGGCCGCAACCGGTGGTGACCACCTTCTTCGCGGTCCTTGCCTCGACGTCGGCGATGCCCTGGCGGGTGACGACCGCCACCGCGTCCACCGACCAGTCGACCTGCACCGAGACCACGTCCTCCAGCAAGCGCACCAGGCGCTGGTTGCGCAGCCAGCCCAGGGTCAGCGCTTCGGGTGCGCCGCCGAGGGTCATCAGGGTCACGAGTTCGCGCTTGTCGACGTAGACAGTCAGCGGGCGCTCGGCGGGAATGTGGAGGGTGGAGCGGCGTCCGCGCTCGTCGAGGGCCAGGACCTCGTGCGTGAGGCCGGCGCTGGCCTGGGACAGGAGCGGGCGATAGTGTGACATCGTGGCAGGTTGGATTTTACGGTTCACCTTGTCATTGTGCCATGGTCCGGAAAAACAGGGCCGCCGGGATGCTGTTGCCGTGCGGCCTAGTATCATGTGCGCTTGCAATAACGAGGAATACTATGATCCCTGACCCGATCGACGTGCCGGCCCTGCTGGCCTCACTGCCGGCACGCATCGATGCCATCCCGCGCCAAGCCGCAGCCCGCACACCCGATGCGCCCGCCCTGTGCGAAGCGGGCCGTTCGATCAGCTATGCGGGACTGGTGGCGGAAGTCGACACGTATGCGGCCCTGCTGCGCACCCGCGGCGTGCGCCCCGGCGACCGCGTGCTGCTGGTCGGCGAGAACTGCATCGACCAGGTGGCGCTGATCTTCGCCGCGTCTACCCTGGGCGCCTGGATCGTCAACGTCAACGCGCGCCTGTCCGCGCCCGAGATCGAGGCCATCGGGGCGCACGCCGGCGCGCGCCTGGCGCTGTACACGGCGGCGGTCTCGCCGGACGCGGCCGCGCATGCCGCTCGCGCCGGCGCAGTCGCCCATGGCGCGCTCATGATCGGGCCACTGAACGAAACCTGCCTGCCCGAGCCGGTGGATGGGCAAGAGGTGGCGGCCCTGGTCTACACCACCGGCACCACCGGCCAGCCCAAGGGCGTGATGCTCAGCCACCGCAACCTACTGTTCGTGGCCAGGGTATCGAGCCGGCTGCGCGGGCTGGTGCCGCAGGACCGTGCCTGGGGCGTGCTGCCGATCTCCCACGTCTATGGCCTGACCTCGGTATTGCTCGGCACCCTGTGCGCCGGCGCCTGCCTGCAGCTGGCCCCGCGTTTCACGCCCGCGGGCATGCTGGAAGCGATCCGCGACGACGGGCTCACCATCGTGCAGGGCGTGCCGGCCATGTATGCGCGGCTGCTGGAACTGGCGCAGGGCACGCCGCTGCGCTCGCACCTGCGCTTCGCCTACGCAGGCGGTTCGCCGCTCGATCCGGACCTCAAGGGGCGCGTGGAAGCCGTGCTCGGCGTGCCGCTGCACAATGGCTATGGTTTGACGGAAGCCGCGCCCACGGTCAGCCAGACCCGCCTGGACGCGCCGCGCAAGGACACCTCGGTCGGCCTGCCGATCCCGGGCGTCGAAGTGCGCCTCGTCGATGGCGCCGGCCGTGAGGTCGAAGGCGATGCGGAAGGCGCGCTGTGGGTACGCGGTCCGAACGTGATGCGCGGCTATTACCGCGCGCCCGAAGCGAGCGCGGCGGCCCTGCTGCCCGGCGCCTGGCTCGACACCGGTGATGTCGCCCGGCGCGGGCCGGACGGTGCGCTGTTCATCGTCGGCAGGCACAAGGAATTGATCATCCGCTCGGGCTTCAAGGTGTATCCGCTCGAAGTCGAGACCGTGCTGAACGCGCACCCGGGCGTGACGCAGTCGGCCGTGGTGGGCCGGCCGGCGCCGGACGGCAACGAGGAGGTGGTGGCCTTCGTCCAGCCGGATCCGCGCGCGCTACCGTCCGTGGACGCGCTGCGCGACTGGGCCGCGGCGCGGCTGGCGCCCTACAAGCGGCCGGGGCGCATCGTGCTGATGGATGCGCTGCCGGCGGCGGCCAGCGGCAAGATTCTCAAGCACGCGCTGTAGGGTGGACGGCTATGCCGTCCACGCGGTGATACGCGCCGATGCCGATCACGTGCAAGATATCGGAGCCGCTAACAATCACCGCGTGGACAGCGAAGCTGACTCGCCGTCCGCGTCCACCCTACCGTCGCCGTTTCTTCCAGTCGTACCCGGGCCCGGTTACGTCCACGCCCGGGTGCCCCACCACGTCCGGGTGCTCCGAACACATCGTGATGAAGCGCACGCCCTCGCCGTCGCGCTGGCGCTTGCGCAGGTCTTCCATGAATTTCATCGCCGCCACCATCTCGCTGGTGTCGAAAGGCTGCGCCTGCGGCCCGCTGTCTTCGCCTTCGACAAGCGTCCAGTACACCATATACATGCTTCTGATCCTTTCCGCTTTCATCTTGCATCAAAATGGTGCCATCGCCCCAGCTTGTCAAGGAAAAGGCCCCAAAAGAGTCTTGTAAGAAAGAGAACGCCGCATTTTATTGATGAGATTACGTAGGACTTGTCCTAAATCCCCTTTTTATGTTCGCCAACTCACACAAGAAGCAGTTTCAGCCGACTAAGGTAAAGCCTCGAATCAAAAACGCAGGAAGCGCTCATGAATCTCAACAATCCTATTCAGCCAGCAACTTCGCCGCTCCAGCTGTGGGGCGGACTGGAATGCACCGTCAACCGCGTACGCGATAACTATTTCTCCCAGATGGATCGCAACGGCCACGCCGCAAGGCTGCAAGACCTGGAGCGTTTTGCTTCACTCGGCATCCGTGCCATCCGCTACCCTGTGCTGTGGGAGCGCACGGCGCCCGAGGGCATCGAATCGGCCGACTGGTCATGGCCCGACGAACGCCTGCCCGTGCTGCAGCACCTGGGCGTCACGCCGATCGTCGGCCTGGTCCACCACGGTTCCGGCCCGCGCCACACCAGCCTGGTCGACCCGGCCTTCCCCGAGAAGCTCGCCGAGTACGCCGGCGCCGTGGCGCGCCGCTATCCCTGGGTCGAGTACTACACGCCGGTCAACGAGATCTGCACCACGGCACGATTCTCCGGCCTGAACGGCGTGTGGTACCCGCACGGCAACAGCGAAGCGACCTTCATCCGCACGCTGATCCACCAGTGCAAGGCGACCGTGCTGTCGATGCGCGAGATCCGCAAGGTCAACCCGGACGCCAAGCTGGTGCAGACCGACGACTTGTCGCGCACCTATGGCACGCCGGAAATGGCCGAGTTCGCGAATTTCTTCAACGAACGCCGCTGGCTGGCGTGGGATATGTTGTGCGGCAAGGTCGACCAGGAACACGCGCTGTGGGACTACCTGCTCGAATCCGAAGCGACGCCGGAAGAACTGCTGTGGTTCAAGGATAACCCCTGCCCGCCCGACATCATGGGCGTCAATTACTATGCCACCAGCGAACGCTGGCTCGACCACCGCGTCGACCGTTACCCGGAAAGCCGCCGCACCCAGTACCGCGGCGTCCCGCATGCCGACATCGAGTGCCCGCGCGTGCTGGCCACCCCGACCCCGGGGATTGGCCCGCTGCTGGAGGAAACCTGGGACCGCTACGGCCTGCCGATCGCGATCACCGAAGCCCACATCGACGCCAACCGCGAAGACCAGATGCGCTGGCTGGTGGAAATCTGGAACGCCGCCAAGAAGGTGCAGCAGAACGGCGCCGACATCCGCGCCGTGACGGTCTGGGCGCTGCTCGGCTCGTATGACTGGAACTGCCTGGTGACCGAATGCCGCGGCTACTACGAGCCGGGCCCGTTCGACGTGCGCGGCCCGCAGCCTCGGCCGACCGCGGTGGCGTCCCTGATGCGCGAACTGGCGACCGGCCGTCCGCTGTCGCACCCGGTGCTGCAGGGCCAGGGCTGGTGGCGCCGTCCGGGCCGCTTCCTGGCCAAGCCGGTCGCCACCCGCACGGCGGTCGCCGACATCGCCGACCGCGGCGCCTTCCGCTCGACCTTCCCGCAGCCGATCCTGATCTCCGGCGCCACCGGCACGCTGGGCCGCGCCTTCGCCCGCATCTGCGAGCGGCGCAACCTGGCCTACCACCTGCTGACGCGCCAGGAGATGGACATCGCCGATCCGGCTTCGGTCGAGGCGGCCATCGTGCGCTACAAACCCTGGGCCATCATCAATGCCGGCGGCTACGTGCGCGTCGACGATGCCGAGGCCGAACTTGACCGCTGCATGCGCGAGAACGCCAATGGCCCGACGGTGCTGGCCCTGGCCGCGATCCGCCACGGCCTGCGCTTCCTGACCTTCTCCAGCGACCTGGTGTTCGACGGCAGCCTGGACCGCCCCTACGTCGAGTCCGACAAGGTGGCGCCGCTGGGCGTCTACGGCCGCAGCAAGGCCGAGGCCGAGCGCCGCGTGCTCGACTCCGACCCGCAGGCGCTGATCGTCCGCACCAGCGCCTTCTTCGGTCCGTGGGACGAGCACAACTTCGTCACCCAGGCGCTGGACGCCATGGCTAATGGCCGCCCGTTCGCCGCTTGCGCCGACCAGAGCGTGACGCCGACCTACGTCCCCGACCTGGTCAACGCCTGCCTCGACCTGCTGATCGACAAGGAATGCGGCGTCTGGCACCTCAGCAACGGCGAAAGCATGAGCTGGGCCGAGCTGGCGCGGCGCGCTTGCGCCGCGGCCGGCATCGAACCGGCCACGCTGCGGGAAAGCACGACCGCCGAACTCGGCCAGCATGCGCTGCGTCCGGTGCACAGCGCCCTGGGCAGCGAACGCGGCATGATCCTCCCCTCGTTCGACGATGCGCTGGCGCGCTACCTGCACGAGCGTGAAGCCGGCCAGCAGGCCGTGGTGGAGCAGGAGGAGTCGGCCCACTACGCCAGCTGACGGTGTGATACGCAAGCGCATGGCGCAATAACAACAGCCGCCATCAAAAAGACCCTGATCCCCAAAGATCAGGGTCTTTTTTTACCCAGTTATAAGGAAAATTTCGGCAAGGATATTTACGCAAGGAATATCGGTCGATACACTACGTTACATAGCGTTACTTAACGCAACTTTATGTGACCGACATGGCCCCGATTCCGCTTATCCCGCACTGCCCGCCATCCTCCATCACCGGGAGGACGGCATGAAGCTTTATCGCGACGAACCCGGCTGGGCCGAACGCCTGGTGGCACAGGCCGTGCCATCGGTCACGCTGCGCTCGGCGGTGCCGCCGCAGCTGGACGGTGTGCGGCGGCTGCGCGAAGGGATAAAGATCCGCCTGCGCGCCCTGCTCCACCCGCGTCAGACCCCTGGCTGGCTGCACCTGCTGAATTCGCATCCGGCGTTTTCCGAATACGTGCGCACCTCGCCGAAATTCCTGTACAAGGTCTACCGGCCTTACAACACCCGTGGCTTGACGCCCGGTCAGCGCCTGGCGGCGATCCGCGCGCACTACGAGTTCGTGTTCCGGCGCGGCCTGGGCCAGACCGTGGCGCGCGCCAGCCTGGGACCGGTGCGCCTGGCCGAAGTCCAGGGCAGGAGCGGCCTGCCCTATGAAATCCAGCTGCGCACAGTGGACCGCTTTGACCGCGAAGGCGAGATGGTGCTGCAGCTGGTCGAGGGCAACGATCCTCTATATACCGTCGTCTTTACCATCGCGCCGCGCGACGGCGTGGCCGCCATCAGCATCGGCTGCATCCAGGGCGGCAGGACCGAGGACGCGCGCGAAGCGATCCGCACCGCCACCCGCGAACTGCACGGCATCCGCCCGAAGCAGCTGATGGTCACGCTGGTGCGCCAGCTGGCCCACGACTATGGCTGCGAGCGCGTGCTGATGGTCTCGAACCGCAACCGCGTGGTGGTCAAGGCACTGCGCAACGGGCACGTGATGGCCGATTACGACCAGCTGTGGGAAGAGCTGGGCGCGCAGAAGCGCGCGGATGGGGATTACGAGCTGGCGTGCGCGCCACTGGCGGCGCCGGACATGGAGACCATCGCCTCGAAAAAGCGGGCGGAGGCGCGGCGCCGTTTCGAGGTGGTCAGGCAGCTGGCCGAGGATGTCTGCACCGGACTGCGGGCGCGCTGAACACGCTCAGGCGCCGCGCCTGGCCAATATCGGCGCCAGCTCGCTCCACACCCGTTCCACGCTCATCTTGTTCATGCAGTCGTGGTGCCCCAGCGGGCACTCGCGCTGCCGGCACGGCGAGCACGCCAGGCGCAGCGACACGGTGCGCGCCATGTCCGACAGCGGCGGCGCGTAGTTCGGGTCGGTCGAGCCGTACAGCGCCACCACCGGGCGGTTCAGGGCCGAGGCGATGTGCAGCAGGCCGGAATCGTTCGAGACCACGGCCGTGGCTTTCGCCAGCAGCGCGATCGCATCGTCCAGCGAGGTCTGGCCGGCCAGGTCGATCAGCGAGTCGGCGGCATCGCCAGCGAAGCCCTGCACCTGCTCGCAGGTCTCGCGGTCGTTCGGCGATCCCATCAGTGCAAGCTGGACGTCCGGCATCGTGCGCACCACTTCACGTGCCAGCGCGCCGTAGTGGGCCGGCGGCCAGCGCTTGGCGATCCCGAACTCGGCGCCGGGCGCGAACACGATGAGGGGCCGTCCCAGGTCGATGCCCAGGCGCTGCCCGACCGCTTCGGTTTCCTCGCCGCCCACCACCAGGCAGGGCCGGCCCGCCTTGGCCAGCGGCAGCTCCGGTTCGTGCGCCAGCGCCGCGTAGAACGGCACCATCGAGCGCGGCGGCCGGTCGTCGTGGTGCATCACGTTGACCATCCCGTAACGCATCTCGCCCTTGTAGCCGACCCGGCGCGGGATGCGCGCCAGCCACGGGATCAAGGCGTACTTGAGGGTGTTGGGCAGGACGTAGGCGTCGCTGTAGCCGCGCCCGCGCAACAGGCGCGCGTACTTGAAACGCTCGCCCAGCTGCAGCGCGCGATGGCGGAACGGCGTGACCAGGATGTCATCGGCTTCCTGGATGCGGCGCCACACCGGCACCACCTGCGGCGGCGCCAGCACGTCGATGGCCCGCTCGGGGTGGGCCTGCTTGAGCAGGCGCAGCAGCGGCTGGGCCATGACGGCATCGCCGATCCAGTTCGGAGAGATGACGAGGGTTCGTGCGTGATGCGGTGACTTATCGTTCATCGTCGGTCCCGTTCACGTTTCTTCGGCCAGGGTGGCGAACTGCAGGCGGTACAGGTTGGCGTACATGCCGCCCAGCGCCAGCAACTCGTCGTGCGTGCCCTGCTCGACGATGCGGCCATGCTCCATCACCACGATCAGGTCGGCGCGCTCGATGGTCGACAGGCGGTGCGCGATCACGAAGGTGGTGCGCCCGGCCATCAGGGTATCGAGGGCGGCCTGCACGGCGCGCTCGGACTCGTTGTCCAGCGCCGAGGTGGCTTCGTCCAGGATCAGGATCGGCGCGTCCTTGTAGATCGCGCGCGCGATCGCCACGCGCTGGCGCTGGCCGCCGGACAGGCGCATGCCGTTCTCGCCGAGCATCGTGTCCAGGCCTTCGGGCAGGCGCTCGACCACGTCGCTCAGGTGGGCGGCGCGGACCGCGGCCTGCAGGCGCGCCTCGTCGATGTGCGCGGCGCCATAGGCGATGTTGGCGCGCAGCGTGTCGTCGAACAGCACCACGTTCTGGCTCACCAGCGCCAGCTGGGCGCGCAGCGACTGCAGTCTGATGTCCTGGTAAGGCACGCCGTCGAGAAGGATGCGGCCCGATTCCGGTTCGTAGAAGCGCGTGACCAGGTTGACGAAGGTCGATTTGCCGCCGCCCGACATGCCGACCAGCGCGATGGTCTTGCCCGGCTTGACGTCGAGCGAGACCTTGTCCAGCGCCAGCGCGTGCGCATTCGGATAGCGGAACGAGACGTTCTCGAAGCGCACGTGGCCGCGCGCGCGCTCGAGGGTGCGCGTGCCCGGGTCGTGCTCGACCGGCGCGTCGATCATCCCGAACACGACCTCGGCGGCGGCGATCCCGCGCTGCATCGGGCCATTCACCTCGGCCAGCGCCTTCAGGGGGGTCAGGAGCATCAGCATCAGGGTCACGAAGTTGGTGAACTGGCCGGTGGTCATCCCTGCCTGCAGCGCCAGCACCACCACCAGCGACAGCGCCAGCGAGGTGGCGATCTGGGTCACCGGGGTGGTGGCGGCGAAGGCGACCGTCATGCGCTGCGAGAAGCCGCGCATGGCTTCGCTGCGCTGGAAGAAGCGGCGGCTCTCGTGGGCCTCGCCGGAAAACACGCGGATCACCTGGTGGCCGCGCGCGGCTTCTTCCACGACCTGGGTCATCTCCTGGGTGACGCGCGTGTTCTCGCGGTTCAGGTGGCGCAGGCGCTTGCTGGTGGTACGCACGATCACGGCGGTCAGCGGCACCACGACGATGGCGATCAGGGTCAGCCACCAGTTCAGCCACAGGAGCGAGGCGAGCAGGCCGATCACGACCAGCGTGTCGCGCACGAACGACAGGAACACCGAGTTGATCATGTCGACCACCTGGCGCACGTCGCCGACCACGGTATTGATGATCTTGCCGGTCGACTCCTGCTGGAAGCGCGCCACCGGCAGGCGCAGCACGCGCTCGAACACCTGGGCGCGCAGGTCGTTGGTGACCCGGCTCAGCACCCAGTTGTTGTAATACGCGGTGGCGAAGGTGCCGATGCCGCGCAGGACGAACAGCGATACCAGCACGCCCGGGATCCACCACAGGGAAAAGCCGGGCTGGCCGCGGAAACCTTCGTCCATCAGCAGTTCCAGCGCCTTGCCTAGCAGGGGCTGGGTGGCCGCGGTCAGCGCCATCGCCAGCAGCGCCAGGTAGGCGCGCGAGCGGTAGGGTTTGACGATCGCCCACAGGCGTTTGATGATGATACGGTTATCCAATTTTTTCTTTCGCATTCAGGCAGAAGCCCATGAGCAAGAACACCATGAGCGCGTAAAACAGGCTGCCCTTCATAGACCAGAATATCACTTCGGTCAGGCCGAAGCTGAGATAGCCCAGCACGACCAGCATGCCGGCCAGCGCGGCCGCGAACTGCGGCGCACGCACGCCCGCGCCCAGCTGGCGCGAGAAGAACAGGAGCGGCGCCGCCAGGAGGCCGGCCCACGCCAGGAACCCCACCACGCCGCCGGTCGCCCAGGCCTGCAAGGCGTCATTCTGCAGGTGCGGCAGCGACAGCACCAGCGGATCGAGCTGGCCGTGTTGCGCGAATTCGGCAAGACGCACGCGGCAGGCATCGAAATCCAGGCCGAGCAGCGGATGCTCGCGGATCAGGAGCAGCGCGCCCTTCCACAGCTCGAGCCGGGTACCGACGTTGGTCCATACGCTGCCGCCCTCGTACCAGAGCCGCGCATCGGCCACGCCCTGGGCGAAACGCGCCTGTACGCCAAAGGCCGGCACCAGCCAGGCCGAGGCCAGCAGCGCCGCCCCGGCGGCCAGCAGCACGCGCACGCGGCGGCTGTCCAGCATGCGCAGGTGGCGCAGCAACAACAGCGCCGCCAGCGCCAGCGCGATCCAGCCGCCGCGGGTGCCGGTCAGCAGCGAGGCGCCCAGCCCGGCCAGCACGCCGGCGCCGCACAACAGCGCCTGGCGCCCATGCTGGCGCAGGTCGATCGCGCCCGCCAGCGCCACCAGCGCCAGCACCAGGGCCAGGTCGCCGAAGGTGATCGGATTGATCAGGCCGCCCGGACGGTCGATACCCAGCACGATGCGCTGCCAGGCCACCACCGGCAAGGCCAGCAGCGCGCCCACGCTCGCCCCCCACCACACCACCCGGCGCGGCGTGCGCGCCGCGGCCACCACGACCATGGCGCTTGCCGCCAGCAGCATGCGGACCGGCTTGTCGACCAGGCTCATCGAAACCCCGCGCAGCAGCGCGCATCCGAGCATGAACAGGAAATACAGCAGGAAGGCTAGCACGACCCCGCGCACTTCCGGCCAGTGGCGCTGGAGTGCGTCACGGCTCGGTTTGAACAGGATCAATCCGCCGAACAGGAACAGGAAACTGACGAGGCCGACACCGAACTGCGTGACGAGGCTCAGGCAAGGCAACAGGAAAGCCAGGGTGCCCGTCCAGATCCGGACCGGCGCCCCCGGGTGCGTCAGATTACTGTTCATTGATGTTCTTGTGGGATACTCTTGCCCCTGAATACAGCAGTGTACATCGGACCCTATGCAGTGCGCACAGACA
>CAJYQM010000331.1 GCA_913777025.1 uncultured Massilia sp. | reverse complement strand
TTGATGAAGAAGTGGTACACCAGCAGCGCGATGCCCACGAACACGGTAATGCGGTAGATCCAGACGCCCCAGGCGAACAGGATCAGGCCGACGTGGCGCCGGCGCGGAAAGTACTCCGGCGGCTCCGCGCCCAGCCCGAACAGGCGCTCGCGCAAGTCCCAGCGCGCCAGCGCGAAGGCGCGCGCGTGCAGGTTCGGCATGTCGAGCCAGTCGGACAGCACGAAGTAGCCGTCGAAGCGCATGAAGGGGCTGGCGTTGACGGCCAGCGTCGCGATCCAGGTCGTGGTGGCGAGCGGGAACACGATGTCGCGCAACAGCCCGTCCGGCAGCACGGCCCAGGCCAGCGTGGCCCACACCGCGATCACGAGTTCCGTGGCCACACCCGCCATCGCCACCTGCCGGCGCCGCCGCTCGTCGGGAAGGCGCCAGACGTCGTTGGTGTCGGTGTAGGGGACCGGCCACAACACCAGGAAGGCCAGGCCCATCGCCGGCACCCGGCAACCGTGCCGCTTGGCGGTCAGCGCGTGGCCCAGCTCGTGCGCGCATTTCACCAGCGTCAGCGCGGCGGCATAGGCGAACAGGCCACCTGGGGTGAACGAGCCGGCCAGCGTGGTGCGGAAGGTATCCCACTGGCGCCACACCAGGGTGCCGCCGAGCAGCAGCGCCAGCAATGTCGCCAGTGCGAAGCCGCGCGAGAACAGCCAGGCAAAGGCGGGCGCCACCCGGGTCAGCCATCGGTCGGGCTTGACCAGCGGGATGCGGAAGAACAGGTAATGGTGCAGCAGCTGGGTATGCCACTTGCCGGCCATGGCCTGGTGGCGCGCGGCCATCGCCTGGCTGGATGCGAGCGGATCCGGCCGCACCAGCTGGTTATCGTGCAGGAATTTCAGCACCGCCTCGACGTCGGCACGCTGCAGGTCGAGCGTCGTGTCCGCGCGCAGCGACAGCAGGATGTCGTCCGGGTTGCCGAGCGACCAGCGGCACAGGATCTCGAAGGTGGTCCAGTCGATGCGGAAGAACTGGTTGCGCACCGGGTCTTCCAGCGTGTGGCTGGGTTCCCCGGTCGCGAGCGCCGGCCCGCGGTGCAGGCCGAGTTCCTCGCGCAGAGGCGGCAGCATGTAGTAGCTCACGATCTCACAGCCCGCGGGTTACAGGCCAACCATCTGGCGGATCGCGGCGAACGGCCGGCGCAGGATCCAGTAGGCCAGCGGCGCCCAGTCGCCCGACAGCTTGGCCGTGCCCTTCAGGCCGACGCGGCGGCCGTTGGCGCCATCCAGCGTGGCACGCACGCGGTAGGCGAAGCTGCTGTCCGGCCGCGCCTGCGCTTCGTACGACACGTAGCGCACTTTCGCTTCGACCGGGTCGAGCGGGCTCGATGCCAGGTACAGCTTCAGGGGCGCGCCGGCATCGAGCGGGATCGCGTCGCCCACCGGCAGCCAGGCCTCGACCTCGACGTCGTCGGGCGAAGCGATGCGCATGATGCGCTCGCCGGTGGCGACCGGACGGCCGCTCCACTCGCTCGCATCGTCGAACAGCGCGATGCCGTCGCGCGGCGCCGTCACCGTCGAGCGCTCCAGCTGGCCGTGCACGAACTCGGCCTCGGCGCGCCTTTCCTCGATCCGGCCTTGCAGCGTGGCCAGCTGGTTCTTCGACTTGCCGTCTGACAGCGCCTGCTGCAGCGCCTGGCGGTATTCGGCTTCGGCCGTGGCGAGCGCCTGGGCGGCGACGGCATCGCGGCTTTCCAGCTGTGCCTGGTCGTAGTGGAACAGCGCATCGCCCTTCTTCACCGCCTGGTTCGGCTTGACGTCGATGCGCTCGATCACGCCTTCCAGCGGCGAGCGGATCGCAGCCGGGTTGGACGGCACCAGTTCGCCCGGTGCCAGTACGGTCAGGCGCACCGGCACGCACAGCAGCACGGCGATGGCGAGCGCCACCTGCGGCACGCGGCGGCGCCACCACGGCAAGCCATTCTCGCGCTCGTGCGCGCGGCGCTGGCGCAGGCGCGCGCGCAGCCCCAGCGGCGGCGTGCGCGCCTGCCAGGCATGGCGCAGGATGTCGGTCCACTCGGCCAGCAGCGGCAGTTCGCTTTCCAGCCAGGGGATCTCGCGCGCCAGCAGCAGGCCGCCGCGCGCCGGATAGCCTTGCGCGCCGGCGCCGATCGGCAGCCACAGCGCATAGGCCGGCAGCCACTCGGCCCATTCAAGCGCCAGCTCGGGCGCCACGTCGGCGGACGTGACCGCCCGCGCCTGCTCGTTGCCCTGCAACGCCGCCACCAGGCGGCCCAGCCATTGCGCGTACGGCGCGTTGGCCTCGATCTGCACCACGCCGGACAGCGCGCATACGCCGCGGTCCTCGAACCACAGCGCGGCCTGGCGGTAAGGCGCCAGCGCGTGGCTGCCGTTCACGGCGAGGAAATCGAGTTCGACCGCCGTGCCGGCATGGCGCGCACGATGCGCCAGGTCCAGCAGGGTGGCCAGCGGCGCGCTGCCGCTGTCGGGATGTCGGTCCATCGTCTATCTCATGATCATGAATGTCAACGGCCGCGGGCACCGGCACGCAGCTGCGTGCTCAAGCCCGGCTTGCCGGCAGGCGCCGCCCCGGTATCGGGCGACAGGGCGCGCTGCTGGCCCAGGTTGATGCGGAACAGTGCGGCCGCCTCGCGCCCGCCCATGTCGCGCGCCACCAGCTTGATCTTCAATTCACCCTGCAGGCCTTTCGGCACCTCGCCGGTGAACTGGCCGGTCTGGCCGTTGAACTGGACCCAGGCCGGCAGCGGACGGCCGTCCTGCTGGATGGCCGTCAGGCGCACGATCGCCTTCGGCTGGGTGTGGGCGAACGCGTCGGCAGGCACCGTCAGCGACAAACTGGCACCCGCTTCCGCGAACTGGTCGGGCACGCCCTGGAACAGCACCAGCGCGGGCTCCTCGGCCTTGGCGACCACGGTACGGAAGCCTTCGGTGCGGGTGTAGATGTCCGACAGCGCCGCGCCGCGCACGTCGATTGCCGCCGTGTCGGTGGCGCGGATGCCCTGGCCATAGCCGAACTGCTGGTTGTCGCCGGACGCCAGGCTGCCCGGCGCCGCCGAATCGCTGCGCACGCGGCTGTCCATCGCCATCGGCACCGGGGTCGGTTCCGGCACCGGGGTCGGCGCCGGTACGGCAGGCGCGACCGGCGCGGCGGCCTGCACCACAGCCGGCGGCGGCGCCAAGACCAGCGCCGGCGGGCTCACGCTCACCAGGCCCTGGTTGGCGCCGTCGCGCACGTTGCCGGCCAGGTCGGTCACCGTCGCCGTCACGTCGTAGTTCTGGCCGACGGTGAGCGGGACCGCGCTGCCGGACACCGGTTTGGCGCTGGCCAGGTCGAGCGTCCAGCGGCCATCCTGCACCGGCACCTCATAGGTCGCGCCGTTCACCGTCACGCGCAGGATCTCGCCCGTGCCCACGGTGGCGCCGCCGTGCAGCACCGGCGTGGTGCTGGTGGTGGTAATGCTGTCCACCGCCGGCGCGGCGGGCGGCGTGGTGTCGAGCACCACCTCGCGCGACACCGTCGGGCCGGACAGGCCGGCTGCCGTATTCGTGACCCGCGCCTCGATGGTCCAGTTGGCGCTGTGGGCACCGTTGTCGACGGCGCTCCAGGTGCCGCCGTCGACCTTGGCCGTGCTCCAGGTGCTGCCGCCGTCGAACGACACCTGCAGCACCTCGTTGTGGCCGAGCGGCGCGCCGATGGTGCCGCTGACGGTGCGTCCGGCGCTGCCGTCGCCGGTGACGAAGTCGGTCGGCGATGCGCCGGTGTCCTTCGTCATCGACGTGATCGCCGGCGACTGGCGCGGGGCCGCCGGGTTGCCGACCTCGATGGTGACGGTGGTGTCCGCGCGCAGGCTGCCGTCGCTGCCGCTCACCACGATCGTCCAGGTACCCACGCTGCCCTTCGGCGGCGTGCCTTCGAAGCTGTGCGTGGCCGGATCGAAGACGAGCCAGGACGGCAACGGCGAACCGTCGGCCTGGACCGCCGTGTAGGTGATGCCCGGACCGTCGATGTCGGTGAACGCCGGCACAGCGACCGGGTCCATCGGTTCGCCGACCGTGCCGCGGCCCATGCCGCCGCCGTGCGCCACCGGCGCGTCGTTAACCGGGGTGACGGTGACCTCGACGGTGTAGGTGTTGCTGCCGCCGTGGCCATCGCTGACCGTGTAGCTGAAGCTGTCCTTGCCGTTGTAGTCGGCAGCCGGTTTATAGGTGTAGCTGCCGTCGGCCTCGATACTGACCGTGCCGTGGGCCGGATCGCCCGCCTTGGCATAGGTGACGGTGTCGCCGTCGACGTCGTGCGCCTGCGGCAGCATGCCGGTTTTCGTCGTGTCCTCAAGCGTGGTGATCGCGGCGTCGGCCGCGGTCGGGGCGTCGTTGACGGCACCGACGGTCACGTCGACGGTATAGGTGTTCTTGCCGCCGTGGCCGTCGCTGATGGTGTAGGTGAAGCTGTCCGGGCCGTTGTAATCGGTGGCCGGGGTGTAGGTGTAGCTGCCGTCGGTGCCGATGGTCACGGTGCCGTGGGCCGGGTCGGACTCCTTGGTATAGGTGAACGGCTCGCCGTCGACGTCGCGGCCCTGCGGCAGCGTGCCGGTCTTCGGCGTGTCCTCAGGCGTCGCGATCGAGGCGTTGCCTGCGACCGGCGCGTCGTTCACCGGCGTGACGGTGACCTCGACGGTGTAGGTGTTGCTGCCGCCCTGGCCATCGCTGACCGTGTAGCTGAAGCTGTCCTTGCCGTTGTAGTCGGCGGCCGGCTTGTAGGTATAGCTGCCGTCGGCCTCGATGCTCACCGTGCCGTGGGCCGGATCGGCCGCCTTGGCATAGGTGACGGTGTCGCCATCGACGTCGTGCGCCTGTGGCAGCGTGCCGGTCTTGATCGTGTCCTCAAGCGTGGTGATCGCGGCGTCGGCAGCGGTCGGGGCGTCGTTCACTGGCGTGACGGTGACCGACACCGTGTAGATCCTGCTGCCGCCGTTGCCGTCCTCGATCGTGTAGGTGAAGCTGTCGCTGCCGTGGTAATCGGTGACCGGGGTGTAGGTATAGCTGCCGTCGGCTTCGATGCTGACCGTGCCGTGGGCCGGGTCGCTGGCCTTGGCATAGGTGACGATGTCGTGGTCCGGGTCGCTGGCGGCCGGCAATTGGCCATGCCAGGCCGTGTCCTCGGCCGTGACGAAACTGTCCGGTGCGGCGACCGGCAACTCGTTGACGTTGGTGACGCTGACCTTGACCGACTGGATCGTGGCATTGCCTGCGGCATCGACCGCGCGCACCTGCACCAGGTAGGTATTGCGGCCGTCGGTGGCGCCGTCCTGCGGGGCTTCGTAGTCGGGTGCGCCGATGAAGGACAGCGCGCCGCTCGGGCTGATCGTGAAACGGGCGGCGTCTTCGCCGCCGGCCAGCGACCAGGTCACGCTTTCGCTGGCGGTGAACGTGTGCAGGGCGCTCGTGCCTTCCGGGACGCTCAGCGCGCTGGACGCGCCGGTGGCGTTGTCCGGGCCGGTGATGTGCGGCGCGACGGTGTCGACCGCCAGCGTCAGGGTGGCCGGCGCGACGTTGATGTTGTGCGCCAGGTCGGCGAACGAGCCGCTGTCGATCCTGATCTGGACGCTGCCGGACTCCACATTATCCCCAGGCGTGTACGTCGCCGTGAAGTGGCTGGCATCGATGCGCGTCAAGGGGCCGATCGAGCCCGAATCCAGCCTCACGTCGGCGGCGGTGAACGAGTCGTCCACCGCTTCGCTGAAGGTGAAAAGCAACTCGCGGGTATCGCCGGCCCTCAGGGGAACACCGGGGTTCGTGGTGGTGATGACGACGGTCGGCGGCACTTCGTCGACGTCGGTCACACTCACCGTCACGGCCTGCTCGCCCACGTTGCCGGTGGCGTCGCGCGCGGTCACGATGAAGCTGTACGAGGACTTGGTCTCGAAGTCGAGCTTGCCGCTGGCCAGGCTGACCCGGCCGGTGGTGCTGTCGATGACCAGCGCCGCAGCGTCACCCACGTTCGGTTTGATGCCATAGGTGACCGCGTGGTCGGTGTAGTCGACCACGTCGGTGGCCGCCGCGGTGTACAGGACCGACTGGTTTTCGACGGCGCTCGCGGTCGTGACCGAGGTAAAGGCCGGAGCGAGTTCGTCGACGTTGGTGAGGTTCAGCGTCACGTCGGTGGCCTTCGACCAGTTGCCGGCGGCATCGCGCGCCTGCACCGCGAGCACGAAGCTGTGCGTACCCTGTTCGTAGTCGTTGGCAGCGGCCGCGCGTCCGGCGTCGGTCATGCCGATGTGGCCGCTGGCGTCGATGGTGAACCAGCCGTCGGACGTGGTGTTCTTCTGGCTGTCGGCGAACTGGAAGCCGGTCACGCCGGTGTCGTCGCTCGCCTTCACGGTGCCGATGGGGCCGGCCGCGCTGCCGCGGTTCTCGGCGTAATCGAAGGCCTGGCCGGTATTGACAATGGGCGCGGCGTTGTCCGCGGGCGGATCGTTGAAGTCGATCTTCAGGTCGGCGCGCGAGGCGCCGGTCACAGCGCCCGCATTCCCGCTCGCAAAAGCGCCGTTGCCGAAGGTGACGCCGAAATTGTTCACGTCGTTCGCGTTCGCGTGCGCGGCGGCGTTGCCGGTGAAGCTGAGCGTGGCATGGGTCGCATCAACGCGGGTGACGCTGGCCGTCAAGCCTGTCGGCAGGTTGGCGAAGTTCACGTCGGTCAGCTCCTGGCCATCGGTACCGGCAAAGCTGCCATTCGTCAGCGTGATGGTCGAGGTGGTGCTGATCGAGCCATCGTTGGCGCCGGCCTCGACGAACGTGGTGTCGCTGTAGCCCAGGCTCGGCGCCGGGTTGCCGGTGATCGTGGTGGGACCGCCCCAGGCTGGGCCAACGCTGAAATCGAAAGCGAAAAAGGCTTGGGCCGTGGCGCCGGCCACGCCGGCATTGACCTGGAAGTTGCTCATCGAATCGTAGTACACGCGCACGCGAAAACCGTCGGCATACACGTTCGCGTTGTTGACCGGATTCTTGGACGTGTACAGGAATGTCACCGTGCCGTCGGACTGCACGGTGGGTACCAGTTGGGTGCTGTTGGACAGCTCATAGCGCGCAAAGCCCTTGAAACTCTGGAACTGCCGGTCGGCGCCATTACCCAAGCTGTCGATATCGTAGGAATTCACGACCACGTTCTGCAGCGTGACAGCGACGCCTTCATTGGTCTGGGTATGCGTACCGTGCAGGTAGAACGCAATCGTGAAGGTGGCGTTGCCTCCGACCTTGGTGGTCGTCAGCGTGGGCTGGAAGAACGCCGTATTGGGCGATGGATTCTTGATCGAATCATAATCGCCGATCGTCGCATCCTTGATGGTCGTGGTCACGACAGCGTCGATCGCCTGACCATTGATCGTGATGACGCTGTTGAAGCGGACCACGTCGCCGTCCGCAGCGCCGGTGCCGATGAGAGCGTCCTTGCCGTCGAAGGTCAGTGCCTGCCAATTGGCATTGAACACGGTCTCGTTCTCGAGCACGCCGCTCCAGCCGGCGCGGTCAAGCGCCATCGCCGGACGCTCGATCGAACCGGTATGCGCTTCCAGGTCCCAGTCGGCGCCAAAGGCGCGCGAACCGGTCAGGTCGGTCGAGGCGGCGACGTCGGCGCCTGTCAACTGGCCGATACGGTCGATGAAGGCAGTTCCGGGCTCGCCTGCGGCGACGGTGCAACCGTAGAGCATCAGGTCGGCGCCGGCATTCATGTGCTGCCCGAGTTGCGCCAGCTGCGCGCCGTAGCTGTCGACATTGGCGCTGTCGACGATACTGGTACCCAGTTCGAGCCGGCCCTGGGCGCCGTGGCTGACCACATGGATCGCATCGACCGGCGCACGACCGTCCAGCGCCGCGATCATCTGCTGCAGCCCATCCTTCGTGTGGTCCAGCACCACGACCTCGACGCCCGGCGTCACGGCCGCTGCCAGCTTCTGGTAGTCGCGCACGTTGTCCTCGATGAAGACGACTTCGTGGCGCTGCGTCTCCGGCGGCAGCACGGCCGCGGCGGCGTGGGTAGCCTGCTCGACAGGCGCATGCTCGGCGACGCGTTCGGCCGGGATATCGGCCGCCGCAGCCTTGGCGGCCGCCACCGCGGCATCGGCGGTGGCGCCGTCGAACATCACGCGCGGCTCCAGCGCCAGCGGCGCCGGGCCGCGGCGGTTGAGGGCGCGGCGTGGTGGGGTGCTGCCGGTGGCATCGAAGTCGTTCTGGTCGAGGGCGGGAATGGATTTCATGCGAGTCTGGACGATGTGTTTGTTCTTGTGAGACGTGTTACTGGCCGGCCGGGGCGCTGAGCGCGACGCGCCCGCTCATGCCGGCGATCAGCTCGGGAAAGCGGCCGTCGATCGCGGCGGACAGCTTGATCGACTGGCTGACCGGGTCGATGCGGGCGCCGATGCGCTGCACCTTGGCCGGATAGGTCTTGCCGGTTTCGTCGATGCGGACCTGGAAGGCGTAGCCGGGCTTGACCCAGGCCAGCCAGCGCGACGGCACCAGGAATTCGAGTTCGAGCACCGAGTCGTCGAGGATCTCGAGCAGCGCCTGCCCCGGCTGCACGTACTGCTGCTCGCGCACCTTCTGCTCGGCCACGCGGCCGGAGAACGGCGCGGCAATCGCGCACTTGGACAGCAGCACGCTGTTGGCGGCGACGTCGGCGCGCGCCTTGCCGACTTCGGCTTCGGACACTTCCAGCTCGACCTTGCCGACCGAGTGCAGCTCTTCGAGGCGCTTGTTGGCGCCCAGGGTGCGCTCGGCCGCGCCCAGCACGGCCTTCGATTTCTGCAACTGCGCCTGCTGCAGCGAGCAGTCGAAGGACACCAGCACCTGGCCGGCGCGGAAGGCGCCGCCTTCGACCACGGCCACGCGGCTGACCTTGGCGCCGATTTCGGCCGCCACCGTGGTGTAGCGGCGCGGTGCCAGCTGGGCGCGGATGTCCTGCTTTTCCAGCGCGGGACGCGCAACCGGTGCCGGGGCCGGGGCGGGCCGGACAACCGGTGCCGGCTGCGCGGCGGGAGCCGCAGTCACGGCCTGGGCCGCGAACAGTCCCGCCAGCAGCAGGCCTTCGATGATGGTTTTCATGACGCTTTCTCTTGAAGGGTTACTTGACCTGGCTCCAGTCGCGCATCGACGTGCCGACGTCGCGGGTCAGCTGCTCCAGCGACAGCTCGCCCACGCTGCCCAGGCGCGGCTCCATGCCGACGGTCGCCTGCAGCTTGCTGGCCGCGCCCTGCAGCTGGGCCAGCGACTGGTAGCGGCGCAGCAGCGACAGGATGGCGGTGGTGTTGTTGGCCACCAGTTCCAGCTTGCTCTGGGCTTCGACTTCCTGGCGGTTGCGCACGTGCTCGGCGATCCTGGCGTCGGCCTGCCAGATCTGGTCGGCGCGCTGGTACTGGCGGTAGGCGATCTGGTACTGCAGGCGCGACAGGTGCACCTGGGTCAGCACGCTCATCTGGGTCGCCATGCGGCGCTGGTCGGCCAGCTTGACGCCGGCTTCGGCCAGGCGTTTCTGGGCCGGACCGGAGATCAGGTTCATCACGTTCCACGACAGGTGCAGGCCGGCGTCGTTCCAGTGGTTGTTGATCAGGTATTTGTCGGTGTCGTAGCGCAGGTCGTAGTTGAACGACAGGTTCGGGAACAGGCGCAGCATGGCCTTGCGCGTTTCCTCGACCGCGATGCGGCCGTTGTAGAACTGTTCGCGCAGGTCGGCGTTCTGGGTCACCGCCAGCTCTTCCAGGCGCACTACCGGGATCTCCATCAGGCCGGCCTGGGCGCCATCCTGCGGCTCGACCACGTCGAACTGCTGTTCCAGCGGCGCGTTGATCAGGGCTGCCAGTTCGACACGGCCGCTGGCCAGTTCCTGCTCGATGCTCTCGAGCAGGCGCAGGTTTTCCAGCAGCTGGCGCTGGTAGCGCAGCGTGTCGACCGGCGAGCGCAGGCGCTCGGCCTCGACCTTGCGCGCGTCCGCCAAGGCCGCCTCGGCCATGTGGATGGTGTGCTTGACGTCGTTCTTCAGCTTTTGCGCGCTGACGGTGCGCCAGAAGGCGGTGCGCACGTCGGCGATCAGCACGTGCATGGCCTTGCGGCGGCGCTCGGCGGCGATCAGCACACGGTCCGCACTCTGCTTGGCCGTCAGGTAGGACATGCCGAAGTCCAGCATGTTCCAGGTCAGGCCGAGGTCGTAGGCGGCGTGGCTGCGCTCCGACGAGATGTAGGGGTTCGCGAGCGACGGCAGGCCGGTGACGGAGTCGACGGAGCGTGTGATCAGCTCCTGGTCGCGCCAGGTGTAGCCGGCGTTCGCCATCACCTTCGGCAGCATGTCCAGGTTGGCGGTGTCGAGCTGGTTCATGGCCAGAGCCTCTTCCATCAGGCGGGTGCGGCGGTCGAGGTTGTATTTCAGGGCGCGCGCGATCGCCTCGTCCATGGTCAGCTTGCCGGCAATGGCCGGCACGTTGGCATAGGCGGCCTGGCGGTCGCTCGCCGCCTGCTTCTGGATGGCGTCGGCGGAAAGCGGCTGCACCTGCACGGTGCCGCAACCGGCCAGCAGCGCGGCGGCCAGGGCGCCGGCGCCGATTGCTGCAAGTTTTTTAGGCATGAAAAGGGTTGACCGGGCAGGCCGGGTCGCGGAAAAAGACATGGTGGTATGGTCGATAGATACTTAGGCGCACGGCAAGATTCAGGCCGGCGACTTATTCATGGGAACTGCAACGATAATGCGTGTAGGATTCTACTTACAAATGGTGAATCTCGGTAACAGTAAAATTTCCCGCAGCCCTTGTTTGTATCCGCTTGACAACAAATAATTACCAAAGTCCTATCGGTTTGACGGGTGAAGAAATGTAGCTCTGGAAACGACAACACCAGCCCGCGGGCTGGTGTTGGACGCCTGGAATCAGGCAGGCCGCTGCGGACCTGAATGGAGAATCAGTAGCCGCGGCTGCCGGTACCGCTGCCGCCGCTGGTGGTGCTGGAGCCGCCCGACGTGCCGGTGCCGGTGCCTGTGGCGCTGCTGCCGGTGCCCGAGCCGGTGCCGCTCATGCCCGAGCTGCCGACGCCCGAGGTGCCGCCGCTGCCGGTGCTGCCGCCCAGGCCACTGGAACCCGACTGGCCGGTGCCGCCGGTGCCCATCGAATCGGACGAGCCGCTGGTGCCGCCCGAACCGGTCACGCCGGTCGAACCGCTCGAACCGGCGCTGCCCGAGCCCATGGAGCCGCTCGAACCCGAGCTGCCGGAGCCCGAGCTGCCCGAACCCATCGAGCCGCTGGAACCGCTCGAACCCGAACCGCTGGTGCCGGAGCCGCCACCCGAGGAACCGGAGCCGCTCGAGTTGCTGGTGCCCATGCTGCCGCTACCCGAGGTGCCGCCGCTGCTGCCCGAACCGCTGCTGCCCGAACCGCTGCTTTGCGAACCGCTGCCCGAACTGCCGCTGGCGCCGTGTTTGCTGGATTTCTTGTGCTGCTTCTTGCTGGAGCTGCTCGACGAGCTGCCCGAGCTTTGGTCCTGCGAGCTCGCGCTGCTACCGCCACTGGTCGACGAACTGCCGCTGGTCTGGGCCTGGGCGGTCATTGCACCGCACATGGCAACCGCAATGGAGGCACCCAGCAAGCCTTTCAGCAATTTATTCGTTTTCATGTCGATCTCCTAATAGATTTGGGGCAAAAAGCTCAACAATATCAAGAAGATAAAGCGAGGTAGCGGAGTGTAAGGCGGTCGCCACCAAAGACGGCGCGCGGTAGCCGCAGGGCAAAAACTCGACCGCAAAAATGCGACAGTAAAACGACACCTGCGACGGCTGCATCGTGCAGCCGCGCCAGGGTGAACGGACCGGTCAGCGCCCGGCGGGCGTCCAGCCCCTGCGCGCCGCCTCGGCCGAGAGCGTGCCCATGCGGGTGTACAGGTCCAGGACGTTGCTGCTGTCATCCGGGTAGACGCGGTTCGACAGGAACACGTAAAAAGCGCGCGACTGCGGATCGATCCACAACACGCAGCCGGTGAAGCCGGTGTGACCGTAGCTGCCGACCGGGAATACGGTGCCGCGCGGGCGCGCCGCATACGGCGAATCGATGTCCATGCCCAGGCCGCGCGGCGCCAGTCCCGGCGGCGATTGCACCGTCGTCATCAGGCGCACGCTGTCCGGCTCCAGGATGCGCACGCCGTCCAGCATCCCGCCGGCCAGCAGCATGCGCGCGAAGCGGACCACGTCGCCCATGGTCGTGAATACGCCGGCCGAACCGGCCACGCCGTCCATGCGGCGCGCGGTCGGGTCGTGCACCACGCCACGCAACAGCTCACCTGGCGCCAGGTCGCGGTGGGCGCCGCCGTCCGCACGGCCCAACTGGGTGGGCGCGATCGCCTCGGGGTCGGCGTCGACGCGGCGCAGCGGCAGGTAGCCGGTATCGCGCATGCGCAGCGGCGCGAAGATATGGGCCTGGGCGTAGCTTTCGAGCGGCACCCCGGTGACCTTCTCGACCACCTGGCCGAGCAGGATGTAATTGATGTCCGAGTAGCGGAACAAGGTGCCGGGCGCATGCGTGACGGTCTGGGCGCAGGCCAGCGCGTGGGCGGCGGCGCGGCCGTGCCAGGGCGGCGTCGCGGGCAAGCCGGCGGGCAGGCCCGAGCTGTGGGTCAGCAACTGGCGGATCGTGATGCCGTCCTTGCCGTTGCCGGCGCATTCGGGGAAATACGTGCCCAGCCTGTCGTCCAGTCCGATGCGGCCCTGCTCGGCCAGCATCAAGACCGATGGCGCCGTGGCCAGCACCTTGGTCAGCGAGGCGGCGTCGAACACGGTGGCGCTGCTGTCCGGCGCGGCTCCCTCGTCGTAGCTCAGTCGGCCGTAGGCGCGCTCGTAGACGGCGCCCTCGTGCTCCAGGTGGAACACGGCGCCCGGCAGCTTGCGCGCAGCGACGGCGCCGTCGATGGCGGCGTCGATGCGGGCGAAATAGGCGACGTCGAGACCGCTGCCCGCAGTAGACGATGGTGGCGGGCCCGCGTGCTGAACGGCGCAGCCCGCCAGCAGTGCGGCGGTCGATGCGGCGGTACAAACGGTGGCCAGCAGGCGGCGGGTCGGAGCGATACGCATGGAACGGATGGGTCGGCTTGATCGGCCGGCCATCATAGCAGGGACCGGTACGCTCGAGCTCTGCCATTGTCCTGGAAATCGGGCCGCCTCCGGCACGAAAAATCCGATCGGCGTATGATTTCACCCATGATTCCATTCTCGATACTTGATCTCGCCCCCATCACGGAAGGCAGCACGGCTGCCGAATCCTTCCGGCGCTCGCTCGACCTTGCCCAGCATGGCGAGCGTTGGGGCTACAACCGTTTCTGGCTGGCCGAACACCACGGCATGCCAGGCATCGCCAGTGCGGCGACCGCGGTGCTGATGAGCTATGTAGCGAACGGCACCAGGACCATCCGCATCGGCGCCGGCGGCATCATGCTGCCGAACCACTCCCCGCTCGTGATCGCCGAACAGTTCGGCACCCTCGAGTCGCTGTTCCCGGGACGCATCGACCTCGGCCTGGGCCGCGCGCCCGGCTCGGACCACACCACGGCGCGCGCCCTGCGCCGCAACCTGGCGTCGGACGCCGACGAGTTCCCGCAGGACGTGGTGGAACTGATGGATTACTTTGCCGGTTCGCCGCGGCGCCAGGTGCGCGCGATCCCCGGTGCCGGCCTGGACGTGCCGGTGTGGATCCTCGGTTCCAGCCTGTTCGGCGCCCAGCTCGCCGCCGCGCTCGGCCTGCCCTATGCCTTTGCCTCGCACTTCGCGCCGCAGATGATGATGCAGGCAATCGACATCTACCGCGCCACCTTCCGTCCGTCGGCCCAGCTCGACAAGCCGTACGTCATGCTCGGCTACAACGTGTTCGCGGCGGACACCGATGCCGAAGCCACGGTCCTCGCGACCTCGATGCAGCAGGCCTTCGTGAACCTGCGCACCGGCCGCCCGACCCAGCTGAAGCCGCCGGTCGAAGGCTATCTCGACCTGCTCGGCCCGGCCGAACGCGGGATGCTCGATTCTGTGCTGTCGTGCTCGGCGATCGGCGCGCCCGAGACCGTGACCCGGCAAATGAAGGCGTTCATCGCACGCACCGGCGCCGACGAGCTGATGATCACCTCGCAGATCTTCGACCACAAGGCACGCCTGCGTGCCTACGAGATCACGGCCGACATCCAGCGCGCCGGTTAATTAGGTTTCAAATTGTTTCCTCGGTGGCGTGGCGCACATTCAAGCCGTGACGCTGCGCCTACCCTGTTCATCAACAGGCGGCCGTCGTGCCGCCGCTTGAACTGGAGAACAATCATGAATACGAAACTCGTCGCTTCCCTGCTGGTTTCCCTTTCCCTGACCTTGCCGGCCGCCGGCGCCTTCGCCAAACCGAGCTGCGCGAAAGGCGCGGTCGCGGGCGCGGTGGGCGGACACTTCCTGGGCAAGCACCATGTGCTGGGCGCTGCCGTCGGGTGTGCCGTTGGTCACCATATGAACAAGAAGCAGCAGAAGGAGCAGGCCCAGGCGCAAGCCAATGCGCAGGCGCAGGCGAATGCGCAGGCTGCTGCGCGCAATCAGCAGGCTGCCGGCCGTCGATAAAGCAACTTCAATGTAGGTCGTCCCCGCGCAGCAGGAATAGGGCCCCCGGCACTATTCCTCCAAGTTCTGTGTACGTTACCGAAACGCGTGCAACTTGGATCCCCGCCTACGCGGGGACGACGTCCATGCGCTAACGGGCCAACTCAGGCATCTCCCGTTCCCGCCTGGAACGCATCGATCAAGGCCCTGGTCGACCTCACCTTCCCCATCGTCTTGAACACGCCCTCGCAGGCAAAGCGGTGCGCATCCGCCTGCATGCTGCTCATCGCATCCTCGGCGAAAATCAATTCATAGCCCTGGTCGAAGGCCGCGCGCGCCGTCGACTCGACGCCGTAGTTGGTCGCGATCCCGCCCAGCAGGATGGTCTTGATGCCGCGCCGGCGCAGCAGCTGCTCGAGGTCGGTGCCGTAGAAGGCGCCCCACTGGCGCTTGGTCACCACGTGGTCCGTGGCCTGGACCTGGGCTTCCGGCGCGAAATGCAGGGCTTCGGGCGGCGGGGCCGGCGAGCCGGGTTTCTTCATCGGGTTGTCCGCCGGCTGCGGCAACAATTCGTCCAGCAGCACGCGCACATAGATCACCATGCCGCCGCGGTTGCGCATTTCGCCGGCCAGCAGCACGCAGTTGCCGACCACGGTCTCGGCCGGGTACGGCGCCAGCTCGCGCTGGGTATTAAAGTTCTGCAAGTCGATGAGCACCAGGGCGGTGCGGGCGATGTCGATCGTCATGTCGTTCATGGTCGGTTCCTCCTTGACCCCAAGTATTCACCAGCGCCGGAATTGGCGGCGCGCGCCCGGCATGATAAATTTCTCAAGATCATCAACCATGCCTATACCATGAAAAAACTCGCCACCGCCGCCGCCTGCTCCCTGCTGGCCGCCTGCGCCACCCCGCCCGCCGCGCTGAGCGACTACAGCGCCAACTCGGGCAACGCGCGCAATCCCGACCAGCTGGCACTGGACTTCGACAAGGCCGACCTGACGCTGCGCGTCGAGCCGGCCAGCCGCAGCATCCGCGGCGACGCGCTGCTGACCTTCGGTACCCGTGCCCCCATCCAGCGCATCGACCTCGACCTCGACCGCAACCTGCCGATCGACGCCATCGAGGTCGACGGCCAGCCGCTGCCGGCGTCCAGCTGGCGCAACCCCGAGGGCCGCCTGGCCATCACCCTGCCGCGGCGCCTGGAACCGGGCCAGCAGGTGGCGATCCGGGTGCGCTACCACGGCCAGCCGCACGTGGCCAAGAAAGCGCCGTGGGACGGCGGCTTCGTCTGGTCGCAGACGCCGGATGGCCAGCCCTGGGTCGCCAGCGCGGTCGAAGGCGAAGGCTGCGACCTGTTCTGGCCCTGCATCGACCACCCGATGGGGAAACCGAAGCAGGTCGACGAGCACATCTCGGTGCCGGCCCCGCTGGTCGCGGCCGGCAACGGCATCGCCATGGGCATGACGGAAGCGGACGGCTGGCGCACCTGGCACTGGCGCACGAAGAACCCGAGCACCTACGGCATCTCGATCAACGTCGGGCCGTACAAGATGCTCGAAGGCGAATACGCCAGCCGCTACGGCAACAGGATCCCGCTGCGCATGTGGTACCTGCCGCAGAGCGAAAAAGGCGCGAAGGAATTGTTTGCCGAATTCCCGCAGATCCTGGACTTCTTTGAAGACAAGATCGGCCCCTACCCCTTCGGCGATGAAAAGATGGGCGTGGTCGAGACCCCGCACAAGGGCATGGAACACCAGACCATCAATGCCTACGGCAACAAGTACGTCAAGACCGCCTACGGCTACGACGACTTGCTGCAGCACGAATTCGCCCACGAGTACTTCGGCAACCAGCTGACCAACGCCGACTGGGACGACATGTGGCTGCACGAAGGCTTCGGCACCTACATGCAGCCGCTGTACATGCAGTCCCTGCGCGGCGACCAGGAATATTTCGCATCCCTGATGACAATGCGTTCCCACATCGAGAACAAGGCGCCTATCGTATCGGGCAAGCCGCGGCGCGAGGAAGACGTCTACGACACCAAGCGCGGCGGCCCCGGCCAGGACATCTACAACAAGGGCGCGCTGGTGCTGCACACGCTGCGCGGCCTGGTCGGCGACGACGTCTTCTTCCGCGCCGTGCGCGAGATGGTCTACGGCACGCCGGATCCGAAACCGGGCCATTTCGCGCCGCGCTACGGCTCCACGCCGGAACTGATGGCCATCTTCAAGCGCGTCAGCGGGCGCGACCTGGACTGGTTCTTCCAGGCCTACGTCTACCAGGCGGCGCTGCCGGAACTGAGCGCCACGCGCAGCGGCAACACCCTGCAGCTGGCGTGGAAGACACAGAAGAACACGCCCTTCCCGATGCCGGTCGAGGTGCGCGTCGGCGAGCGCATCGTCAGCGTGCCGATGACGGACGGGCGCGGCAGCGTGGAACTGCCGGCCGGCACGTCGTACACGCTGGATCCGCATTCGAAGATCCTGCGGCGCGAGGTGCATATCGAGCGCTACCAGCAATACCTGGAAGAGCAGCGCAAGCTGCGCGAAAAGAAGCCGGGCTGACGGTCCCGCCCTGTCAGAGCTGCGTCATGCCGCCATCGATGACGAGGTCCATCCCGGTCGAGAAGCTGCTCTCGTCCGAAGCCAGGAACAGCGCGGCGGCCGCGAGCTCTTCCGGGCGGCCGATACGGCCGAGCGGCACATGGGTGGCCGCCTGCTTCCGGAACGCTTCAGCCGCTTCGGGCGAACCGACTTGCCCTTCGATGATCGGCGTGTCGACCGGGCCCGGGCTGAGCGTGTTCACGCGAATGCCGTCGGACACGAGTTCGGCGGCAGCGGTGCGAACGAGCGACCGGATCGCCGCCTTCGTCGCATTGTAGACGCTGTGGCCGGGGAATCCCTTCGTCGCCAGGCAGGATGAAACAAGGACGATCGAACCGCCGGCGCGCATGAGCGGGAGCGCCTTTTGCACAGTGAAATAGGCGCCCTTCACGTTGACGTCGAACATCCTGTCATAGTGCGCCTCGGTCGCTTCGCGGATCGGGCTGGATGCGATCACGCCCGCATTGGCGACCAGGATATCGAGCCGCCCCTCTTCCTTCTCCACTGCCGCGAACAGTCGACCGAGGCTGTCGAGGTCCGATACGTCGCCCTGGAACACCCTGGCCTTGTCGCCGAGTTTCCGAGCGGCAGCTTCGAGTTCCGCCATCCGGCGGCCGGTGATATAGACGGTTGCGCCTTCGTTGATGAAGCGTTCGGCGATGGCCAAGCCGATGCCGCTGGAGCCGCCGGTGACGACGGCGATTTTCGAGTCAAGTTTGCGCATGGTCGATGGAATCCTCATTCAGTTGTTAAATCGGCTAAATTGTGCAATACCGCACCAGTGTTAAAGGCGCAGCCATATTACGAAGGGCCCGATCATTGGTAAACTGGCCAGAAAAGCACAATACTTGTGAGAAAACGCACCATGGATCATTGGGATGAAATTCGCATGTTTCTCGCCGTCGCCCAGGGAGGTACGGTGCGTGCCGCTGCGAACGCATTGGACGTCAATCACGCGACGATCATCCGCGCCATCGCCCGGCTCGAGCAAAAGCTCAACACCAAGCTTTTCGACAAACTGGCGACCGGGTACAGGCTGACGGAGGCAGGAAGCGAAATCGTGGAACTCGCAGCACAAATGGCAACGACCTCATCGCAGATCGAGGCCCGCATCTTCGGGCGCGACCAGGACGTCTCGGGGCCCCTGCGCTTTACGCTGCCGGCCTCGTTCGCCACCGACCTCTTGATGCCGACGCTGACCGCGTTCAGGGCGAACTACCCGGACATCGCTTTGGAAATCCTGAGTTCGGTATCGGTCGCCAACCTCGGCAATCGTGAAGCGGATGTCGCATTGCGGGTGGTGATCGGCAAGGCCATGCCGCCCGATAATCTCTACGGAACGCGGTTCTGCGAATTTCGTGTAGGGTTCTATGTCAATCGCGATCTGGCACAGGCCCGTCCGTCGATGCCTTGCGCCTGGCTGCTGGGGATGGACGAAGCCGTGCCAACGGACTGGGAACCAGGCGGCGGGATCAGGATGGCAGCGACGCCGGTCCGGTTTACCGAGATGCGCTCGCAATTCGAAGCCGTGCGGGCTGGCATGGGCGTGTCGCTTCTACCATGTTTCCTAGGCGATGCCGATCCGTCACTGACCCGCGTACCCGGCAGCCCGGTCCGCCACATCGGGGATGTCTGGCTGCTGACCCACAGCGATACACGGCGGACGAAACGTGTCCGGCTGCTCTGCGACGCCGTCCGCAAGGTGATCGAAGAACACAAGGACCGCCTGGCTGGCCATGGCGGCCGGCCTTGATGGCTGTTTCGGGGCAAGGTTGTGTTCAGAAACTGGTCTCCAGGGTCGCCGTCAGCCGCTGCCCGCTCGGATACAGCCAGCGGCGTTTCAGCACCGCACCGTTGGCGTCGAAGTAGCGGATCTCGGGGCCGAAGTCTTCGCCCAGCAGGTTGGCGGCGGCCAGGCGCAGCCGCAGCTTCGGCGTGAATTTCCATAAGCCGTAGACCTCGAGGTCGCGCCGCGCGCGGGTATAGGCCCAGCGGTCGAGGCTGACGCGCGCTTCCACGGCGCTCTTGAACGCAAGGCTGGTGCCGGCCGTCAGGCGGCCGGCCTTGTAGTCGAGCCCGAACTGCGCCGACAGCGGCACTTGCTGCTCCATCCGGTTGTCCGGCCCGGGAATCGAGTCCACGCTCGACCAATTGCGGCTGAGGCTGGCACGCAGGTCGAGGGCCGGCGCGTCCTGCATCAGCGTCTTCAAGGGGAAGCGGGTTTCCAGTTCGAGGCTGCGGGTCCGGGCGCGGTCTTCGTTGAACGGGCTCATTATCCAGCGATAGCCGTCGAAGTAGACCCGATTATTGGTGTAGTTGCCGATGCGGCGCGCCGATGCGCTGACCGATACCATCGCTTCCTCGGCCCAGAAATGTTCCCAGGCGGCGTCCAGGCCCCAGGCCAGTTCCGGCTTCAGGTTCGGGTTGCCCTGGTAATCCGCCTCGACCGGGCTGTTGTTTTCCCAGGTCTGGCGGCGCGGCACCAGGCTGTCGAGGTCCGGCGCTTTATAGGTGCGGCTGACCGCGACGCGCACCTGGTCGCGCTTGCTCTCCGGGATCTTCCAGACGGCCTGCGCCACCGGGCTCCAGACGCTGGACCGGATGCGTGTGGCGTCGAAGCCTGTGCCGGACACGTCGGTATGCACGCCTTCCCAGCGCACGCCGGCATAGGCCGACACGCTGGCGCCGAGCTTCCACTCGTCCTGGGCGTACAGGGCCAGCCGGGTGATGCGGGCGTCGAAATCCTCGTCGGCGAACAGGTTCGGCGGCAAGGGCTGCACCGTGTCCACTTCGCGCCGCCTGTCGTCGCGCCAGCTGACGCCGCCGTCCCATCCGAGCGACAGGGCATGGCCCTCGAGGACGCCACGCTCGAATTGTCGGGTGAGCTTGCCGGTCGAATTCACCCCGCGGTCGCGCGTGCGCACCCGCACGCGGTCGTCGGTCGCGAGGCGGCCGGCGCTGTCGTAACCGGTGCGGGACTGCACATTCTTGTCCTGCATGCCGACGATGCCGAGCTTGGCTTCCAGCGCCGTGCCGGATTCGAAGGCATGGGTCCACTTCAGGTCGGAGCGCAGCAGGGTGCGGTCGTCGCGGAGCGATTGGAGCAGGTCGGGTACCGGCGGCGGGCTGCCGATGGGGGTCGTCGCCACGTGATGGATGCTGTCGCGGAAGTAGTTGCCATTGAGCAGGGTCTGCCATTCCAGCGTGTCGCCGCCGTCGAACTTCCAGTTGAACTTGGGCGTGAGGCCAAAGCGGTTCATGCGGCCCCGCTCCGGCAGGGCGCTCGAACGCAGGGTGTCGAGCGCGCCGCCGGGGGTGTAGAACTCGTCGGTGATGACGGTGTCCGGGCGCCACAGGCTGTCATGGTTGGCGTTCGCCGACAGCGAATACGAGAACTTGTCGCCGCGCTCGGCCAGGTCCAGCGCGGCAGTCGGTCCGCGCATGAGCTCACGCGTCTCCTGGTAGCCCAGCTTGGCCTCGCGCCGCGTCTTGCGCGTGCTCTGGCGCAGCACGATGTTGATGGTGCCGGCCACCGACTGCATCGAGAACTCGGCCGTCGGCGCGCGCATCACCTCGATGCGTTCGATCAAGTCCGGCGACAGTGAATCGAGCTGGAAGCCGGCCGGCATGCGTTCGCCATTCACCAGCACCTGGGTATAGCCGCCCAGGCCGCGCATCTGCACCCGTCCGCTGCGGCCATCGGTACTGGTGACGGTGATGCCTGCAACGCGCTTGAGCACGTCCAGCACATTGGTGTCGCCGTAGCGGTCCAGCTCTTCCCTGCCCACCACGATCTTCATGGCCGTGTCGTCGCGGCGCGGGTCGTAGCCGGCGGTCTTGCCCGTGACTTCCACCTGCGCGACCGGCTTGACCGTGTCCGCCTGCTGGGCGGCGGCGGGGCTGGCGGCATGGACCAGCGCAGCCAGCACGGCCAGGTCGCGCGATGTGGAAGCAGTAAACATTGACTTCTCCTGGAAATGGTTATTGTTCATTTATGGAACAACAATATTCCACTTCGATGAAGAAGTAAACATTAACATAGCAATTTAATTGCTATTGACTAGCAATCAGAATCGCATGCAGCTGGTAACGCCTATGCGGCGGCCAAAAACAAAAACCCCCGTAGCGACGGGGGTTGTAGTGCGTTCCGCATGATGCGGAACAGTTACGCTTTGCGTCGCAGATTACAGCGGCGGCAGGATGCCATCCTTGTACGGTGCGCCAGCCAGTTCGAGGGCGCGGCGCAGTTCGGTGCGCAGGGTCTGCAGCAGGCGGCGCAGGCCGTTCTGGCTGGTGCTGCGGTTGGAAGCGGTAGTGGTGGTGGTAGCGGCGTTCATGGCAACTCCTTATCTATTCGTTCGCGTTCATTTGATGGAGACAAGTGTATGCCTCCATCAGATATAAATCCAATTTTGATTCTGGATTACCGCGATAAATAAATCGAATACCTTGCCGGATTGTCCATCGGTCCCCGAAAGGACCGATATCACCACCACACATTTCTTATGAGCAATTTAATTGCTCAGTTGAGCTTCAGTTCAAAGGCTTCCCGTCCGCGTCGATCCGACGCACTTCGCCCAGGTTCAGCGCACGAATATCCTTTTCCACCTTGCTCATGTCGCCCACCACGACCCATACCAGCTGCTTCGGCAACACGGTGCGTGCCGCCAGTGTGTTGACCTGTGCCGCCGTGGCCGCCAGCGCTTTCTGGGTATAGGTGTTGTAGTAGTCGGCCGGCAGCTTGTACTGCAGGATGGTGCTGTACGCACTGCTGAGCTGGCTCACGGTTTCGAAGCCGCCCGGCAGGCCGAGCGTGCGGTTGTCCTGGGCGGCCTTCAGTTCCTTGGCGGTCACCGGACGTCCGCCGGCGATGTCGCCATACTCGCGCGCCAGTTCGCGCAGCGAATCCGCGGTCTTGTCGGTCTGCACCGGAGAATTGCTGAAGAAGATGCGCTGGCCCAGCGCCGGCACCATCGACGACCCGACGCCATACGACCAGTGCTTGTCTTCACGCAGGTTCATGTTCATGCGCGAGCTGAAGGTGCCGCCCAGCACGTCGTTCAGCAGTTCCAGCGGAACCGCTTCCGGCGAATTGCGCGGCGGCGCCAGTTGCGCACCGACGATGTTGCTCTGCAGCGCGCCCGGACGGTCGATCAGGTAGACCACGGTCTTCGACGGCTGCGCCACCTCGGCCAGGTTCTTCTTCGGCACCTCGCCCTGCCGCCATGCGCCGAAGGATTTCTCCAGCAGTGGTTTCAGCTCGATCATCGTGGTGTCGCCCACGACCAGCAGGGTCGCGTTGTTCGGGCGGAACCAGGTCTGGTGGTAGCGCTGCAGGTCGGCGCGCGTCATGCGCTCGACCGCCGCTTCGGTGCCGCTGCCGGTCAGCGGCAGGGAGTAGGCGTGGCCGGGACCGAACAGCAGGCCCGGCAGTACGCGCAGGGCCATCGCCTGCGGGATCGTCTTCTCGCGCTGGATGGCGGCCAGGCGGTCGCGGCGAAGGCGCTCGAAATCGGCTTCCGGGAAGGCCGGATGCAGCACCAGGTCGGCGTACAGGTCGAGCGAACGCGACAGGGTCGGCTTGAGCACGTTCATGCTGACGAAGCCGCTGTCCAGGTTGCCCCCGGTACCGAAGGTGGCACCCAGGCCTTCCAGCTCGCGGCTGATTTCCAGCGAGGAACGCGTCGGCGTGCCCTCTTCCAGCATGCGCATCGTCAGGCTGGCCAGGCCCGGCAAGGTTTTCGAGTCCGAGGCATAGCCGGCGTCCAGGATCATCGAGAAATTGACCACTGGCGCGCCATGGCGCTCGGCCAGTACCACCTTCAGGCCATTCGACAGGGTCTCGGTCTGCATCGGCGGCAGGTTCAGCTTTTCGGGCTGGCCCGGGGGGGCGCCCTTGCTGCGGTCCAGCTTGGTGGGTTCGGCGGCCAGGCCGGTCGGGAAGGGGTCGACCTGCAGCACGTAGTCGCCGTCGCTCAGCCAGTCGACCATGGCCTGGCGCACCTGGGCCGGTGTCGCATCCTTGATGCGCTGCAAATAGGTTTTATAGCAATCCGGATTGCCGGTGAAGGTCACGCAGCTGGCCAGCAGGTCGCTCTTGCCGCCAAAGCCACCGACGCGCTCGACGATGCGGGTGTAGCGCGCCAGGAAGGCGGTCTTGGCCAGGCGCAGTTCTTCCGCCGTGGGACCGGATTTGATCAGCGCGCGCAATTCCTCGTCAGCAATGCGCTCCATCTTCGCCACGTCGGCACCTGGACGCGCGGTCAGGGTCAGGTCGAACTGGCCGGCGATCTCGCTGGTGTCGTCGCTGGCGCTGGCCGCAGTGGACAGCTGTTCCTTGACCACCAGGCGCTGGTACAGGCGCGAGCTCTTGCTGCCGCCCAGCACGTGGGCGGCCAGGTCCAGCAGCGGCTCTTCCGGGGTATTCGCGCCCGGTACGTTCCAGACGCGGTAGATGCGCGCCTGCGGCACGCGGTCCTGCAGGGTGCCGCGGTGGGTGCCGCTGCGCTTGGCAATCCAGGCGCGCTGCTTGGCCACCGGTTGGCCCGGCGGGATGTCGCCATAGTATTTCTCGACCTTTTCGCGCGCCTGCGCCGGCGTGATGTCGCCGGCCAGCACCAGCACCACGTTGCTGGGGCCATAGTTATTCTTGAACCAGTCGGTGACGTCCTTCATCGAGGCGGCATCGAGGTCGTCCATGGAACCGATCACGGTCCAGGAATACGGGTGATTCGCCGGATAGGTGTTTTCGGTGAGGGTCTGGTAGACCAGGCCATAGGGCTGGTTCTCACCCTGGCGCTTTTCGTTCTGCACCACGCCGCGCTGCAGGTCGAGCTTCTTCTGGTCGAGCACGCCGAGCAGGTGGCCCATGCGGTCGCTTTCCGCGAACAGCGTGTAGTCCAGCATCGAGGTCGGCACGGTCTCGAAGTAATTGGTGCGGTCGGTGTTCGTCGTGCCGTTCAGGTCGTTCGCGCCGACGCCTTCCAGGGCGGAGATGAAGACCTGGTTGAAGTTGCTACTGCCCGAGAACATCAAGTGTTCGAACAGGTGGGCGAAGCCGGTCTTGCCGCGTTTTTCATTCTTGGAGCCCACGTGGTACCAGGTGTTGACCGCCACCACCGGCGCCTTGTGGTCCTCGTGCACCAGCACCGTCAGCCCGTTCTTCAGCGTGAATCGGGTATAGGGGATATCGGGGATCGGGATGTCGGCCACAGCCCCCGCTGTGGCCTGCCTGGCCTGTTTCGCCGGCGCCGCCTGCGGCAGCGCCATCGGCAGCAGGGACAAGGACAGCGCCAGGGCGCCGAGACGGGGAGTGATACGCATGCGCTTCCTTTCAGAACGACGTGGTCGGCAGACGCTGGTTGCGCCACTGAATTGTTTATTCTATGACATCCCAAACAGCCGGCGTCACCGGCTTTAAAAAAATGTTGCATTTCCATGTAGTTCTGGACTGACAGCCAGGCCAGGAGTGCGCCGCCTGCACGCAACCGGAATGAGGCGTATCATCTCTTCTTGCCCAACAGCGAAAGGAATGCCTCATGAACCAACGACGCTCCTTCCTCAAAAGCTCCGCCGTACTGGCTTCGGTGCTGGCCGCGCCGGCCGTGAAAGCCGCCTCCAAGACCGCACCGGCGCCGATCGCACCCGCCCCGGTGGCGCCGAACGAACGCATTCTGCGCCTGTACAACACCCACACGGGAGAAAGCGTGCGCAGCATCTTCTGGGCGGAAGGCCAATTCATCCCGGACGCGCTGCAGGACATCAACAAGCTGCTGCGTGACCACCGCAACAACAAGATTTCCGCCATCGACCCGCAGCTGCTGGTGCTGCTCGACAAGGTGAGCGGCCAGTTCGGCGATCACCCGACCCTGCACATCATCTCGGGCTACCGTTCGCCGGAAAGCAATGCCAAGCTGCATGCCAACACCAGCGGTGTGGCCAAGCACAGCCTGCACATGGAAGGCAAGGCCATCGACGTGCGCATTCCCGGCCAGGACCTGGCCAAGCTGCACAAGGTCGCCATGGCCCAGAAAGGCGGCGGCGTCGGCTATTACCCGGATTCGGAATTCGTGCACATGGACGTCGGCCGCGTCCGGTACTGGTAACGGGGTGCCGATGCGGTCCCTGATCGGCGGCGCGCTGCTGCTGTCCTGCCTGCCCTGTGCTGCGGCCCAGGAAACCGGATCCGCCTCGAGCGCTGCCCCTGCTTCTGCCCCACAAACCGTCACGGTCACCAGCACGCGCGATCCGGTCGACAAGTCCTACCGCAAGATGATCCGCGGCATGGAACGCTTCGAGCGCCAGCACGCGCTCGCGCCCCAGGCCACGCTGCGCTTCCGCCTGCTGCCGCGCCTGCCGACCGTCGACATGCGCGGCATCACCCTAAAAGTGGTCGGCGACCGCATCACGGTGCCAGTGCCGGTGACGCCCGAAGACAATAGTTTCGTGCTGCCACGCAACGAACAAGCCCGGCGCGAAGACGCCGCCGTGATCGCCAACCGCAAGACCACCAGCATGACCTGGCGGGCGCAAGTCACCACGCCCGGCCTGCCGCCCGATACGCGGCGCCTGGGCGACCTGCGCCTGGAATGCCTGGTCGGCGTCGAGGCCGGCCTGGTGTCGAACCGCTCGCCGCTGTTCGGCTGGATCGCCGACGCCCTGAACAGCCCCGAGCAGGTCTGCAACAGCCCGGACGGCAATTTCCT
>CAJYQM010000330.1 GCA_913777025.1 uncultured Massilia sp. | reverse complement strand
CGCTCGTGCACCGGGGCGGCTGGACGTTCTCACCAAGGATGACGGCTTCCATGCGATCCCAGCGTACCGGTGCCCGCCGGGCCCTGCCGACGATGCGCCAGGTGTGGTCGCAACTGCACTGGCTGATCGGTATTACCGCCGGCAGCCTGTTGTTCGTGACCGGACTGTCCGGCGCCACCCTGGCGTTCCGCGAAGAGCTGCTCGATCTGTTCAATCCGGGTGTACGCACGGTGCAGGTACGGCAGGCGGCGCGCTGGGCGCCCGACCAGCTGCTGCAGGCGGCGCGCGCGGCGCACCCCGACGGCCGCGTCGCCACCCTGACGCTGTACGCTGCGCCGGACGCATCCGCACGCGCGACGCTGGCGCCGGCGGCGGGAGAGCGGCGCGGCGAAACCTTGTATGTCGATCCCTACACCGGCGCGATGCTGGGCGCGCTGCGTGGCGACGCGGCGTTCGACTGGGTCGAGTCGCTGCACCGCTGGATGCTGCTGCCGCGCGAGCCCGGACGCGCCGTGCTGGGTACCCTGGCCCTGTGCCTCCTCGGCCTGGCGTTCAGCGGCCTGTACTTGCGCTGGCCGCGCCGCCTCGGCGACTGGCGCGCCTGGTTCACCGTCAACATGCGCCTGCGCGGCCGGCCATTCCTGTGGAGCCTGCACGCCGTGGCCGGCACTTGGGCACTGCCGGCCTACCTCATCTTTGCTGCCACCGGCGCCTACTGGAGCTTCGACCTGGTGCGCGATACCGTGGACGGGTGGGCTGACGCGCGGCGGGCACCGCGGGCCGCCGCCATGTCCGGTCGGGGTAAATCCGGGGACGGCCACAAGGGCGCAGCGCCCGCGGCCGCGTTGGCGCCCGCCTGGAGTACCTTCCTCGCACGCGCACCCGGCTGGGACATGGCCACCGTTCGTCTTCCCGAGAAAGCCGGACAGGCCATCCAGCTGACCTGGCTGGCGGCCGATGCGCCGCATCCACGAGCACGCAACCGCATGTCCATCGCGCCCGACGGCAAGCTGCTCAAGGACGAGCCCTATGCGGCGATGAACGGCGGCCAGCGCGCACTGTCGACCATCTACCCGCTGCACATGGGCAGTTACTTCGGCCTGCCCGGACGGATTGCGATGATGCTCGCCAGCCTCTCGCTGCCGGGCTTCGCGGTAACCGGCTGGATGCTCTACCTGCGGCGCCGGCGCCAGGCGGCCGAAGCGATGCGCGAGCGCATGCTGCTGACGCAGGCCGGCCCGGCCGGCGGCATCATGCCGGACCGGCCAGGGCAAGCGGCGCCGACCCTGCTGGCCTACGCCACGCAAGGCGGGCAGGCTGAACGTATTGCGCTGCGCACGGCCGGCGCCTTGCGGCGCGCCGGTACCGACGTGCACCTGCACTCGATGGCTGCGCTGGCCACGGGCGATCTCGATGGCTACCGCCATGCGCTGTTCGTGGTCAGCACCTTCGGCGAAGGCGAGCCGCCTGATGCGGCGCGCCGCTTCGCGCGCGAGCTCGATGGCGCCAGCGCGGCCCTGTCGCACCTGCGCTATGCTGTCCTGGCGCTGGGCGACCGCAACTATGCGCGCTTCTGCGGCTTCGGCCACGCCATCGACCGGCGCCTCGCCGCCCTCGGCGCCGGTGCGATGTTCCCCCTGGTCGAGGTCGACCAGGGCGACGAGGGCGCGCTGGTGCGCTGGACGCAGGCACTCGGGCTTGCCCGTGAACACGACGACGATCGGACCACGGCGTCCGCCATCGGGGATGCGCTGTTCCAGCCCTGGCCGCTGCGTGCGCGTGCCAGGCTCAATCCGGGCAGCCTGGGCTCGCCCTTGTACGAGGTGACGCTTGACTGCGGCACCGACCGGGACTGGCGGGCAGGCGACCAGGTCGAAATCGAGGCATGCCACGCGCCGTTCAGGGTGGCGTCTTTCCTGGATGCCAGCGGACTCGATGGCGGCACGGTGGTCGACTGGCGCGCCGGACGGCTCGCGCTGGCCGACGTGCTGGCATGCTGCGACCTGCCGGACGCGGGTCACCCGTTCGCGTCGGAACAGGACTGTGCCGATGCCTTGAAGGCCACTACGCCGCGCCGCTATTCGATCGCCAGTATTCCCGCCGACGGCAAGGTCGAGCTGCTGGTGCGCCAGCAGCGCCACGAGCAGGGGCTCGGGCTGGCATCCGGCTGGCTGACCGAGCACGCGCAGCCCGGCACGACGATTCGCGCGCGCCTGCTCGCCAACCCATCCTTCCATGGTACCGGGGACGATGTGCCGTGCATCTATATCGGCAACGGCTCCGGCATGGCGGGATTGCGCGCGCACCTGCGCGAGCGTCTGCTGGCTGGGCGGCGCCAAAACTGGCTGCTGTTCGGCGAGCGGCAGGCGCAGTATGACAGCCTGTGCGCGCTCGAGATCGGCGCCTGGCGCGAGCAGGGCATGCTGCCGGAACTCGACCTGGTGTTTTCGCGCGATGCTGGCGGCGGCTACGTCCAGGACCGCCTGCGCATGCGCCGGGACACGCTGCGCGCCTGGGTGGCGGATGGCGCCGTGATCCACGTATGCGGCAGCCTGCAGAGCATGGCGGCCGGCGTGGACGCGGCCTTGGGCGAGGTGTTGGGCATCGAGGCGCGCGATGCGCTCATGGCCAGCGGCCGTTATCGCAGGGACGTTTACTGAGATTGCCGCCAACGTGACAGCATCTAACTCGCCTCCGGCCACAACAAGGACCGATGCACCTGAATCCCAGCCCAAGCCCCATCCGCCACCGCCAGCGTCACCGAATGCGGCACCCGCGCCACGTCCCCACAAGCAAATACGCCCTTGACCGCAGTCTCCTTCGAAGCATCCGAACGCACCTGCACCCCCATCGGCGTCTCCTCCAGCTCACACCCAAGTAGCTCCGCCAGCGGCCCAGAAGAAGGCGAGCAGCGCGGCGCCGTGAACAGCCTGGCAAACGGAAGCCGCCGGCCATCCGCCAGCACGACATCGGCATGCCCATCGAGCTTGTCGATTCCCGTTTCCTCGATCGTCACGCCACGCTGAGTCAGCGTGCGCCTTACCTCCGGCTCCAGCGCCACCGACCCTTGCGTCAGCAGGGTCACCTGGCCCCAATCCGTCAGCATCTCGGCCTGGTGCGCCGACATCGGGCTGGCCGCAATCACGCCGATGCGTCCCTGGTCGAGTTCATAGCCATGGCAGTAGGGGCAGGCGAACACGCTCTGTCCCCAGCGCTCAGCCAGTCCCGGCACCTCGGGCAACTGATCCACCACGCCGGTCGCAAGCAACAGCCGCCGCCCGGCATGGGTCTGCCCGTCGGCGGTCCTCACCGTGAACGCATCCCGCGCACCACCTGCGGAGACCGCCGAGCCCTCGAGCCAGGTCACGGTCGGATACGCCAGCAACTGCTCGCGCGCCACACGCGCAATCTCGCCCGGCTCGGCGCCATCCTGTCCGAGAAAACCATGCGAATGACTCGCGAACCGGTTGCGCCGCTGCCCGGCATCGATGACCAGCACGGACTTGCGTACCCGTACAAGCTGCAGGGATGCAGCCATTCCGGCATAACTGCCGCCGATGACGATGACGTCGTATTGCATGTTAGCTCCTTGATGAACGCCAGGCCGCGTGGCGGCGCGCGAAGTCGGCGGCCAGTTCGGCAAGCGTAATGTTCTGGAAGCGCTGCAGCAGCAGGGCTTCCGCTTCGGCGAAGGCATCGTCGAGGGCGGCGTTCACCGCCTGCTCGACCAGGCATTCGGGGTGTTCGTTGCGGCTGCCGATGGCGAACACCGCCGGCTCGCCGAGCGCTTCGTGCAGCTGGCGCAGCGTGACGGTGTTCAGGTCGACGGCGATGCGCCAGCCGCCGGCATGGCCGCGGTCCGAGCTGACGAAACCGGCTTCGCGCAGCAGGCCCATGGTCCTGCGCACGACCACCGGGTTGGTGCCGAGGCAAAGTCCCAGGGCGTCGGATGTCATGGGTTCGTCGCGCTCCGCCATGTGGAGGAGGGCGTGCAATACGGAGGAGAGTCGGCTGTCGCGTTTCATGTAACTTAGTTTGTTACGTAAACGCCGGCGTGTCAAGCGGAGATGGATGCGCTAGGATTGTCGCGTTTGTACAAGCCAGTGCGGCGGCCGTCCGGCATGCTGGCTGCCCGGCCTTCCTTCAGACCATGCCTTTCGCTACAGCCCATCACCGCGAATTCGATCCGCCCGCGCCGTTGCGGGACGCCATCCGATGCTTCTGGTGGCACCGGCGCGATGCCGCCGAGGCGGCATCGCCGTTCGAGGTCCTGCCCGACGGCTACGTCGAAATCGTCTTCTGCTTCGGCAGCGCCTGCAGCCTGGCCCGCGACGCCGCATGGCAGCGCCTGCCGTCGCCCTTCATGATGGGATTGCTGGGCCAGCCGGCCACCCTGCGCGCGGACGGGCGGCTCGAGGTCCTCGCCGTGCGCTGCCATCCCTGGGCCGTGTTCGACCTGCTCGGCCTGCCGGCGCAGGCTGCGGAAGTGCAGGTGTTCGAGCATCCCATCGCCGGGCTGCAATCCACGCTGGCGCAGCATCTCGACGCCGGCCGCATCGAGGATGCCATCGACTGCCTCGCGGCCTTCTTCGTCGACACGCCCGGCGTGGACCGCGTGCTGTCGAAAGCCGGTGCGGCGATGCATGCGGCGAGCGGCACGCTGCCCGTCAGCGCGGTGGCCGCCGCCGCGCATGCGAGCGTGCGCACGCTGGAGCGCAAGTTCAAGCGGTCGTCCGGGCACACGGTCAAGGACGTCTCCGGGCTGATGCGCTTCGAGCAGGTGCGTAACCGGCTGTTCACGTCCCCGGAGATTTGCCTGGCCGGCCTGGCGCAGGACCTCGGCTACACCGACCAGTCGCACCTGAGCCGCGAGTTCAAGCGCTACAGCGGCACCACGCCGGCCGCCTTTGCCCGCCGCCTGATGTTGGCGCGTTCGTACAAGCCCGGATAAAGCGGCATGGCTAATGTGGCGGGACGATTCACCACGACCCATCCCGCACATGACTTCCCATCCTTCCCATGACGTGATCGTCGCCGGCGCCGGCCCGGTCGGCCTGTTCCTCGCCTGCGAGCTCGCGCTGCGCAACTGCGCGGTGCTGGTCCTGGAACGATCCGCCACACCGCACTCGCCCCTGAAACAGCTTCCTTTCGGCTTGCGCGGCCTGTCCGCGCCCAGCATCGAGACCTTGCACCGGCGCGGCCTCCTGGACCAGCTCGAGCTACCCGGGCAGTTCGGGAATTCCTTTGCCAACCAGGCCGCATCGCAAGCACGAGCGCCGGCGAAGCGCCCCGCCGGCCACTTCGCCGGCATGCAGTTCTTCCAGGACGACGTCGATGCCTCCCAATGGCCTTACCGCCTGCCGCATTCGCTGCCCACCATCCTGCTGTCCGACATGGCCGAGCTGGAAACCGTGCTGGCCCGGCGCGCGCAGGCATTGGGCGTCGATATCCGCCGCGGCCAGGCCGTCACCGGCTGCAGGCAAGACGCCGACACTGTCACCGTGGCATCCGGGGACCACTCATTCACCGCACGCTGGCTGGCCGGCTGCGATGGCGCCCGCAGCCCCGTGCGCAAGGCCGCCGGCATCGAATTCGCCGGCACCGAGCCCGAATTCACGGGCTATTCGGTCAGCGTCGACCTGGCCGAGCCGGACCAGCTGCCGCTGGGCCGCCACGTGACGCCCGGCGGCATGTTCTTCCAGTCGCAGCCGGGCCACTTCGGCATCCAGGACTTCGACGGTGGCGCCTTCCACGATGCCGGCCGGCCGCCCACGCGCGAACACGTGCAGGCCATCCTGCGCCGCGTTTCCGGCGTCGACGTGACGATCCGCACCCTGCATCTGGCCACCACCTGGACCGACCGCGCGCGCCAAGCCACGCGCTACCGCAAGGGCCGCATCCTGCTGGCCGGTGACGCCGCCCACATCCATGCGCCGCTGGGCGGGCAGGGACTGAACCTGGGCCTGGCCGATGCGATGAACCTGGGCTGGAAGCTGGCCGCCACCGTCCACGGCCAGGCGCCCGCGGGCCTGCTGGACAGCTACGAAGCCGAGCGCCATCCGGCCGGCACGCGGGTGCTGGACTGGTCGCGCGCCCAGGTCGCGCTGATGCGTCCCGGCCCGGCGGCGCAGGCGCTGCGTGCGATCGTCCGCGACCTGCTCGATACGCGCGACGGCGCGACCTATGTGGCGGGCCGGGTGTGGGGCGTGCAGGCGCGTCTCGAGCTTGGCGCGGGCCATCCGCTCGCCGGACGCAGCGTGCCCGAATTCGCTGTCGACGAGGGCTCGACGATCGGCACGGCGATGCGCGACGGCCGCGGCCTGCTGCTGGATTTCGGTGACGACGCCGGTCTCGCGGGATGGGCGGCCGATTACGTCGACCGGATCCGCTACCTGAAGCTCGCGCCGGAAGAACGCATCGGCATCCGCGCCGCCCTGGTCCGCCCCGACGGCATCGTCGCCTGGGCCGCCGACGGCCCGCCGGACCTCGGCGAACTGCGGGCAGAGGCGGCCCGCTGGTTCGTGCCGGCACATGCATCAGCCGCGTAACGAATCCGCCACGCGCAGTCGCTACAATGGGGTCATCGCATATCGAGGAACTGATGACATGAGGTCGACCCTTGCGCTGATCGCGGCGCTGACACTGACTGGCGCGCCGGCCGCGCACGCCGGTCCCATCGATTACGGCGACGTGTCGTCCTGGCTGTGCAAGCCCGGCGAGACCGATCGCTGCCAGCGCAACCTCGATGCGGTGGCGGTGCGCCCGGACGGCAGCCGCGTGCTTGAACCTTTCGTGCCCGCGAAGAATCCGGAGCTCGACTGCTTTTACGTCTACCCGACCGCGTCGCGCGAGCCAGGGCCGTATGCGGACATGCAGCCGTCGCCGGAACTGGTCGACACGGCGCGCGCGCAGGCGGGCCGGCTGGCCTCGCGCTGCCGCCTGTTCGCGCCGATCTACCGCCAGCTCACGCTGCCCGGTCTCGCGGCCGGCATGGGCGGCGGCCAGGCGCTGGACTGGAACAAGCCCTACGAGGACGTGCTGGCCGCCTGGCGCTGGTACCTGGCGCACGAGAACAAGGGCAGGGGCGTGGTGCTGGTCGGGCATAGCCAGGGCACGATCATGCTGCGCAAACTCATCGCCGGGGAGATCGACGGCAAGCCGGCGCAGCGCCTGCTGGTCTCGGCCTTCCTCGCGGGTTCGCCCGAAGGCGCGGCCTTCCCCGGCGTGAAGGCTTGCCGTGCGGCGGGCGATACCGGCTGCGTCTACGTGTGGGGCAGCTACCGCGAGAGCGACCTGTCGCCGCGCCGGGCATTCGGCCGCAAGACGGCGGGCAGCCAGGACGCCGTCTGCGTGAACCCGGCGGGCCCGGAAGGCGGCGTGAAGCCGCTGAAATCCTTCCTGCCCAAGCCGGCCGGCGCGCCGGCGGACGCGCCGGCCTGGATCGTCGCCGACGGCGCCTTCTCGGCCAGCTGCGCGCCGGACCAGCAGGGCAATGTGCTGCGCGTGACGGGACCGGCCAGCCTGCCGGAAAGTGCGCCCGGCTGGGGCCTGCACCGCTGGGACATCAGCCTGGTGCAGGGGAATATCCTGGCGCTGCTGGATGCGCAGGCGGCGAGCTGGAAGCAGCGCAAGCAATAACGGCGGCAAGACCGGCGCCGGCCCCTCGTCATCGAATCAGGCTGCCGCCTTCCTCGGCGGCACCGGCGCCTCCTGCGGGATCAAGCCTTCGGCCAGCAGTTCTTCCCAGAACGCCGGCGGGATCTCGATGTGCATCAGCGTGGCATTCCTGCGCAGGTGTTCCGGGCTGCTCGCGCCCGGGATCGTGGCGGCGACGACCGGATGCGCGACCCCGAACTGCAGCGCCGCCGCGGCCAGGTCGACGCCGTGGCGGGCCGCCACCTGGCGCAGGCGTTCGCGCTTGTCGACCTGCTCGGGCTTGGCCGGCATGTAATCGTAGTGGGCGCCGCCGGCCAGGAAGCCGGAATTGAACGGCCCGCCCTGCACCACGTGGGCGCCGCGCTCGGCACACAGCGGGAACAGTTCCTGTAGCGGCGTCTGCTCCATCAACGTGTAACGGCCGGCCAGCAGGAAGATGTCGGGGTCCGACAATTTCAGCGCGCGCAGGCAGGGCTCGACCGTGTTCACGCCCAGCCCCCAACCCTTGATGATGCCTTCCTCGCGCAGCTTGACCATGCCTTCGAAGGCGCCGCCCGGGCCGGCCGCGATCTGGAAATGGTGCTCGAACTGGTCGCCCAGCGCGTCCGGCGAGAGGTCGTGCACGTAGGCGATGTCGATGTGGCCGAGCGCCAGGCGCTGCAGGCTGTCCTCGACCGAGCGGCGCACGCCGTCGGCGGTGTAGTCGAGCACGCGCTTGAAGGGCAGGGCGTTCACGAACGGGGCGGCGATCTCGCCCGGGTGCTGCGGGGCGAGCAGGCGGCCGACCTTGGTCGACAGCGTATACTCGTCGCGCGGACGCGAGCGCAGGGCGGCGCCGAAACGGTGCTCGGACATGCCGGCGCCGTAGTGCGGTGCCGTGTCGAAATAGCGGATGCCCGCTTCCCAGGCCGCGTCGACGGTGGCCTTGCCGGCTTCGTCGGTGGTGGTGTGGTACATGTCGCCGAGCCCGGTGCCGCCCAGGCCCAGGCGCGTGATCGGTTGGTAGCGCTGGTTCACTGTCTGTCCTTTCGTGTTCATGGTTGATGGTGCATGGTCGGGACGATGCTACACCGCGGATGAGGCGCGCACGGTTGATGTCGGAATCGATTACACTGCGCGGCCCATGAAACATCTACCTCCATTACAACTGGGCAAGGCCCGGCTCGCCGCGATGTCGGTGCTGTTCGTCAACGGCGTGATCTACGCATCCTGGGGCACGCACGTGCCCACCATCAAGGACAAGTTCGACCTGTCGGACGCCAGGTTGTCGCTGTCGATGCTGGCGGTGGCGCTGGGCGGCATCCTGATCATGGCCTGGGCCGGGCGTTATATCGCGCGCGTCGGCAGTGCAAGCGCTTCCGTCAAAAGTGCGGTCTTGATGTCGGCCGCGGCCTTCGGCATCCTGTTGGTGCCGCAGTACGCGCTGCTGCTGTTCTGGCTGGCGCTCTACGGTTCCATGTCGGCGGTGAACGACGTCGCGGCCAATTCGCAGGGCGCGGTGATCGAGGCGGCGTTCAAACGGCCCGTGATCGGCTCGCTCCACGGCAGTTTCAGCCTGGGCGGCATGTGCGGCGCGCTCGTGTCGAGCGGCTGGCAAGCGATGGGTTGGGCGAACGAGTGGCACCTGGCGGTGGTGTGCGCCTGCTGCGCGGCGCTGGTGCTGTCGACTTCGCGCTGGCTGTTGC
>CAJYQM010000329.1 GCA_913777025.1 uncultured Massilia sp. | reverse complement strand
TCGCAGATCTCGAGCCAGCACTGCAAGCCTTCGTCGAGCTGGTTCAGCATGACGCGGTCTTCGTCGTTCGTCGCGCGGAAGAAGCGCGCCACCATGGCGCGGGCCCGCACGCCCCACTCCAGCGGACGCAGGTTGTCGTCGAGCTGCTCGCGCCAGGCCAGCAGCGCTTCGACCAGTTCGGCCAGCGAGCCGGCCAACGCCGCATCGAGTCCGCCGACTTCCGGGTAGGGTTCGATGTCGTTGAAGCTGGCGCCCGCGCCGGTGGCATAGCCGAGCAGCATGCGCCGGATGCCGAACAGCCAGGAATTCTGTTCGCCCGCCGAGCCCAGGCCCAGCCCCGCGCGGTGCTTCTGGTCCAGGCCCCAGCGCACGCTGGCGCCCTCGATCCAGTGGCCGAGGATGGCGAGGTCGTCTTCCTCGATGCCGAAGCGCGCGGCCACGGCCGGCACGTCGAGCAGGTCGCGCACCTCGCTCTGGCGGCAGCGCTGCTGCGGCAGGCGCAGCAGCCACTCCAGCGCCACCAGCAGCGGGTTCACGCTGCGGTCCTTCAGGTCGCCGATCTCGAAGGGGATGTAGCGCGGGTCGCTCCGCTTGTGCTGGTCGAACACGGCGTGGATGGCGGCCGAGAAGGTCTCGATGTCCGGCATCATGACGACCACGTCGCGCGGCCGCAGGGGTTCATCCTTGTCCTCGGCAAACCAGGACAGCAGCTGGTCGTGCAGCACCTCGACCTCGCGCTGCGCGCTGTGGGCGATGTGGAATTCGATCGAGCGGTCGCCCGGCTCCGGGACGTCGCGCGGGTGCTCGGCCAGCGGCAGCAGGTCGCGGATCGCGGCCTGCACCTGGTTCAGCAGGCACGGCCCCTCGCCTTCCGAGAACAAATCGACGCGCATGTTGGCAAACCGGGCGCCTTCGCCGTTGTCGAATTCGTCCAGCATGCGCACGAAGTCGCGCCCCTGGCGCCCCCAGCTCGCCAGCAGCGGATGGCAGTGGGCGTGCATCTGTTCCGGCGGGACGTCGGCCAGGTTGGTGCCGTTGCGCGCCTTGTGGCGTTTATAGGTGGCGCGCAGCAGTTCGCGGCCCTCGCAGATGTCGCCCCAGTAGAACTGGCAGGGATTCGGCACCGCCATCAGCACCTGGGTGTGGCGCGACAGGCCGGCCATCGCCTGGATGGTCTGGTAAGGCAGCGTCGACATGCCGAACAGGATCACGCGGCGCGGCAGTTTCTGCACCGGCTGGCGCTCTTCCTCGACCGCCGCCATGAATTGCGCGTGGATGGTGGCGCGGCCCGACCAGCGCTTGTCGAGCGGCAGGCTGTCGTGGATCTCGCGCCAGAGCTGGGCCTGCCAGCACTGGTCCGGGGTCAAGGGCAAGGCATCGCCGCCCGGACGGCGCAGCTGGTCGCGGCCCTCGGCCCAGTCGGTCAGCCAGTCGGCGCGGTACACCTGGTACTGGTCATACAGGTCCGACAGGCGCTCGGCCAGCTGCAGGCGGCGCTCCGGGTCGCCGTCGCGCAGGAAGTGGCGCAGCGGCTCGAACTTGTCCTTTTCCAGCAGCTCCGGCAGCAGGCGCATCAGGCGCCAGGTCAGCGCATCCTTGTCGAAGGGCGAGCGGCGCGGCACCCGCTCCGGCCCCAGCATGCCGCGGTAGGCCTGCCACAGGAAGCGCGCCGGCAGCGCCACCTTCGTTGCCGCGCACACGCCGAGTTCCTCGGCCAGCGCGATCTTGAGCCACTCGGCCACGCCGTTCGACTGTACCAGGATGATCTCTTCCTCCAGCGGGCCGAGCGGGTGGCCGCGCAGCCAGTCGAAGACGGCGGCACGCAGCAATTCCATCTGGTTGCCGTGCAGGATGAGGAGGCCGGGCTGGATCGGGGAAGGCATGGGAAAGTCTCGGGAAGGAACCCTCGCAGCATACTACTTTCGACAACCCGGCGGTAGGGTTTCATGCTCCATGGCAACTCAGCAAGCTCGCATGAACAACAGCATTTCCGTGCTGCAATTTTCTCGGGCTTGGTAAGATGGGGCCATCGTGTACAAAGAACAGGATTTCACCATGCAAGACCAGGCATCCAGCCCCGCCCTCCCCGACAACCATCTCTGGCTGGAAGACGTCGGCTCCGACCAGGCGCTGGGCTGGGTCGGCGAGCGCAACGTCGAGACCGAAGCCGAGCTGACCGCCCACCCTGCCTACGCCCAGCTGCGCACGCGCCTGAAGACCATCCTCGATTCGAAGGAGCGTATTCCGTACGTGGCCCACCACGCGGGCTGGTTCTACAATTTCTGGCGCGACGCCGACCATCCGCGCGGGCTGTGGCGCCGCGCCACGCTGGAGGAATATCGCCAGCCGGAACCCGAGTGGCAGACCGTGCTCGACCTCGACTTGCTGGCGGCGGAGGAAAACGAGAACTGGGTCTGGGCCGGCTCCATCAAGCTGCCGCCGCGCGGCGCGCGCGCGCTGGTGTCGCTGTCGCGCGGCGGCGGCGACGCCCACGTGGTGCGCGAATTCGACCTGGATGGCTGCCGCTTCCTGCCCGACGGCTTCACCCTGCCGGAAGCCAAGACCACGGTCGGCTGGATCGACATCGACACCGTCTTCGTGGCCACGGACTTCGGCCCGGGTTCGATGACCAGCTCAGGCTACCCGCGCATCGTCAAGCAGTGGCGGCGCGGCACGCCGCTCGACCAGGCTGAAACGGTGTACGAAGCCCTGCCCGACGACCTCTCGGCCTCGGCCTGGCATGATTTCACGCCGGGCCACGAACACGAATTCGTGCAGCGCCAGATCGGCTTCTACAGCAGCGAACAGTTCCTGCGCAAGGATGGCCGGCTGGTCAAGTTGCCGAAACCCGACGATGCCAATGCCTTCACGGTACGCGACCAGGTCGTGATCGAACTGCGCTCGGATTGGGAAGCGGGCGGCAGCACCTGGCCGCAGGGATCGCTGCTCGCCATGGATTTCGAGCGCTTCATGGCCGGGGAACAGGCTTTCGAGGCGCTGTTCACGCCGACGCCGACCACCTCGCTGGACGGGGTCTCGGCCACCCGCAACGCGATCCTCCTGACCATCCTCGACAACGTCAAGAACCGCATCGTCGAACTGAAACCGACCGCCGCCGGCTGGCAGCGGCGCGACGTCAAGATGCCGGGCATGGGCGCGCTGGGCGTGTCCAGCGTCGACGAGATCGAGTCGAGCCAGTACTTCCTGACCGTCACCGACTTCCTCACGCCGAGCAGCCTGTACCTGTGCGACACCGCGAGCGATACGCGCACGCTGCTGAAATCGATGCCCGGCTTTTTCAACGTGCTGCCGTACACGGTCAAACAGTTCGCGGCCAGGTCGAAGGACGGCACCATGGTCCCCTACTTCGTCGTCATGCGCCAGGACGCCCCCCAGGATGGCAGCAATCCGACCCTGCTGTACGGCTACGGCGGCTTCGAAGTCTCGCTGACGCCCTTCTACAGCGGCATCACCGGCAGCGCCTGGCTGGAACAGGGCGGCGTCTACGTGCTGGCCAATATCCGCGGCGGCGGCGAATTCGGCCCACGCTGGCACCAGGGCGCGCTGCTGGACAAGCGCCAGCACGCGTTCGACGACTTCATCGCCGTGGCCCAAGACCTGGTCCGGCGCAACATCACCAGCCCGCGCCGGCTCGGCATCATGGGCGGCAGCAACGGCGGGCTGCTGGTCGGCGCCGTGATGACCCAGCGCCCGGAACTGTTCAACGCCGTGGTCTGCCAGGTGCCCCTGCTGGACATGCGCCGCTACCACCAGCTGCTGGCGGGCGCGTCCTGGATGGGAGAATACGGGAACCCGGACGACCCGCAGCAGTGGGAGTTCATCGGGCGCTATTCGCCCTACCAGAATGTGTCCGCCGACAAGACCTATCCGCGCGTGCTGTTCACCACCTCGACCCGCGACGACCGCGTCCACCCCGGCCATGCGCGCAAGATGGCGGCAAGGATGCGCGAACAGGGCCACGACGTGTTGTACTGGGAAAATACCGAAGGTGGGCACGCCGGCGCAGCCAACAACGAACAAACCGCAACGATGTATGCGCTGACATACGCATTTCTTTTGATCCAGCTCAAAGATTAATGGTGGTTACAATAGCGCCCTCCTACGTGATGCCCCGGGGAACTAGCAACCCTGCTAGGATGAAGAATGAATGATGCATGGAATACTTGTTTCCCACACATCTTTCTCTGGAGGAGCGGCGCGATGGCTAATGATTTCGTTACCGAAGCAACCCTGCGCGAACCACTGGCAGGCGTCAAGGCACTGCATTCGGCGGCAGTGCCCTCCATCAACGATCTGAAGAAGTACCGGATCAGCAAGCGTGAAAGCCAGGAGAAATTCTGGGGACGTTTTGGGGTAACGCAATCGAGTGGTAGCCGTTTCGAAACCGGCCTGGCGATCCCGGCCCCGGTGGCCCTGCTGTTGAAGCTTTATGTCAACGGCAAGCTCAACGATGGTGATCTTCTGGGGTGATCAGCCCGAGGGATATCGCCCTCACGACCGCCTGTTGCCGGGTGTTGACGTTGAACTTCTGCCGGATATTGCCCATGTGGAAGTTCACCGTCGCCTCGGAACAGCCGGTGATCTTTGAAATCTCCCACGACGATTTGCCCACCATGACCCAGTTGAGCACTTCCAGCTCGCGCGGGGTCAGGCGCGGCGCCGCTTCATGCCCCACCGGCGGGCAGAAGCGCACGCCGGACGCATAGGCATAATCGCGCACCAGCGCCAGCTCGGGCAGGACGGCCTCCACCATCTGCACGAAGGCCGCATCCGGCGCCACGTCGGCGGCAAAGGACAGCATCCCGAATTCCCCGTTCGGTCCATGGATCGGGAAACTCACGCCTGCCCGGATGCCATGGCCGCAGGCTTCCTCGTACATGGCGCGCTGGGTCGGGCTGCGGTACAGCTCCGGCTGCCATACCAGCGGCAGCGTGCTCGCCATGCAGTGGGTCACGGTCGGATCGACGTAGGCATAGCGCTCGGCCTCGTAGCGCTCGCGCCAGGCGACGGGGAAATTGGTCTGGACAAAAGCCGTCTCGAGGCGCGCGTGGCGCGAACTCGACATGCCGAACATGACCCGGTCGAAACCGTATCCGCGTCCCAATGCAAACAGCGCTTCGCCCCAGGCGGGGGCGGTCTCCCGATGCAGCAGTTCGTCCAGTGCGACGCCTGTCATGTCGTCCTCGCGCTCATGTAATGACATCCGGTATGCTAGATGAGTTGTAACCAAAAAGCACGAAAAATTATTATTTTATCCATCCCGGCTAGGTTCCAGCTACCAGGCATCGGCTGGAAAATACATCTTGAGCACGAAATGCTGTTTTGAATCGTGCGCTGCCTTTCTGGACTTTACGCTAAGCTCGCGCGAATTGCTTGCCCGAAATTTCTTTTTTGCAAGTATATGGCATTTCCGTAACAGTCTTGCTTTAAAGCTTTTATTTCTGCTTGACTTGAGCAAACACCAGAGTATCTTTGCCCTTCCCCATCCCTAGGAACCCGAGTCAATGAACAACATGACCGACATGGCTGAACAGCT
>CAJYQM010000328.1 GCA_913777025.1 uncultured Massilia sp. | reverse complement strand
GGATCGGCAGCTACTGGCGCGAAGACACCGAGGCGCCGGCCGGCGCCGCGAAAGACAGCGCCAGCGTGCCTGCCGCCAGCGTCTTCCCCGCCGCCACGCCGGCATCGTCGCGCCGCTTCGGCATGATGACCGCCGCCGTGCTGGCCCTGTGCGCGGTGTGGCCGGCTTCCGCGCTGGTCGGCGAACGCGTCAACCACAACCCGAACCCGGTGCGTTTCGACCAGGTCGCCGTGACCTGGCCGCAGGCCCGCGAATTCGCCGACTGGAAGCCCGACTACTTCACCCCGGACGCGCGCTTCCACGGCGTCTGGCAGGGCCCGGCCGCGCCGGTCGCCCTGACCGTGCTGTACTACCGCAACCAGAACCGCGACAAGACCGCGATCAGCTCGGTGAACCGCCTGGCCGCCTACGAAGACACCTGGCACGAGCTCGACACCACGGGGCGCACCGAGATGCTGGCCGGGCAGCCGGTCAAGCTGCAGGAATCGACGCTGCGAGGCCCGCAGGGCACGCTGCTGGTCTGGTCCTGGAAATGGATCGACGGGCGCTACACCAGCAGCAACGTGACCGCCAAGCTGCTGCAGGCACGCGCCAAGGCGTTGCTGCAGGGCGACGACGGCGCCGCCCTGATGCTGTATGCCCCGGCCGGCGATTCGCCCGACACTGCGCGTGCCGCGCTGCGCGCCTTCCTGGCGCAGCAGGGCACGGCGCTGGACGCGGCCCTGAAGGCGGAACAGGCACGATGAACGCAGCATTGCCGCAGCGCGCCGCGCGATCGCAGGCCACGGCCGCCGACAACCGCCCGCTGGTCGTGCACCTGGTGTACGCGCTCGGCGTGGGCGGGCTGGAAACGCTGCTGGTCGATTGCATCAACCGCATGCCGGCCTGGCGCCACGCCGTGGTCTGCCTGACCCGCTACACCGATTTCTCCGCGCGCATCGAGCGCCCTGACGTCGAACTGCACGCGCTGAACAAGGCGCCCGGCCTGGGCCTGGGCACGCACCTGGACTTCTGGCGCCTGATGCGGCGCCTGCGCCCGGCCGTGCTGCACACCTACAACCTGGCGGCGCTGGAATACGCGTTCACGGCCAGCATGGCGGGAGTGCCGGTACGCATCCATGCCGAGCATGGCCGCGACGCTTCCGATCCGCACGGCCTGAACCCGAAGCACAACTTCCTGCGCCGCCGCCTGGTACCCTTCGTCGACCGCTTCATCCCGGTTTCCGAAGACCTGAACCGCTGGCTGGGCGAGGTGGTGCGGATCCCGGCGGCGAAAACCCAGTTCATCAAGAACGGGGTCGACACCGACAAGTACGCCCCCGGCGGCGCACCCTGCGCGGACGCGCCCTGGGGCCCGGACGCCATCGTGATCGGCACCGTGGCGCGCGTGCAGGACGTCAAGAACCACCGCCTGCTGGTCGACGCGCTGGCCAGCCTGCGGACCCATCACCCCGAACTCGCGCCGCGCGTCAAACTGGCTATCGTCGGCGACGGTCCGCTACTGCCCTCGGTGCGCGAACAGGTCGCGCGCCTCGGCCTGCAGGACGCCGTCTGGCTGCCGGGCGCCCGGGCCGACATCAAGGACGTGCTGCATGGCTTCGACGTGTTCGCCCTGCCCTCGCTGGCCGAAGGCACGCCGGTGTCGATGCTGGAAGCGATGGCCTGCGGCCTGCCGGTGGTGGCCTCGCGCGTTGGCGGCATCCCGGAAGTCGTCGATGACGGCGTGCAGGGCCTCCTGGTGCCGGTCGGCGACCTGGACGCGCTGGCACAGGCGCTGGCGCGCTATGCCGGCGACGCCGGACTGCGCGCCGCCCACGGCCGCGCCGGCCGCGCGCGCGTCGAGGAACGCTTCAGCATGCGCGCCATGCTCGCCGCCTACGGCGCTCTCTACGACGGCCTGTGCCGCCAAAAGCTGCGCGGCCACACCCAACATCAAGAAAGCAAGTCATCATGTGCGGAATAGTCGGCATCTTTGATACCCACGGCAACCGGGAAATCGACCGCGAAGCGCTGCGGCGCATGAACGAGAGCCAGCACCACCGCGGCCCAGACGAGGGCGAGCTGTACCTGGAACAGGGACTCGGCATGGGCCATCGGCGCCTGTCCGTGATCGACGTCGCCACCGGCCAGCAACCCTTCCTGAACCCCGCGGGCGACGTGGCGCTGGTGTTCAACGGCGAGATCTACAACTACCGCGCCCTGCGCGACGAACTGGTGGCGCTGGGCCACGTGTTCCGCACCAAGTCGGACACCGAAGTCGTGCTGCAATCCTGGCTGGCCTGGGGTCCGGACTGCGTGCGCCGCCTGCGCGGCATGTTCGCCTTCGGCATCTGGGACCGGAAACAGCAGACCCTGTTCCTGGCGCGCGACCACGTCGGCGTGAAGCCGATGTTCTATTCGCTGCTGCCGGACGGGATGTTCGTGTTCGGCTCGGAACTGAAGTCGATCATGACCTTCCCCGCCCTGTCGCGCGAACTGAACCCGCGCGCGGTCGAGGATTTCTTCGCCTACGGCTACGTGCCGGAACCGAAGACCATCTTCAACAACGCCTACAAGCTCAGCCCGGGCCACTGCATCACCCTGAAGGTGGGCGACCGCGAAGTGCGGGCGCAGCGCTGGTGGGACCTGGCCTTCAGGCCCGGCCCGGCGCGGCCCGAAGCCGAGGTGCTGGAAGAGCTGACCGCGCGCCTGCGCGAAACCGTGCAGAGCCAGATGGAATCCGAGGTGCCGCTGGGCGCCTTCCTGTCCGGCGGCGTCGATTCGAGCGCCGTGGTGGCGATGATGGCCGGCGACGGCAAACCGGTCACCACCTGCTCGATCGGCTTCGACGACCCGGAATTCGACGAGACCCAGTACGCCAACCAGGTCGCGCAGCGTTACAAGACCATCCACCACGGGCAGATCGTCGACAAGGACGACTACGGCCTGGTCGATACGCTCGCCCACCTGTACGACGAACCCTTCGCCGACAGCTCGGCGATCCCGACCTACCGCGTCTGCCAGCTGGCGCGCCGCCACGTGACGGTGGCGCTGTCCGGCGACGGCGGCGACGAGAACTTCGCAGGCTACCGCCGCTACCGCTTCGCGATGGCCGAGCACAGCGTGCGCTCGAAACTGCCGGAAGCGATCCGCAAACCGCTGTTCGGCACGCTGGGCAGCATTTATCCGAAGGCCGACTGGGCGCCGCGCATGTTCCGCGCCAAGACCACCTTCGAGGCGCTGGCGCGCGACCTGGTCGAGGGCTACTTCCACGGCGTGTCGCGCCTGACCGACCGCCAGCGGGATCAGCTGTTCTCGAGCAGCTTCCGCAATGACCTGCAGGGCTACCGCGCGATCGACGTCATGCGCGAGCACGCGGCGCGCGCGCCCACCGACGATCCGCTGTCGCTGATCCAGTACCTGGACTTCAAGACCTGGCTGCCGGGCGACATCCTGACCAAGGTCGACCGCGCCAGCATGGCCCATTCGCTCGAGGTGCGCGTGCCCCTGCTCGACCACACCTTCTGCGAATACGCCGCCACCCTGCCCAACGACCTCAAGTTGCGCGGCGGCGAAGGCAAATACGGGCTCAAGAAGGCGCTCGAGCCGCACTTGCCGCACGACATCATGTACCGAGCCAAGAAAGGTTTCTCGATCCCGCTGGCGGCCTGGCTGCGCGGTCCGCTGCGCCAGGCGGTGCGCGACGGCGTGCTCGGCGCGCGCCTGCTCGATACCGGCATCTTCGACAGGAGCTACCTGGAACGCCTGGTCGGCGAGCACGAAGCGGGCTCGGCCGACCACAGCGTGGCCCTGTGGTCGCTGCTGATGTTCGAGGCTTTCCTGAGGGTATCGGTGGCGTCCTGACAACGGTTCGTTTGGTGTCGCCAGTTTCATTGCAAATAGGATAATATGCTGTTGAATTCCAGCATGAATCGATCGATCCACAAGGCATTTGAAACTGCCTCCAAGCGTTGTTGACATAAGAATGCGTGCTCCCTTCTCTGCCCCGGTTTCGGTGCGCCCCGCTGCGCGGCCGACAGGAAACGCCAGCGTTTCCTATGTCCTGCCGCGCTTTACCGCCAGCATGGTGCGTGCCGCGGGCGATCTCATCGCGCCCCGCGGCAAGGGGGCCGGGCGCCTGTGCATCCTGAATTACCACCGCGTGCTGGCCATGCCGGACCCGCTGATCGACGGCGATCCGGACGTGGAAACCTTCCGCTGGCAGATGCGCCTGCTGGCCGAATGCTTCAACGTGATGCCGCTGCACGAGGCCGTGGAAACCATGGCGACCGGACGCATGCCGCCGCGCGCCGTCGCCATCACCTTCGACGACGGCTACAGCTCCTTCCACGACCTGGCGCTGCCGGTGCTGATGGAATACGGGCTGCCGGCGACGGTGTTCGTCACCACCGGCCACATGCAGGACAAGGGCAGCATGTGGAACGACATGATCCTGGAGGCGGTGCGCCGCATGCCGCCGACCACGCTCGACCTGCGCGAAATCGGCCTGGGCGAACTGCCGCTGCGCACCGCCGAGCAGCGCCGCAAGAGCGCCAACCTGCTGACCGAGCGCTGCAAGTACATGCCGCTGGCCGAGCGCGACGCCTTCACCGCCCTGCTCCAGCGCCGCGTCGGCGTCGCCCTGCAGCAGGACCTGATGCTCGACGACGACATGCTGCGCACGCTGGTCCAGAACCGCATCGAGATCGGCGGCCACACGGTCAGCCACCCGATCCTGGCCAGCATCGACGACGACGCGGCGCGCCGCGAAATCGTCGACAACAAGCGCCAGCTGGAAGCGATCATCGGCCAGCCCTTGCGCCTGTTCGCCTACCCCAACGGCAAGCGCCGCGCCGACTACACCGCCGCCCACGTGCAGATGCTGCAGGAAGCCGGCTACAGCGCGGCCTTCAATACCGAGCCGGGCGCCGCCACGCGCGCCTGCCCGCGCTTCGAATTGCCGCGCGCCCGTCCCTGGGATGCCACGCCGGGCATGTTCGCTGCCCGCCTGCTGCGCTGGCTGGCCGGCCTGATCTGACGAGGATGCCGTGATGTCGCCGAGTTCCTCCTCCCAGGTCGCGCCGCTGGCGCCGGTCAAGCCGCTCCAGGACCACCGTCCCGGCTCTTCGCACGGCTCCGGCCGCGCGAAGAGCGGCAGCGCGCTGGCGGTGGCCTTCTGCGAAAACGGCGCCGGCTACGGCGGCGCCGTCATTTCGCTCGAGGCGCTGCTGGAAAAGCTGCCGTCCGACTTCGTGCCGCACATCTATACCGGCCTGGCGATCGATCCCTATCCGCGCCTGGCACGCCTGGGCCGCTGGCGCCACCTGCGCGCGGTCCGCGTGCTGAGCCAGCAATGGCTGCGCGAACGCCGCATCCCGGCCGCCTCCGCGATCGACAACCTGGTCAACGTCCTGCCGACCGCGCTCGGCTACTACTGGCGCTTCAAGCGCGACGGCATCGGCCTGGTCTACCTGAACAACGACGCCAGCTGCAACCTGGCGGCGGCGCTGGGCGCGCGCATGGCCGGGCTGCCGATGGTGCTGCATGCGCGCGGCTTCAACGTCGATACCCGCGGCAACCGCTGGGTGCTGTCGCAGCTGCGCCACTGCATCCCGGTCTCGACCGCGGTGCGGGAAGAGCTGCTCACGCTCGGGCTGGCGCCGGAAAAATGCACGGTCGTGGCCGAAGGGCTCGACCTGGACGCCTTCTCGCCGCGCGCGCCGCTGCCGGGCCTGCGCGCTTCGCTCGGCATCGCGGACGACGAACCGGTCGTGACCCTGGTCGGCGGCCTGGTCGACTGGAAGGGCCAGGACGTGCTGCTCGACGCCGCCCCGCGCATCCTGCAGCGCTATCCGCGCGCGCACCTGCTGCTCGTCGGCGGCGCCTACGGCAAGGACCGCGCCTTCGCCGACGAGATCGCCCGGCGCGCCGCCGCGCCCGCGCTGCACGGCCGCGTGCGCCTGCTGGGCATGCGCGACGACGTGCCCGACATCCTGGCGCTGAGCAACATCGTGCTGCATGCGTCGACCAAGCCGGAACCCTTCGGCCGCACCTTCCTCGAAGGGATGGCGCTCGGCAAGGCGGTGATCGCATCGAACGAGGGCGGGCCGCTCGACGTCATCGAGGATGGGGTCGACGGCCTCTTGATCCCGCCGCGCGATCCGGGCCGCCTGGCCGATGCCGTGCTGCGCCTGCTGGACCAGCCCGGGTTTGCCGCGGCGCTGGGCAACCGTGCCGCCGTCAAGGCACGCGACTATTCGATCGAGCGGCATACCGAAGCGATTTGCGCCGTATTGCACCGGGTGATGCGCGGCGATCCGCCGCCGGCCCACGCAAACGTTTGATTTTCACAACTTTTTATTGGCAGCAACAGTGCGCATTCTTTACCACCACCGTACCCGATCGAAGGACGGCCAGTACGTCCACATCGAAGAAATGATCAACGCCCTGCGCGCGCTCGGCCACGAAGTCATCGTGGTGGCGCCGCCGAGTGCCGAAACCGAGGAATTCGGCTCAGACGCCGGCATGGTCGCCGTGCTCAAGCGCCACCTGCCGAAATGGTTCTACGAATTGATGGAACTGGGCTATTCGCTGGTGGCCTACCGGCGCCTGGCGGCTGCGGTACGCAAGTACAAGCCCGACTGCCTGTACGAACGCTACAACCTGTTCCTGCCGGCCGGCGTGTGGCTGGCGCGGCGCTTCCGCCTGCCGATGCTGCTCGAGATTAACGCGCCGATCCTGGAAGAGCGCAGCCGCTACGACGGCCTGTCGCTCAAGCGCCTGGCGCGCTGGTCGCAAGCCTATTGCTGGCGCAACGCCGACCTGGTGCTGCCGGTGACCCAGGTGCTGGGCGACATCGTGGCCTCCTACGGCGTCGACCCGAAGAAGATCGTGGTGATCCCGAACGGCATCAACTCCGACCGTTTCCAGGCCAATCCGGACGTCGAGGCGGCCAAGCGCGCCCTCGGCCTGGAAGGCAGCCTGGTGCTCGGCTTCACCGGCTTCGTGCGCGACTGGCACGGCCTGGACAAGGTGGTCGACATGATCGCCCAGGATCCGCCGGAATCGCGGCGCCACCTGCTGGTCGTCGGCGACGGCCCGGCGCGGCCGGGGCTCGAGGAACAGGCGCAGCGCCTGGGCATCGCCAACCGCGTGACCTTCACCGGCATCATCGGGCGCGACGACGTGGCGCGCTACGTCGCCGCCTTCGACGTCGCCCTGCAGCCGGCGGTGGTGGCCTATGCCTCGCCGCTCAAGCTGTTCGAATACCTGGCGCTGGGCAAGGCCATCGTGGCGCCGGACCAGCCCAACATCAAGGAAATCCTGACCGACGAGCACAACGCCGTGCTGTTCGACCCGAAGCAGAGCGGCGGCCTGGCCGACGCCACCAGCCGCCTGTGTGCCGACACCACGCTGCGCACCAAGGTCGCGGCGAATGCGCGGCGCGCCATCGGCGAGCAGAAACTGACCTGGAAAGCCAACGCCCAGCGCGTGGTGGAACTGTTCGGGAAACTCGGCGCACATGCGTGACCTTGTCATCTTCGGCATCATCTTCGGATTGCTGCCCTTCGTCTTCAAGCGCCCGGCCCTGGGCGCCCTGCTGTTCACCTGGGTCAGCCTGATGAACCCGCACCGCCTCGCCTACGGGGCGGCGTACAACTTCCAGTTCGCGGCGGTGATCGCGGCGGTGACGATCCTGAGCATGGTGATCTCGAAGGAGCCCAAGCGCTTCCCCATCACGCCGGTCACCGTCATGCTGCTGGTGTTCTATGCCTGGATGAACATCACCAGCCCGTTCGCGCTCGAACCGGGCCTGGTCTGGAAGGAATGGGACCGGGTGACCAAGACCTTCCTCATGGTGGCCATCACCCTGATGGTCATCAACACCGAAAAGAACCTCAAGCTGTTCGTGTGGGTCGTCGCCCTCTCGCTCGGCATCTACGGCCTGAAAGGCGGGATCTTCACGATCGCCTCCGGTGGCCACTACCGCGTGTTCGGCCCGGACGGCAGCTACATCGCCGAAAACAACAGCATGGCGCTGGCCCTGGTGGTGGCCCTGCCGCTGATCTGGTACCTGCGCAGCCTGGTCAAGAGCAAGTGGCTGTCGCTGGGCCTGCTGGCCGTCGTGATCTTCACCTCGGTGTCGGCGATGGGTTCGTATTCGCGCGGCGCGCTGCTGGGCGGCGCGGCGATGCTGCTGTTCCTGTGGCTGAAGAGCCCGAAGAAGGCACAGACCGGCCTGGCGGTGATCGTGATGGGCGTCCTGATCGCCTGCGTCATGCCGGAGGCCTGGTACGCCCGCATGGACACCATCAACGACTACCAGGAAGACAGTTCGGCGCTGGGGCGCATCAACGCCTGGTATTTCGCCATCAACATCGCCAACACCCACCTGCTGGGGGGCGGCTTCAACGTGTTCACGCCGCGGCTGTTCATGCAGTACGCGCCCGATCCGCTGGGCTACCACGTGGCGCACAGCATCTATTTCCAGGTGCTGGGCGACCACGGCTACATCGGCCTGGCCATCTTCCTGCTGTTGATGTTCTTCAGCTGGCGCACCGGCACGCGCATCGTCAAGTTCTGCGGGAAGAACCCGGAACTGAAGTGGGCCTCGGACCTGGCCAAGATGTGCCAGGTCAGCATCATCGGCTATGCCGTCAGCGGCGCCTTCCTGTCGCTGGCCTACTTCGACCTGTACTACGACATCATCATCATCCTGGTCCTGCTCGAAAAACTGCTGATCCTGAAAAAACCCTTGTCCTTCGGCGAGAAGATGCAGGCGGCGCAGGTACAGGGCGACAAGGATGTCCCGGCCAAACTCCAACCATAGAAATACCATGTCCAGCAACGCACCCACGCTCAGCCTGGTGATCCCCACGTATAACCGGGCGTCACTGATCGGCGCCACGCTCGACAGCGCGCTGGCCCAGCGCCTGCCCTTCCTGGAAATCATCGTGGTCGACGACGGTTCGACCGACGACACGGCCGGGGTGCTGGCCCGGTATGCGGGCAGGATCGAGGTGATCCAGCTGGCCAACGGCGGCGTGCAGAAGGCGCGCAACACCGGCGTGGCGGCGGCCGGCGGCGACTATGTCGTGCTGTGCGATTCCGACGACCTGTTCGAGCCGGATTACACCGAGACCATCTCGGCCTGGCTGGGCGGGCACCCGGACTACGACGCCGTGTACAGCAATTTCGTGACCTTCGACGAGCGCGGCGTCCATGCCGACAAGTTCGCGCGGGCACCGGCCGGCTTCTTCGACGGCGCCCGGCAGAGCGAGGGCTTCTGGCACGATATCCCGGACCTGTACCTGCGCACCCTGTCCTACCAGCCGCTGTTCCCCTCGGGCAGCGTGATCCGCAAGACGCTGTACCAGCGCATCGGCGGCTACGACGTGCGCTTCAACGGGGTCGGCGCGGAAGACTGGGAATTCACGCTGCGCCTGATCGGCCAGGCGCGCCTGGCCCTGTGCGCCGCGCCGCTGGTGCGCATCCGCAAGCACGGCGCCAACGATTCGGGCGACAACATCCGCACCGTGAGCGGCTGCGTGCACATCCTTGAATTCGCGCTGAAAGAGCATCCTTGCGCCGCGCCCTACCGCGAGGCCATCCTGCGCGAGATCGACGTGCGGCGCCTGGACGTGTTCGACGGCGCCTTTGCACGCGGCGCCTTCGATACGGCTGGCGACATGCTGGCGCACATGCGGCGCCGGCCGCAGGACCGCAAGTTCCGCCTGAAGGCCTTCATCACCGGCTTGCCTGGCCTGCTGCGCAAGCCCTTGTGGCAGCTGACCCAGCGCGCCTGACGCATCCAGTTCAACGGCGCCAAAAGGTATCGTCGCGCGGTGCGAGCGGGTCGTCGACGATCATCGGCGAATGCTTGCGAGAATTGGCAGCCATCCTAGTGCCCATGTCGATCATCCGCGTTTCGAAATAGCGGAAGGACAGGTGCGCGATGACGATGACGCATGGGATCAGCAGCAAGGCGTAGACCGGGCTTGAAAAGCCCAGGTCGCCCGTGGCCATTTGCTGCCAGAGATAGATCGAATATGAAATACGCCCCAGATAGGCCAGCGCCGTGTTGGTAAAAAGCGGGCGGGCGATGGCGTGCCGAACGGGGGTGCCGAAGATCACGACACAGATGACCAGCGGCGCGATGGCAGGATAAATCACGTCCCGCAAAATCGCTGGCACGGCGACGACATGCACGCCGGGCAGTGCGATCGCAGCGAGCAGCCAGACGGGAAACGGCATTTTCTCCAGCAGCGGTTTGAGCTTGTCCCAATACAAGGCAAAGACGCATCCCCATATCATGTAGGAAAACGTGCCCACGTAATATCCAATGGCTTCGTGTTTCGTCAGCCGCGCCATTGCGGTAGTGATGAGCATCGCAAATGCGATCGGAAACAACCGATCGCGATGAGTAGTCACTGCGCATACCAGGAAAAGCAGTGGGAACACCATGTAGAACTGCTCTTCGAAAGCCAGGCTCCAGGTATGTCCCAGGGACCAGCCACAATCGATCGGTTTTATATTGCACAGGAATCCGATTGCGGACCCGACCTGGTGGGCTTGTACGTCAACCACCCCGGCAATCGCGAACAGCATCACGACTGCGATATAAACCAGCAGAGGTGGCAGGATGCGGAAAGCCCGGCGTATGTAAAACGCACGCAGATTGACGCTGCCGTCTCGTTTGCTTTCCTTGAGCATGCCGCGGCAGATCACAAAACCGCTGATACAAAAAAACAGTTGCACGCCAAGGGCACCCAACGGGTGCGCGCGCCATATGAGTCCTGGCAAAAATTCTTTGTACCAAGGGTGGCTGAATTCGATGATATGAGAAAAAATTACCAGAAAGGTGGCTAGGCAACGCCAGACATCAATATGCTCGATGCGATCGTAATGACTCATGCTAGTAGCGGTTGAAGCAGTCATGTGATCGATGCAGGTAGTATGAATCATGCAACCGCAGTCGTTTCTCATCCGTGCAATGTTATAAATTGTTAATTTCCACTGAGAAAATCATTGTGATAATAGCATCTTAAATTATTTTTAAGAAGAAAAATTGCATCTTTAGTTAAATAAGTGCAGTTTGACAACAAATGTGAAATGAAAAACAAAGAAGAGACCGAGAATGAAAAATTCTCGAAACTCATTGCAATATTGAATGTAGATAGAGGGAAATCGGAACGGTCATGTATCGCAAGTGGATTGGACCGTTTACCGAGGGAATAACGTCGCGCTACGCGAGCCAGTGCGGTTCACTGGCAGCCAGCTGGATTGCACTTACTCGATTGATGAAAGCAGGTGCATTGTCAGCGCATCTAAACGAGGACTTCCAGCGGCGCCGGATGCCCGAGGAAAGCCGTCGGGCTGGCCGACAGGCCGTAGGCGCCCGACTGGAACACCACCACCAGGTCGCCGACCTGCGCTTGGGCCAGCTCCATGCGCTCGGCCAGCACGTCCAGCGGCGTGCACAGCGGCCCCACCACCGAGACCGTTTCGCGCGCCTCGGCGGCCATGCGGTTGCCGATCGCCGCCGGGTAGTTCTTGCGGATCACCTGGCCGAAATTCCCGGAGGCCGCCAGGTGGTGGTGCAGGCCGCCGTCGGTGACCAGGAACACCTGGCCGCGCGAGACTTTACGATCGACGACGCGTGCCACGTACACGCCGGCCTCGCCGACCAGGTAGCGTCCCGACTCCACCGACACGCGCGTGCCCGGCAACTCGCGTTCGACCCGCGCCACGCACTGCGCCAGGTTGTCGCCGATCGGTGCCAGGTCGAGGCGCTGCTCGCCCGGGAAATACGGAATGCCGAAGCCGGCGCCCAGGTACAGGCCGGGCACGGCCTGGCGCGCCTCGCCCGCCAGCTGCAGGGCCAGGTCGACGCTGCGCGCATGCGATTCGGCGATCGCATCGGCCTTCAGGCTCTGCGAGCCGCTGAAGATATGGAAGCCCTGCGGCGCGATGCCCAGCGCCTCCAGCCGGCGCAGGCAATCCGGCACCTGCTCGGCATCGATGCCGAAAGGTTTGGCGCCGCCGCCCATGCGCATGCCGGACCCCTTCAGTTCGAAGTCCGGATTCACGCGCAGCACGATGCGCGGCGCGATCCCGATGGCGTCGGCGATGCGCGCTGCGCGGTCGATTTCGCCCGGCGACTCGGCATTCAGGGTGACGCCGGCGGCGATCGCCTGCGTCAGTTCGGCGTCCAGCTTGCCCGGACCGGCGAAGCTGACGTGGGCCGGATCGAAGCCGGTGTCCAGCGCGGTCCGCAGTTCGCCGGCGGAGGCGACGTCGAGGCCGTCGACCAGCGCGGCCATGTGCTGCACCAGGGCCGGCATCGGATTGGCCTTGACGGAATAATGCAGGCGCACGGCGGCCGGCAGGTGGGCGCGCACGTGCCGCACGCGCGCCGTCAGCTGGGCGCGGTCGTAGGCATAGAACGGGGTGCGGCCGACGCGCAGGGCGAGCCGGGTCAGCGGCACGCCGCCGACCAGCAGTTCGCCGTCCTCGACGCCGAACTGGGTCATCCCCGCGTGGACAGGCTTGGTGGTGCTCATGGTGAAGGCTCTTCGAACAGGGTCAGGAAAGGCAGGGCCAGCGTCTTGCGGTCGATCTTGCCGTTCGGGTTGCGCGGGAACGGCTCGCTGCGCACTTCCACGTGCGACGGCACCATCCAGGCCGGCAGGCGGCGCTGGCAGGCGCGGCGCAGCAGCTCGGGCGTCGGCGCATCGGTGCTGCTGGCCAGCAGCACGATGGCCTGGCCCAGCTCCGGATGCGGTACGCCGAAGGCCACCGCCTCGTCGACCGTGCCGAGGCCGTACACCGCTTCCTCGAGTTCGGTCGGGCTGACGCGGTAGCCGGACACCTTGATCAGGTCGTCGGCGCGGCCGATGTAGTACAGGTAGCCGTCAGCGTCGCGGCGCACGGTGTCGCCCGACCACACCGCGATCTCGGTCAGCGGCAGTGCCGGATCCTGGCCGGGCGCCGGGCGGAAACGCTCGGCGGTCTTGGCCGGATCGTTCCAGTAGCCGAGCGACACCAGCGCGCCCCGGTGCACCAGTTCGCCCGGCTCGTCGACCGCGCACTCGCTGCCGTCCGGGCGCACCACCATGATCTCGGCGTTCGGGATCGCGCGCCCCATCGAACCCGGGCGGCGGTCGATCTCGGAGGGCGGCAGATACGTCGAGCGGAAGGCTTCGGTCAGGCCGTACATCAGGAACACCTGCGCCCGCGGCAGGGCGGCGCGCAGGGCCGCCAGCGTCGCGCCGGGCATCGCCCCGCCCGAATTGGTCAGGTAGCGCAGCGTGCAGTCGCCCGGCCATTCCAGGCGCGCCAGCTGGTTCCACAGGGGCGGCACCGCGGCCAGTCCGGTGATGCCGTACCTGGCGACGGCGGCGACGACATCGCGCGCGAACAGGTGGTTCAGCAGCACCGCGCTGGCGCCCGTCAGGAAGGCGCAGGTGAGCTGGCTCAGGCCATAGTCGAAACTGAGCGGCAGCACCGCCAGCAGGCGGTCGCTCGGCGTCAGTTCCAGGTAGCCGGCGACGCTGCGCGCGCCGGTCACCATGTTCCGGTGCGACAGCACCACGCCTTTCGGCTTGCCGGTGCTGCCCGAGGTGTACAGGATGGCGGCGACATCGCCGTCGATGCGGCGGTGCGGCGGCAAGCCGGTATCGGCCGCGGCCAGTGCCTCGTCCCAGCCACGCACGGGCAGCGCGATGCCGGCACCGGCGGCGGCAAGGTCCGGCGTGCCGGCCAGCAGCACCAGGCGCAGGTCCGGGCAGCCCGCCAGCTGCGGCGCCAGCTGCGCCAGCCGGTCGGCCGAGGTGACCAGCACGCGCACGTTGCAGTCGGCCAGGATGTGCGCCACCTGGTCCGGCTTGAGCAGCGGGTTGACGGGAACGAACACGCCCCCGGCCAGCGAGGCGCCGAACATCGCGGCCACGTTGTCGACGCGTTTTTCGAGATACACCGCGACCCGGTCGCCGCGCCGCAGCCCGGCGCCGAGCAGGGCCCCGGCGGCGCGCCGGACGTGGTCCGCCAGCGCCGCGTAATCGAGCCGCGCATCGCCGTGGACCAGCGCCTGCGCGGCCGGCGTGCGGCGTGCCGACGTGAAGATGAATTCGTGGATCAGGTCGCTCATAGGGACGAGGACTTACTCGGGAAAACCAAACTGCAATGTTACCATTCCACCTGCGCAACGTCGAAACGCGCCGCATCGAACACCGACCCATCATCCCGACCACTGCCATCATGCCCCTGTCCCCTTCCGCAGCGCCCGCCACGCCCACCCGGCCGCCCCATGTGCCGCTGGTGCCCGTGCTGTCGGGCGCCTCGTTCCGCCGCGCAGCGGGACAGCGCCTGCCGTCCGTGCTGGATGTGCCGCACGTGCGCCTGGTGACCAGCGGGCGCATCGCGCTGGCCCTAGCGCTGCGCGAACTGGGCGTGGGCGAAGGCGACAGCGTGCTGCTGCCGGCCTACCACAGCCTGTCGATGGTGCCGCCCGTGCTGTGGCGCCAGGCCACGCCGCGCTTCTACCGCGTCGACGCCGCCGCGCGGGCCGACCTGGCCGATATCGCGGCGCTGTGCGACGCCAGCGTCAAGGTGCTGGTGGCGACCCATTATTTCGGCTTCCACCAGGACCTGGCGGCGCTGCGCGCCCTGTGCGATGCACGCGGCATCGCGCTCATCGAGGATTGCGCCCACGCCTTCTTCGGCGAATACGGCGGCCGCCCGCTCGGCAGCCATGGCGACTATGCGATCGCCAGCAGCATGAAGTTCTTTCCGATGTACGAAGGCGGCGTGCTGGTCTCGGCGCGCCACGCGCTGGAACGGGTGGCGCTGCATTCGGCGGGCAAGGGCTTCGAGGCCAAGGTGGTGCTGAACACGCTCGAGCACAGTTTCCGCTACGGCCGCCTGCCGGCGGTGCGCGCCCTGCTGGCGCTGCCGCTGCGCGCCAAGGACCTGCTGTGGCGGCGCATCAAGGCCAGCCGGCCGGCCGCCGCGGCGGCATCCGGCGGCCTGGCGCCCGGCTCCTCGGACAGCGACTTCAGCTTCGACCCGCGCTGGCTGGACAAGCGCTCCTCGCTGTTCGCGCGCTGGCTGCTCGGGCGCTTGTCGAAAGAGCGCATCGTCGCCCTGCGCCGCCGCAATTACCTGCGCCTGCAGCAGGCGCTGGCCGGGCTGCCGGGCTGCCGTCCGCTGCATGCGGCACTGCCGGACGGCGTCTGCCCCTGGCTGTTCCCGCTGGTGGTCGACGATGCCGAAGGCGCGTTCGCGCGCATCAGGCAGCGCGGCCTGCCGGTGGTGCGCTTCGCCGAGACCCTGTGGCCGGGCGTGGACGCGGACCGCTGCCCGGACAGCGCCTATCTGTCGCGCCATGTGCTAGCCTTTCCCTGCCACCAGGAGTTGAGCGAGCAGGAGTTCGACTGGATGCGCGCCGGCCTCGCCGAGGTGCTGGCGCCATGAAGTGGACGTTCCTCCCCGCCGCCAGTTTCGCCCAAGCCGCGCCGCGCTGGGACGCCTTGCGCGCGCTCGGACCGGCGGCGCCGATGCTGGCGGCCGACTTCATCGCGCCCCTGCTAGCCGAATTCGGCACGGGCCATGAACTGGTCGCGCTGTGCCACGACGGACAGGCACTGCTGGCCGCCGGGGTGCTGGCGCGCCAGGGCCGGGCCAGCTGGGCCACGTTCCAGCCGGCCCAGGCCCCGGTCGGCTGCTGGCTGCAGCGCCCGGGCACGGATACGCAAGCGCTGCTGGCCAGCCTGCTGCCGGCCCTGCCCGGCTTTGCGCTGCTGGCCGGCCTGACCCAATGCGATCCTTTCCTGCTCGGGCGCCCGGCTGAGGAACGTACGGCCGGTGCCGGCCGCGTCCAGGCCGCCGACTACATCGATACCGCGCGCATCGCGGTCGCCGGCGGGTTCGACGCCTGGTGGGAAGGCCGCGGCAAGAACCTGCGCGCCAATCTGAAGAAACAGCGCAACCGCCTCGCCGCCGCCGGCACCGAGACCCGGCTCGAGATCTGGCGCGCGCCGGACCAGGTGGCGCAGGCGATCGCCGACTACGGCCGCCTGGAAAGCACCGGCTGGAAAGGCCGCGCCGGCACCGCGGTGGCGGCCGACAATGACCAGGGGCGCTTCTACCGGCGCATGCTGGAAGCATTCTGCGCGCGCGGCCAGGGCAGCATCTACCGCTATTGTTTTGACGGGCAGCTGGTCGCGATGGACCTGTGCATCGAGGATGGCGACTGCATCGTGATCCTCAAGACGGCCTACGACGAAAGCGTGCCGAAACACTATTCGCCGGCCCTCCTGATGCGCGAGGAAGCCTGCCGCCGCGTGTTCGACGAAGGGCGATTGCGGCGCATCGAGTTCTACGGCAAGGTCATGGAATGGCACACGCGCTGGACCGACGACGTGCGCACGCTGTATCACCTGAACTGCTACCGCTGGCCGCTGCTGCTGCGCCTGCACGCCTTGCTGCGGCGCGGGAAAAACGCCGCCTCCAATACGCCGGTACCGGAATAAGCGCGGCCCGTACCGGGACGCAGGTATCGAATCGTTTATTGGCATAATCCGATATTCATTGCGGTAATCAGCAAGACGCACGCAAATAAAGTTTGCGTCGCTGTGGCCTCGTGTTTGTTGAAATGCCAATGGCATATCCGATAACAGGGCTGCAAGAAAAGAAAAATGGAATGCTATTCAAGCTGCCCGTCTTATTGCCGGTTATTGATTGAAACATCAACTTTGTTTTACAACCTCATGCGTCATGCCATTCGGGCCATGACAATATATTCATTTATTAATGTCTTGTAGAAATCCCTTGTGGCACCATGTGAGTCCAATGCTCCCTCCACCATGGCGCCCTGCCTGCGATGAGCACCCTACGGGCCCCAACGGAAGCGATCCCCGGGGTTCATGCCTTATCAGATAGCGGGCGTGGCCAACGATGCGCACCGCTTTTCAATATCGACAATGTCGTTGTTATACGCTGCTTTTCCTGAAGCCTGTCATTCGCATGTCACAAGACGATGTTCAATTCTCAATGCTGACTGAGCATTATTTTTAGATTTTCAATGTCCGTGATAATTCTTGAAACTTCCATAAATTTATGGAAACTTTTAAATCTGCACGGCATAGCACACACTGCAACCTTTTTCATTTGATTCTTGAGTTCAAATAAACTTCTGGTATCAAAGTCTATATTTTTTGTTGTTTTTGTGCGGAATCCCCCGGATTTTGTCTCAAAACAGAACACGAACTTTGTTGACTGGAGTAAAGTTTGATTCTCTCGTGAAATTTCCTGTGGCAAATAAAGTTGCCCCCTGTCATGAACCCGAATTCTTCTCTGCCTCCTCAGAGCCAACAGACCATGCAAGCCATTCGTTCTATTCCTAATCTCAAGCTCATCGCTGCGCTGACCGCAGCCGCGCTGTTGACTGCCTGCGGCGGTGGCGGCTCGGCCGGGGCCTCGCCCGAAAGCAGTATTGCGCTGACCACCATCAGCACCGGTTACACGCCGAGCCCGATCGGCACGACCCCGACCTCGCCGACCACGCCGATCGCACCGATCACGGCCGCCCCCGTGACCGTCGGCGCCTCGATCACTGACGTGCGCCTGGAAAATACCGGCGGCGCCCAGACCAACGTACCGTTTACCTTTGGCCAGGTGTTCGCCGTCGGCGCGATGAAATCGACCGAAGGCTTGGCGGCCAAGCTGGCCGACGGCACCGTCGTGCCGCTGCAGGTCGACATCAAGGCTTCCCATGCAGACGGCTCGGTCCGTCACGCCATCATTTCGGGCGTGCTGCCGGCTCTGGCCGCCAGCCAGACCCAGAGCCTGACCCTGGTCAAGTCGGGAGCGTCCGCCAAGAGTTCCATCACGCTGCAGAACCTGATCAGCAGCGGCCTGACCGCGAAGACCACGATCACGCTGGGCGGCGTCAAATACACCGCGTCGCTGGCCGACGCCGTGGCCTCGTCCACGCCGATCAACTGGCTGTCCGGCGCCGTCGCCAACGAATGGATCGTCAGCGCGCCGCTGAAGGATCCGAACGGTGTCGCCCATCCGCAGCTGACCGCCCGCTTCGACGTGCGCTGGTATTCGGGCCTGAACAAACAGGCCCGCGTGGAATTCATGGTCGAAAACGACAAGACCTGGACGCCGGGTATCAAGGTCAATTACAACGTCGACCTCGAGCTGGACGGCAAGCCGGTCTTCTCCAAGGCCGGGATGGATCAATACCACCACTCGCGCTGGCACCAGTACTTCTGGTGGGATGCCACCCGCCAGCCGGCCGTGAACGTGAAACTCAACAGCGCCTACCTGATCGCGACCAAGGCCGTCCCCAACTACGACACCACCTTCGCGCCGGGCGAAAAAGAGTTGAATGCGCTGGCCCAGGGCATCAACAGCTCTAACACGGGTCCGATGACCATCGGCCCCGTCACCGGCTACATGCCGACCACCGGTGGCCGCGTCGACATCGGCTCGCTGCCGTCCTGGTCGGTGATGTGGCTGCTGTCGATGGACAAGCGCGCGTGGAGCTCGATGATGGCTGCCGCCGATGGTTCCGGTACGTGGTCGATCCACTACCGTGATGAAAAGACCGGACGTCCGGTTCGTACCGACAACGATACGAACAAGGACATGACGACGCACTTCAACCTGCGCGAGAGGGGTCCGCTGCCGGTACCGCGCTTCGTGAACAACGACCTGGGCCATTCCTGGTCGCCCTACACCGACGATACCGCCCACCAGCCGTCGCTGGCTTACCTGCCCTACCTGGTCACCGGTGATTATTACTATCTGGAAGAACTGCAGTTCTGGGCAGCGTCGAATCCGCTGGGTACCGACCCCAACAACTCGGGCCACGGCAAGGGCCTGGTGCGCTGGCTGCAGGTTCGTGGCCAGGCATGGTCGATGCGTACCCTCGGCCAGGTCGCCTACATCACGCCCGATGCCGATCCGATGAAGGATTACTTCGTCAAGCAGGTGGACAACAATCTGGAGTTCTACAAGCAGACCTACGTCGTCGGCCAGCCGAACAAACTCGGTGCCTACGACGGTTCGGGAGAAGGCGCGTTCAACGATGCCGACAATTTCGGCCCCTGGCAGGACGACTTCCTGACCTGGAGTTTCGGCTACCTCGGTGAGCTCGGTTTCACCAAGGCCGATTCGATCCTGCAATGGAAGTCGAAATATGCGGTCGGCCGCATGACGGCGCCGGGCTTCTGCTGGGTCGCGGGTGCTTCCTACATCCTGAACATCCGTCCGAACCGCCAGTCGCCGCTGTACGACAGCTTTGCCCAGGTCTACAGCGCCACTTACGACAAGGACCGCGTCTACAACGACGATACGCATGAAGTGTCCGCTGTCCTCAACGGCAAGCGCTTCATCGACCTGCCCTGCGGCAGCAAGGAACAGGCGGACTGGCTCGGTGCAGCCAATGGCTATCAGTGGGTGACCGGCCGCATGATCGGTTATGCGGATGCCTCGATGGGTTACCCGGCCAACCTGCAACCGGCACTGGCGCTCGCCACCCAGGCGGGTGTGGCCGATGCAAGCAAGGCATGGACGCTCTTCATGAACCGTGCCGCCAAGCCGGACTACCATTCGGCACCGCAGTGGGCCATCATCCCGCGCTGATCGCCGGCGTGGCATAGGCAGAGACTGCCCCGGCTGAACCAGGCCGGGCTTCCTTGACGGGAAGCCCGGCTTTTTTCTTTAGCGCCACATTCTTGTTAGGATTTTAATAAAAAACTTGTAACGTCACGTGTGCGTGACACATTGCAGCATATAATGTAATGCGGTATAGCAAGGAACCTGCGCTTCGAGGACAGTCAATGGACAGTTCGCGGCAGGGCAATTTGGGAGTCAGCTAGGATGTCTTTATTCAACAAGGTGATTTGGCGCGCCAAGCGCGATTATTGGCGTTGGAAGTACCACAGGGTGGCTCGGCAGATCCTTGCGACCCGGCCTCTCGAGCGTGGCGAATTGCCTTTCACCCTGCTGTCGATGGTGCACCAGCGCGACGTGTCTTCGTACCTGGTCGCGGTCAAGTCCTTCGCCCATTTCCTGAATCCATCCAGGATCGTGGTGGTCTGCGACCCGTCGATCGCCCAGGCCGACCGCGCCACCCTGAAACGCCACCTGCCGCACGTCGAGTTGCGCGAGGCGCATGAATTCGTGCACCCGGACATTCCGCGCGGCGGCACCTGGGAACGCCTGTTCGCCATCGCCCACTATGTCGAGGACAGCTACGTTATCCAGCTCGATGCCGACACCCTGACCGTGCGCCCGGTGCCGGAAGTGCTGGAAGCGGTGCGCAAGGGCACCGGTTTCGTCCTCGGCGAGATGCCGGACACGCCGATCCGTTCGCTGGAAGCGACGCGCGAGAATGCCTTGCCCTGGCTGGCGCCCTGGGCCCACGTCCAGGCGATCGCCGAAACCGAGATGGTCAACGTCGGCCTGCCGGCCGACGCCCGCTACATCCGCGGCTGCTCCGGCTTCACCGGCTTCCCGCGTTCTTCCGCCATGCGCGAGACGATGACCGATTTTTCGCGCCGCATGGGCGGCAAACTGGGCGAGAACTGGAAACGCTGGGGGACCGAACAGGTCACCTCGAACTACCTGGTCAGCAATGTGCCCGGGGTCCAGCCCTTGCCCTTCCCCAAGTACGGCACGCCGGACGTCGCGACGACGGACACCGCGTTCTACCATTTCATCGGATCGATGCGTTTTGTTAACAACAAATACGAGGCCGCGTCGCGGCATGCCATCCACCTGATCAACAGTGCGCCAGCGTAAACCGTTGCCGTTTTCTTCCTACTCCGTGCGCAGTTGTATTTATGGCAGATCTACGTCGTTCGCTGGTCATTAACTTTTTCTCGACGTCGGGCGCTGCACTTCTGCAGTTCATCGTCAGCATCATCCTGGCCAGGATCCTCAGCCCCAGCGATATCGGTATCTATTCGATGACGGCGGTGGTGGTCAATCTCGGCCACGTGTTCCGCGATTTCGGCGTCACCAACTATATCCAGCGCGAAAAGGAGCTGACCGCGGACAAGCTGCGCTCCGTGGCCGGCGTCGCCTTCACCACGTCCTGGATCATCGCCACCGTGCTGCTGCTGGCCAGCGGCTGGATCGGCGAATGGTTCCACGAGCCGAAGCTGGTGCCGGTGATGCGCGTGCTGGCCGTCGGCTTCTTCTTCATTCCCTTCGGTTCGATCACCAACTCGCTGCTGGCCCGCAACTTCGAGGCCAAGAAGGAAGCCGTGCTGTGGGCCATCGGCACCAGCAGCTTCTGCATCAGCTGCATCGTGCTGGCCAAGCTCGGCTTCGGCAGCATGGCGCTGGCGTATTCAAACCTGATCAACATCATCGCCTGCGGCATCGGCTGCGCATTCATGCGCCCGAAGGACCTGCCCTGGCTGCCGTCGTTCAAGCACTGGCGCGAAGTCGCCCACTTCGGCGTCGGTTCGCTGCTGTCGAGCTGCGCCGGCTCGCTGAACAATGCCATGCCCGACCTGCTGCTGGGTAAGCTCGGCAGCCCGCGCCTGGTCGGCCTGCTCAGCCGCGCGAACTCGACCGTGGCGATCTTCACCTACATCGCCGGCTCCACCGTCAACTACGGCGCCGTGGCCTACCTGGCGCAGACCTACCACCGCGGCGATTCCCTGGCGCCGACCCTGTCGCGCGCCACCGCCCTGCTGACCGGCGTCGGCTGGGCCGCCCTGCTGCTGACGGCGATCCTCGGACACGACATCGTGATGGCGCTGTACGGGCCGAGCTGGCTCGAAGCCGTGCCCGCGATCCTGCCGCTGACGCTGGCCGCCGCGGTCACCATGATGTACCACTATGTGCCGATGGCGGTGACGGCGATCGGCCGGCCTTACCTGAGCACCGTGCCGATCATGGTGTCGGTGGCCACCCGCATCGCGTTCGGCGTCCTGCTGTTCAACGGCAGCCTGGTCCATTTCGCCTGGGCCCTGTGCATGGCGACCATCGTCACCGCGCCGGTCATCGGCCTGCAGCAGACGCGCCACCTCGGCTATTCGACCGGCGTCATGCTGCGCGCCCTGGCCCCGAGCGCGCTGGTGGCGCTGGGCACCGGCGTGGCCGGCTTCGTGCTGCAGCTGGTGCTGCCTTCCGCGCTGCCGGCGCTGGCGCGCCTGTTGATCATGCTGGTGCCGCTGGCGGCGGTCTGGTACCTGCTGCTGCGCCTGACGCGCCACGTGCTGGTCGACGAGGTCCACCGCCTGGTCACGCCGATCGGGACGCGGCTCGGGCTGTTGCGTCCGAATGTATAATCGGCACTTGACTGGACTGACGAATAAATTATGTACCTCGACCAAGTTAAGACGATCCTGATTGACGTGCTCGGCCTGGGCCAGGCCGGCCAGCGCCTGGATGCCGATTCGGCCTTGCTGGGCAGTCTTCCGGAACTCGATTCGATGGCGGTGGTCAGCCTCATCGCCGCGCTCGAAGAACGGTTCGACATCGCGATCGACGATGACGAGATCAGCGCCAGCACCTTCGAAACCCTGGGGAGCCTGGCCGCGTTCGTCGCACGCAAACGCGGCGAATGACCAGCGTGCCGGGCCAGCCGGCCGAACCCTTCTTCCTGGACGGCGCCCCCGGCCGGCGCTTCTGCCTGTTCCACCCGCCCGCCGGCGCCTGCCGCGGCGCAGTCCTGTATGTCCACCCGTTTGCCGAGGAAATGAACCGTTCGCGCCGCATGGCCGCGCTGCAGGCGCGCGCGCTGGCGGCGCTCGGCTACGGGGTCCTGCAGATCGACCTGTATGGCTGCGGCGACAGCAGCGGCGACTTCGGCGATGCCCGCTGGGACATCTGGCAGGCGGATCTCGCCGCCGGCGCGGCCTGGCTGCGCCGGCGCCTCGAGCGGGCGCCCATCCTGTGGGGATTGCGCCTGGGCGCGCTGCTGGCCCTCGACTACGCGCGCACGGCGCGCGAACCCGTGCAATCGATGATCCTGTGGCAACCGGTCCTGAACGGCGCCACCTTCCTGACCCAGTTCCTGCGCCTGCGCGTCGCCGGCGCCATGCTGGACGAGGGTGCCCGGACCAGTACCGGCGCATTGCGCCAGGCCCTGCGGGACGGCGAGACGGTCGAGATCGCCGGCTACGACCTGGCGCCGGCCCTGGCCGCGGCGATCGATGCCTTCGATGCGCCGGAAACGCTGGCCCCCGCATGCCGGGTGGACTGGTTCGAGGCGCTGCCGGCGCCCGATGCGCCGCTGCCGGCGGGCGCGGCCCGCGTCAGCGAAGCATGGCGGCGCGGCGGCGCCGACCTGCGTCTGCACGCCCTCGCCTCCCCGCCGTTCTGGGTCACGCCCGAGATCACCGAGGCGCCGGCCTGGCTGCTGGCGACGTCCGCGGCCCTGCAGGAGACCGCCGATGGCGCCTGAACCCTATGACGACAGCGCGCTCGCCTTCCGCTGCGGCGGCGACTGGCTCTACGGTGTACTGAGCCTGCCTCGCACGCCGGCCAGGCGCGGCGTGCTGATCGTCGTGGGCGGCCCCCAGTACCGGGCCGGCAGCCACCGCCAGTTCACGCTGCTGGCACGCAGCCTGGCCGAACATGGCATCGCCGCCATGCGCTTCGACTACCGCGGCATGGGCGACAGCCAGGGAGCGATGCGCGACTTCGACAACGTGAGCGAGGACTTGCGCGCCGCCATCGACGCCTTCACGGGCGCCGTGCCCGGCCTGGACGACCTGACCCTGTGGGGGCTGTGCGACGCCGCCTCGGCGATCGCGATGTACGCGGCCAGCGATGCCCGGGTCGGCGGCCTGGTGCTGCTGAACCCCTGGGTCCGCACCGACGACGGCCTGGCCCGCGCCACGCTCAAGCATTACTACCGCGGCCGCCTGATGGAACCCGAGTTCTGGCGCAAGCTCGTGCGCGGCCGCTTCGACCTCGCCGGTTCGCTGAAATCGATGGCGAAGCTGGCCGGCACCGCTTTCCGTCCGGGCAAGCCCGACCAGGGCGCGGTCTTGCCTCTGCCGCAACGCATGCTCGCCGGCATGCACGCGTTCCAGGGCCGGGTGCTGGTCATCACCAGCGGCGCCGACCTGACCGCGCGCGAATTCTGCGACCTCGGCGCCGCCACCCCGGCCTGGAAACGCCTGCTCGAATCGGCGCGCGTGACGCGGCACCAGATCGACCAGGCCGACCATACCTTTTCGCGCCGCGCCTGGCGCGACCAGGTGGCGCAGTGGACTTGCGCATGGATCGGCACGGACTGAGCGGAAACACCACAGTTTCTAATACCGTTGAGCGAAACGATCAAAATACTGATTGGCTTGGATCAATCGTAACGCGCGCTCCGGTTTTTGCGTGTTAGACTTGCAACATTCCGTGCGTCTATGTCCCACTCTCTCTTCTTTCCGCAATGTCGATCAAATCGCTCCTGATACCTACCCTGAATCGCCCCCCGAAGCGTGAACGCATCGCCACACTTCCGGAAGGAACCTCGATCCCGCGCATCATCCACCAGGTCGGCATGCGCCCGGCGTTCGAGAACCGGCAGATCCCGCCGATGTTCCAGAAGAACATCGAAAAGATGAAGGCGCTGAATCCCGGCTGGGAATTCCGTTTCTATGGCGACGACGACATCGAGACCTTCATCAAGGCCAATTATCCAGCGGAGATCTGGGACTATTACCAGCGCATCGACCCGCGTTACGGCCCGGCCCGCGCCGACCTGTTCCGCTACCTGCTGCTGTACAAGGTGGGCGGCGTCTATCTCGACATCAAGAGCAGCGCCACGCTGCCGCTGGACTCGGTGCTGCGTCCGGATGACCGTTACATCCTGTCGAAATGGCACAACGCCCAGGGCCAGTTCGAGCACTGGGGCCTGGTGTTCGACCTGCGCGACCTGCACGGCGGCGAATTCCAGCAGTGGCACGTGATCTGCGCACCCGGCCATCCGTACCTGAAGGCGGTGATCGAGCAAGTCTTGTTCAACATCGACCATTACCTGCCGTCGCTGCACCAGGCAGGAAAGAACGGCACCCTGCGCCTGACCGGCCCGATCCCGTACACGCTGGCGATCGAGCGCATCCGCGAGAAGCATCCGCACCGCCTGGTCGACGGCCGCAACGTGATCGGGCTCGAGTACAACATCATCGACGGCGACCAGGGCCACGCGAAGATCTTCAAGGGCCATTACACGCGCCAGACGGCGCCGGTGGTGCGCCTGACCCCGGGCAAGCACATCAGCAACCAGTTCTACAAGCTGGTCCAGCTGACCTATGACCACACGCTGCGCCGCTATACCGACGCCAAACTGGCCCCGATCGACAAACCGGCATGGGTGCTGGAGCGCGAAGCGGCGGAAATCAAGAAGCGCGAAGAAGCCAAGCGCCAGGAAATGGAAATGGGCAAGACCCAGGGCCGTTGAGGCCCCCGCCCGCCGCGCCGCTCAAGGGGTGCGGCGGCACCCGCTGAAGTCGTCGAAGGCGCCATAGGCCCGCACCGGGCCGGTGCCGCACAAGTCCAGGCCCTTGCGGACGCCGTCGCGCTGCGGCGCGGCATCCCGCCACGAAAAATTCCCCTCCAGCGGCGCCCGGAACAGGTCGCGCACCGGATGATAGCCGGCATAGGCCTGCCACAAGGGCGCCGTGCGGTTGTCGCCCAGGTGCAGCAGGCCGCCATCGCGGCTGCGGATCGGCCCGTCGACCAGGTTGCCGTCCAGCCGCGCGCTGCTGGTTGCGAAGCGCACGTCGATGCCGGTCGTGTCGAGCAGGGTATTGTCGTCGACATGGCTGTCGGCGGCGCTGTTCAGGTACACCCCCACGTCGGAACACGCGGCGATCAGGTTGGCGCGGATGATCCCGCCCTGCTGCTCGGTGATGCATTTGCGGTCGCGGCACCAGGCGGGGCCGGTGGCGCCGCCGCCCAGGGACAGGCCGACGCGCTGGCCCGGCTGCCCGCGCAGCTTGTCTTCGCACCACACCAGGTTACGCTCGAACACGTTGGCGCTGCCGGCGCCCTTGGCGAAGCCGCCGTAGCTGACCTGGTTGCCCTCGAGCTTGACGAAATCCTTGATGATATTGCTGCGGATGATCCAGCGACTGGCCGCCACCAGGTCGATCGGCACCACGGGATTGGCGGTGCGCCGCGCATGGGTGTTGTACAGCGTGTTCGATTCGATCAGGCCGTCGTCCGGATAGCTGCCTTCGTCGTTGCCGTTGATCTTGAAATGGGCATTGAAGTCGGCGATGCTGTTGTTGACCGCGGCAAAATGGCGGCCGTCGCCGACCACGTGGAAGGCGTGTTCGCAATAGGTGTCGTCGCCGCACACGCCACGGATCGCCAGGTTCTCGAAGCGCCACCAGGGCGCGCTCACGCGAAAACCCTCGACCTGCTCGAACTCGACCTGCACGCTGCCCGGCGTGGCGGCGCGCACCACGATCGGCGCGTCCTCGCGTCCGGGCCGGTTGGCGTCGATCGGACGCTCCTTGAAGCGGTAGGTGCCCGGCAGCAGCGTGATCACCACGCCCGCCTGGGCATTCGCGACCGCCGCGCGCAGCTCGTCGGGCGTGCCCACCAGCGTGCCGGCGGGACGGCGCGCGCCCGCCGGCTGCGGCGGGGCGCCCCGCCCCCGCGCCAGG
>CAJYQM010000327.1 GCA_913777025.1 uncultured Massilia sp. | reverse complement strand
CGCTCGTTGCGCTGATCGGCGTCCTGATCGTGCTCTACGCCTGGGAGCTGCCGCCATTTCGCAGCGCCGTCGAAACCACGGAAAATGCCACCGTGCGCGGCCAGGTGACCATCATCAGTCCCCAGCTGTCCGGCTATATCGTCGAAGTCGACGTACAGGACTTCCAGGCGGTCCGCCAGGGCCAGCTCCTGATGCGCATCGACGACCGCATCTACACCCAGCGCCTCGAGCAGGCGCGCGCCCAGCTGGCGTCGCAGCGCGCGGCCCTGGCCAACTTCGCCCAGAACCAGGCATCGGCGCGCGCGACCATCGGCCAGAACCAGGCGGCAGTGCAGAACGCCGCAGCCCAGGCCCAGCGCGCCACGGCCGACCTGCGCCGCGTCGAGGAACTGGCCGCCGACGGTTCGCTGTCCGCGCGCGAACGCGACGCCGCGCGCGCCACCCGCGCCCAGACCGTGGCGGCCGCCGAGCAGGCGCGCGCCGCGCTCGAGATCGCGCGCCAGAACCTGCGCACCGTCGACGTCAACCGCGCCGCGCTGGAAGCGGCCGTCGCCAACGCCGAGGCGGCCGTGAAACTCGCCGAGATCGACCTCAGCAACACCCGCATCCTGGCGCCGCGCGACGGCCAGCTGGGCCAGGTCAGCGTGCGCCTGGGCGCCTTCGTGAATGCAGGCACCCAGCTGACCGCGCTGGTGCCGCAGACGATGTGGGTGGTTGCCAACATGAAGGAAACGCAGATGGCCGACGTGCGCCTGGGCCAGCCGGTCACCTTCACGGTCGACGCGCTGAACCACGCCAGACTGCGCGGCCGCGTCGAGCAGATCGCGCCGGCCACCGGTTCCGAATTCTCGGTGATCCAGCCGGACAACGCGACCGGCAATTTCGTCAAGATCGCCCAGCGCATCCCGGTGCGCATCGCGATCGAGCCGAGCCAGCCGCTGGCGCAGCGCCTGCGGCCGGGGATGTCGGTGGTGGCCAGCATCGACACGGGGGCGCCGGCCAGGCCGGGGCCCGCCGGCGGCGCGCCTGCCGCGGCGGCACCCGTGGCCGCGCCTTCCGCTCCCGGGACGCCTGCCGCGGCGGCGCCGGCGGCCGGGCAATCCGCCACGGGCGTATCGGCCACCGGTACGCCCGCTGCGGCCGCGCCGGCCGCACCTGCGGGAGCGGCACGATGAGGCGGGTGGTGCTTCGGCGCGCGCTCCCGTTGGCGCTGGCGGCGCTGGCGCTGGCCGGCTGCCGCATTCCCGTGCAGCCGCCGCCGGCCTCCACGCTGCAGGTGCCGCAAGCCTGGCGCGTCCAAGCCGAGACCGGCACCAGCGTGGTCGATCCGCATTGGTGGCGCGCCTTCGGCGATCCGGCGCTGGACGCGCTGGTGACGCAGGCGCTCGCAAGCAACGGCGACCTGCGCACCGCGCGTGCGCGCCTGCAGGAATACCAGGCCCGGATCCGGGTCGCGCGCTCGGCGCAGGAGCCGAACCTGACGGTCGGCCTGACGCCCACGCGGGCGCGCGCGATCGGCCCGTTCGGCACGCCGGTGGAATCGACCGCGCTCCAGGGCAACGTGCAGGCGGCCTACGAACTCGATCCGTTCGGGCGCCTGGAAAACCTGACCCAGGCGGCGCGTCTCGACTACGCGTCGCAGCAGGCGGCGGCGGACGCGACCGCGCTGGCGGTGGCGGCCAACACCGCCTCCGGCTACCTGAACCTGCGCGGCCTGGACGCCCAGCTCGACCTGGCGCGCCAGACGCTGGCATCGCGCCTGCGCTCGCTCGAGCTGGCGCGGCGCCAGTTCGAAGTCGGCTACAGCTCGCGCCTGGAACTGTCCCAGGCCGAGGCCGAATACCGGACCACGGCCGCCGTCGTGCCGCAGCTGGAACGTTCCATCACCCAGCAGGAAAACGCACTTGCGCTGCTGATCGGCGCCAGCCCCGGCACCATCGCGCGTGGCGCCACGCGGGCCGAACTGGGCGCGCCCGCCATCCAGCCGGGGCTGCCCTCGGCACTGCTGCGCCGGCGCCCCGATATCGCCCAGGCCGAACGCGCGCTCGCGGCGGCCGACGCCAGCCTGGCCTCGGCGCGCGACCAGATGCTGCCGGCGCTGCGCCTGACCGCGTCGGTCGGCGGCTACGCCCACAGCCTGCCCGACCTGCTGGGCTCCGGCACCACGCTGTGGAGCATCGGCGGCAGCGTGCTGGCCCCGATCTTCGATGCCGGCCGCCTGCGCGCCCAGGCCGAGATCTCGGCCTCGCTGCGCGACCGCGCCGTGATCGCCTACGAGACAGTGGTGCGCAACGCCTTCGCCGAGACCGAGAACGGCCTCACGGCCGTGCAGCGCCTGCGCGAACAGCTCGAGCAGGCCGAGGCGCGCCGCGTGGCCGCGGGCGAAGTGCTGCGCATCGCCCACAACCGCTACCGCAACGGCTACTCGTCCTACCTGGAAGAGCTGGACGCCCAGCGCAACGCCTTCAGCGCCGAGACCAACGTGCTGCAACTGAAGGCCAGCTACCTCGCGGCCCATGTCGATTTGTACCGGGCGCTGGGCGGCGGCTGGAACGCCACGCCTTGAATCGGGCGCTGGTTTTATCGCGGCATTATTAGACTGGCATGAACAGACATCGACACCGGAGAACGACATGATCAATATTGGAGTGATCGTCGGGAGCACGCGCCCCGGCCGCAAGGCGCCCGACGTGGCGAACTGGGTACTGGACATCGCCGGCATGCGCGGCGACGCCGCCTTCGAACTGGTGGACATCGCCGATTTCAACTTGCCGCTGCTGGACGAACCGGTGCCGCCGTCGATGGGGCAGTATTCGCAGCCGCACACCCGCACCTGGGCCGCGAAGATCGCCGAGTTCGACGGCTTCGTCTTCGTCACCCCCGAATACAACCACGCCACCTCGGGCGCGCTGAAGAACGCGATCGATTTCCTGTACAAGGAATGGAACCACAAGTCCGCGGGCTTCGTCGGCTACGGCAGCGTGGGCGGCGCGCGCGCCATCGAGAACCTGCGCCTGGTCATGGGCGAATTGATGGTGGCCGACGTGCGCGCCCAGGTCATGCTGTCGCTGTTCACCGACTGGGAGAACATGAAAACCTTCAATCCGGCCGAGCGCCAGGTGGACGCGGTCGACGCCATGCTCGACCAGGTGGTGCAGTGGGCACATGCACTCAAGACCATCCGTCCGGAATTGCCGCCCGTGGCGGCCGAGGTCGCGCCGCCGCAGGGACGGCGGGTCGGCGGCAGCGCCTGAGCCTTTGACGCGGGCGGCGGCGTTACAATCCCCGCCCATGAATGATTCGTCTTCCCCGCGCCGGGCCACGTGCCCGGCCTGCCTGCGCGCGCAAAGCGCCTGCATCTGCCACTGGATCACGCCCGTCGATGCCGCTGTCGAGCTGCTGATCCTGCACCATCCCCTCGAGGTGCGCAACGCCAAGAACAGCGCGCGCCTGCTGCACCTGTGCCTGCCGGGCAGCCGGCTCGAGGTGGGCGAGGCCTTTGAACCCGCGCTGCTCGACGCCATATTGAATAGCGATGGCCGCATACCCGTGCTGCTGTACCCGGAGACGCCGGGCGATGCCTCGCTCGGCATCGCGCCGCCGCCTTTGCTGGATCCTGCGCTGCTGCGTGCACCCGCCAGCGTGCGCCTGGTCGTGCTGGACGCCACCTGGCGCAAGAGCCGCAAGATGCTCTACCTGAACCCCGCGCTGCAGCGCCTGCCGCGCCTGGCGCTGCGCGAGGTCCCGCCATCCAATTATCGGATTCGCAAGGCGCATGCGCCGCACCAGCTGTCGACGCTGGAAGCGGCCGTCCACGCCCTTGCTCAACTGGAAAGCCGGCCCGCGCATTACCGGCCTCTGCTGCAGGCTTTTGACGGTTTTGTGCAACAACAAGCCGCAAAAACACCCCACTTGAACCCGGCGTGACATCGGCGTACTATACTGTATAAACATACAGTACTTACAGGAGCGCCGCGTGAATCGCCAAAAAGCAAGCGTAAGCCGGACGGAAGGGCAGGTGATGCTGCCGCTTTCGCGCATGATGCCACCGAACCTGGCCATCAAGGGCCGCGGCGCCGTGAGCAACCTCCAGGGACGTTACGAAGTCAATGCGCGCGAGCGCTTCGAGGACGGCTGGAGCGTGCCGGGCGTGCCGCGCGAGCAGGGCGCCCCGCCGAAAACCGTCGTCACCGACGAGTTCGCGAAAAGCATCCTCACCCGCAACAACTCGCCGGACATCCCGTTCAGCGTCTCGCTGAATCCCTACCGCGGCTGCGAGCACGGCTGTATCTATTGCTTCGCCCGGCCCTCGCACGCCTACCTCGGCCTGTCGCCGGGCCTGGACTTCGAAAGCCGCCTGTTCGCCAAGGTGAACGCGGCCGACCTGCTGCGCCGGGAGCTGGCGCGCCCCGGCTATGTGCCCGAGAGCATCGCCATCGGCGTGAACACGGACGCGTATCAACCCTGCGAGCGCGACCGCCGCATCACGCGCGACGTGCTGGAAGTGCTGAACGAGTGCAATCACCCCTACGGCCTGATCACCAAATCCTCGCTCATCGAGCGCGACATCGACCTGATCGCGCCGATGGCCGAAAAGGGCCTGGCCGGCGCCGCCATCACGCTGACCACGCTGGACGGCGAGATCGCGCGCACGCTGGAGCCGCGCGCGGCCGCGCCGTCGCGCCGCCTGCGCACGATCCGCACGCTCACCGAAGCCGGCATCCCGGTCAGCGTCAGCGTGGCGCCGATCATTCCCTTCGTGACCGAACCGGAAATCGAGCGCATCCTGGAAGCGGCCAGGGACGCCGGCGCCGTCAGCGCCCACTACACGATCCTGCGCATGCCCTGGGAAGTGAACCCGCTGTTCCAGCAATGGCTGCACGCCCACTTCCCGGAGCGCGCCCAGCGCGTGATGAACCGCATGAAGGACATGCATGCTGGCAAGGAATACGACAGCGATTTCGCCAAGCGCATGCACGGCGAGGGCGTGTGGGCCGACCTGATCCGCCAGCGCTTCACCAAGGCGGTCAAGCGGTTGGGGATGGATGGTTTCAACGGCCGCTTCAGCAGGCTGGATGCTTCGCAGTTCAAGCGCCCGCTGATCGTACCTTCGGCGGCCGCCTGCCAGCGCCGGGATCAGGATGTGACCCAGCTGGACCTGTTTGGCGGGGCGGCTGGTACCGAAGGCAAGCCGGGGCGCCGGAAAGCAGCCAAGGCAAGCCCGCAGCTGGATCTGTTCTGATGCCGGGCTTGGCTGACCGGGTCAGTCCAGCCAGGGATGGGCTGCCAACCAGCGGCCCAGCTCGTTGTCGTTGGCACACTGCAGTTTGCTGAAGATATTGGCACGGTGTGTTTCCACCGAGCGGGGGCCGCAGGGCGGGACGAGGATGCGGGCGATTTCCTTGTTGGGCTGGCCCAGGCCCACGAGGCGCGCAACCTCGCGTTCGCGCGGCGTCAGTTCAGCCCAGAGCCGCAGGGCCTGGACGCGGGCCCGGGCCAGGGCGATCGCCGCGGGCAGCTTGTCGAGCAGCTGTTGGGTGTCCGGTTTTTCCACCCAGTCGTAGGCGCCGCGCCGGACTGCTTCGAGGGCGGTCGGGATATCGCCATGTGCCGATAGAAACAGGGTGACGAGCGGGCTATGCTTGTCGAGAAGACGCTCGAATACGCTGAGGCCGCTCATGCCTTTCATGCGCACATCGAGGATGACGCAGCCCGGCTGGCGCATGTCGACGGCATCGAGGAAAGCCTCTCCGGAGTCGAAGGCTTGCACCGCGAGTCCTTGTGAAAAGAGCAGGAGCAGCAGCGAACGACGCAGCGCCTCGTCGTCGTCCACGACGTACAAGGTCAGTTGTGTGTCTTTCATGATACGGTGGCTAGCGTGAAGGAAAGGGCGGCACCCTGGGCGTGGTTTTCGACGGTCATGAAACCGCCGTGGGCCTCGATGATGGTACGGCAAATGTTCAGCCCGAGGCCCAGGCCATCGACCTTGGTGGTAAAGAAGGGAGCGAAGATCTGTTCGAACTGGTCGGGAGGAATGCCCGGCCCTCCATCGGCGACGGTAATGCGCAAGCCCTGTTCGGTACGCCGGCTGGACAGTTCGATGGTAGGGCGCATCGGCGCCGGGGGCGGGTGGTCCTGCATGGCCTGCATGGCGTTGTGGATCAGGTTCACCAGCACCTGTTCGAGCAGGACCCGGTCGCCGCGTACCGGCGTGCCTGCGTCTTCCAGCATCAGCCGCAGGATGACGCCGTGACGTTGCAGCTCCGGCTTCAGCAGGGTTACCGCGTGGGTGATGACGCTCTCCATCGCCAGGGTTTCGTAATGCGCCCGTTGCGGGTTGATGAAGGCGCGCACGCGCTTGACGATTTCGCTGGCGCGCTTGGACTGTTCGACGATCTCGTCGAGCGCACCGGTCAGCATCGTACCGGCCGACATGTCCAGTGAGCCGCGCGCGGCAAGCGCACGCGCTGCCACGGCAAAATTGGACAGCGCCATCAATGGCTGGTTGAGTTCGTGCGCCAGTGTGGACGCCATCTCGCCGACGCTCGCCAGGCGGGCGCTGCGCTGCAGGCGAAGCTCCTGGTCCCGTTGCCTGGCTTCCGCCTGCTTCTGGGCCGTGATGTCCACCACGGAACTCATCCAGCCCCGGTGCACGCCTTTCGCATCGACCAGGGGCGCGGTGTACACCATCGTGACCACGTCGTGCCCTTCCCGGTGCCGGAGCCGCGATTCAAAGCCGTGCGGCGCGGCGCGTCCCTGCAAGGCGTCATTGCTTTCGCGGGTCTGCTTTTCCAGGTCGTCGGGATG
>CAJYQM010000326.1 GCA_913777025.1 uncultured Massilia sp. | reverse complement strand
CGCTGTTCCTGATCGAGGACGCCGACCTGGTCACGCTCGACAACCTGTCGATCAGGAACAGCACGCTGCGCGAGTCGCCGGCCGGGGGCCAGGCCGAGGCGGTGTTCTTCAACAGCGAAGGCCGCCTGGTGGCGAAGAACGCCAGCTTCTACAGCGAGCAGGACACGATCCAGGTGCGCGGCTACGCCTGGTTCTACCGCACCCTCGTCGCCGGCAATGTCGACTACATCTGGGGCAACAACCATGCCGCGCTGTTCGAGGACAGCGAACTGCGCACCGTCGGCGGCAGCAAGCCGGACAAGGGCGGCGGCTACGTGCTGCAGGCGCGCACCGTGGCGCCCGGGGACAAGGGCTTCCTGTTCCTGAATAGCCGCCTGACCCACGGTCCGGGACCCGCGGGCCACGACGTCCCGGCGGGCAGTGCCTGGCTCGCGCGCAGCGCCGGCTACGCCGACGCCTGGGACCACATCGCCTTCATCAATTGCCGCATGGGCCCGCACATCGCGCCCGAGGGCTGGGCTGCCATGAACGTGAAGCAGCCGGCGCCGAACCCGAAGGCCGCCAGCGCCACGGCCGGCTGGCGCGAGTACGGGACCATGGACCTGGAGGGCAAGCCGCTGGATGTAAGCCGGCGCCAGTCCGGACGGGTGCTGGATGCGGCCGAGGCCAGGGCGGCCTACGGTACGCGCGCGGGCTTCTTTGCGGGCTTCGAAGGCGGGTGGGATCCGAAGCCCTGAGCCTCAGCCTTTGATGAAGGCCAGGATGTCGGCGTTGATCACGTCCGCATGCGTGGTCGGCATCCCGTGCGGGAAGCCTTTATACGTCTTCAGCGTGCCGTTCTTCAGCAGCTTGGCCGACAGCGGGCCGGAATCGGCGTAGGGCACGACCTGGTCGTCGTCGCCATGCTGGACCAGCACCGGCAGCGTGATCTTCTTCAGGTCTTCCGTGAAGTCGGTCTGCGAGAACGCGACCACGCCGTCGTAGTGGGCCTTGACGCCGCCCATCATGCCTTGGCGCCACCAGTTCTGGATCAGGCCTTCCTGCACCTTGGCGCCGGGACGGTTGAAGCCGTAGAAGGCGGTGGCCGGCAGGTCGCGGTAGAACTGGGCGCGGTTGGTGGCGACCTGTTTCTGGATGCCGTCGAAGACCTCCTTCGGCAGGCCGCCCGGGTTCGAAGGCGACTTGACCATCAGCGGCGGCACCGCCGCGATCAGCACGGCTTTCGACGCGCGCGACTGGCCGTGGCGCGCCAGGTAGCGCACCACCTCGCCGCCGCCGGTCGAGTGACCCACGTGGATGGCGCCCTTCAGGTCGAGGTGCTGCACGACGGCCGCCAGGTCGTCGGCGTAGTGGTCCATGTCGTGGCCGCCGGCAGCCTGGGTCGAGCGGCCGTGGCCGCGGCGGTCGTGCGCGACGACGCGGAAGCCCTGCTGGACGAAGAACATCATCTGGGCATCCCAGTCGTCCGAGCTGAGGGGCCAGCCGTGCGAGAACACGATCGGGGTGCCGCTGCCCCAGTCCTTGTAGTAGATCTCGACGCCATCCCTGGTCCTGACCGTGCCGGCGCCCGTGCGGCCGGCGTCCTTCGGCGGTGCCGCGTTCGCGTTCGCGGCCAGCGCGGCCGACACCAGCGGGAGCGCCGCGGCGCTGCCGGCGCCGAGCATCAGATGCCGCCTGTTGCGGTCGAGTGTCTTGTTGTCCTGTTCTTTCATGGTGGGTTCCCTGGTGTCGATAACGGTTGATGTCGATGTTGACCAGGGCATTCTCACGAGCGCGGCCAAGGCCGTCTAGGATACGAGCGTATAGGTCGGACGATAGTCGTGGTCGCCCGCCAAAGGACAGGGGCGCGCGCCGCGCCGACCTGCCAGGATCGACGCCGGGGCCTCTTTCTGCTCAACTTCACCATGGAACCGACATGAACCTCCCGACCCACGCTTCGCTCCATCCGACCTCCCGTGCGCGCCCGCATGCGCGCCTGGCCTACCGCTGCTGCCTGCTGCTCCTGTGCGCGGCCTACCTGCAGGGCGGGCTCGAGAAGGCCTTCGATTTTCCGGCCGCGCTGGCCGAGATGCATCACTTCGGCCTGGCGCCGGCGGCGCCGCTGGCGCTGATGACGATCGCGGGCGAGCTCGGCGCCGCGCTGATGGTGGTGTCCGGGTTCAAGCGCTGGCTGGGCGCGCTGTGGCTGGCGCTGTTCACGTTCGCGGCGAACTTCGTCGCCAACCGCTTCTGGGAGATGGAGGGCATGGCCCGGACCATGGCGGAAAACGGCTTCTTCGAACACCTGGGCCTGGTCGGCGGATTCCTGCTGGTGGCGTGGCTGGACCGGATCGGCTTCGACCGCGATGTCCACTGAACACAAGCCCTGCCGGGCTTGTGGCCGGGCGTGGCGCAGGGCAAGGATACCGGGCGCGCGTGACTGGTCAAATGGCAGGGGCGCGCCGCCGCATGCGGCGCTAGCATGCGGTGCTAACTGAATGGAGGAAGCATGAACGAACTCAATCAAGCCGATGCGCAGGGCAGGGCACAGGGTATGGGGCTGGGATTCCTGGCAGGCTATGTCGACACGCTGGGCTTCCTGGCCCTGTTCGGCTTGTTTACCGCCCACGTGACCGGCAACTTCATCCTGATCGGCGCGGCGCTGGCGGACCCGGGGCGCAGTCCGGTGCTGCTCAAGCTGCTGGCCTTCCCGGCTTTTATCCTCGGCGTGGCGCTGGCCCGCATCCTCACCGTGCTGGCGGCGCGGCGCGAGGCGGCCGCGCTCAGGCCGGCGCTGCTGCTGGAACTGGTCCTGTTGCTCGGCTTCATGGTGTGCGGCATGGCGGCCACGCCGCTCGGCAACGAGCCCGGCCCGCTGGCGATGGCGGCCGGCCTGCTCGGCGCCGCCGGGATGGGCGTGCACAGCGGCGTCAGCCGGCTGCTGCTCGGCCACCTGGCGCCCACCTCGATGATGACCGGGAACGTCACCCAGATCGTGATCGACGTGGTCGACCTGCTGCGCGGCGCGCCCGACCCTGGCCTGAAGACGCGCTTCACCAAGTTCGTCTGGCCGCTGCTGGCCTTCGCGGCCGGCTGCGTGGCCGCCGCCTTCGCTTTTCACTGGTTCGGCTTTGCCGCGCTGTTGCTGCCCTGCCTGATCCTGGTCGGACTGATGCTGTCGGCGCGGCCGGCGGCTGTCCCGCAGGCGCAGGCCAAGGTGTCGTAGCCCTGCGCTACGGCCATGTCATCTCATCCAAGGAAAACGACATCATGAACAATCCGAAACTCGAAGTCCTGACACCGCAGAACTCGCAGATCATCTTCATCGACCAGCAGCCGCAGATGGCCTTCGGCGTGCAATCGATCGATCGCCAGGTCCTGAAGAACAATGTGGTGGGCCTGGCCAAGGCGGCCAGGGCCTTCGACGTCCCCGCCACCATCACCACCGTCGAGAGCGAAAGCTTCTCGGGCTACACCTTCCCGGAACTGCTCGACGTCTTCCCGGGCAAGGAGATCCTGGAGCGCAGCTCGATGAATTCCTGGGACGACCGGAAGGTGCGCGACGCGCTGGCCGCCAACGGCCGCAAGAAGATCGTCGTGTCCGGCCTGTGGACCGAAGTCTGCAACACCACCTTCGCCCTGTGCGCGATGCTGGAAGGCGAATATGAAATCTACATGGTAGCCGACGCTTCCGGCGGCACCACGAAGGAAGCCCACGACTTCGCGATGCAGCGCATGATCCAGGCCGGCGTGGTGCCGGTCACCTGGCAGCAGGTGCTGCTCGAATGGCAGCGCGACTGGGCACGCCGCGAGACCTACGACGCCGTGATCGACATCGTGCGCGAACACTCGGGCGGCTACGGCATGGGCGTCGACTATGCCTACACGATGGTGCACAAGGCTGGCCAGCGCGCCGCCGGCGTCCACGAGACGCTGGCCCCGGTGCCGGCCAGGTAAGCACGGGCCGCGCCATGAAAGTCTATCTCGTGTCGCTGGGGGCCGGCATCCTGGTCGGCCTGATCTACGCGCTGCTGCAGGTGCGCTCGCCGGCGCCGCCGGCGGTGGCCCTGGTTGGCCTGCTCGGCATCCTGATCGGCGAGCAGGCGCTGCCGATCGCGAAGA
>CAJYQM010000325.1 GCA_913777025.1 uncultured Massilia sp. | reverse complement strand
GACGTGTGCTCTTCCGATCTATGGCGAGCCCAGCGGCACCGCCGGACGCCCGATGCTGGACGTGCTGCGCCACCAGGACCTTGAAGGCGTACTGGCGACCGTGGTGCGCTATTTCGGCGGCGTCAAGCTGGGTGCGGGCGGACTGGTGCGTGCCTACACGGACAGCGTGGCCCAGGCGCTGCTGGCGGCGCAGAAGGTGGCCATCGTGCGCCTGCGCCAGCTGCGCTGCCAGGTCCCCTACCCGCTCGAAGGCTTGCTGCGGCGCGAGCTGGAGCTGGCCGGTGCCACGCTCGATGAGGTCACGCACGCCGACCTGGTCGGTTTTACTTTTTCCCTGCCACAGGACAAGGCCGATGCACTGGTGGCGCGCCTGAACGAAGCGGGCAATGGCCGCGTCGCCTGGATCCGGAACGACGAGGGCGAAGACGCGGAATGAGGCCGTCGCCAGCAGACTCGGCCTGTTATCGCTATCATCCAGTCTGATACCGGACATCACGACTCAAAAGCGGACTCATTGACCGTGAGCCGCTATAGTGCCCGGTCTTCCTGCGCGCCTGCGCGTTTACCCAAAAGAACACATGATCAAGAAGAGCCTGGCCCCTCTGGCCCTCGGCGGTTTCGGTATTGGCATGACGGAATTCGTCATGATGGGCATCCTGCCCGATATCGCCACCGGCCTGAATATTTCCATCCCTCAAGCGGGTTACCTGATCTCGGCCTATGCGGTCGGGGTCGTCGTCGGCGCGCCGACGCTGGTCAGCCTGATGGCCCACCGTCCGCCGCGCAGCGTGCTGATCTGGTTCATGCTGATGTTTACGGTGTTTAACGCCCTGTCCGCCTTCGCGCCGAACTTTCACACGATGATGCTGTTCCGCTTCCTGGCCGGCCTGCCGCACGGCGCCTTCTTCGGCGTCGGCGCCGTGGTGGCGACGCGCCTGGCGGACAAGGGCAAGGTGGCGGCCGCGCTGGCCAGCATGTTCTCCGGCCTGACGCTGGCCAACGTGGTTGGCGTGCCGGCCGGCACCTGGCTCGGCCACAACGTGAGCTGGCGTATCGTGTTCCTGATCGTGGCCGCGATCGGCCTGGCCACTGCCATCCTGATCAAGAAGGCGATTCCCTACTTCGAAGCAACGCCGGCCGCGGGCATCCGCCAAGACCTCAAGATCTTCCGCAATCCGAAGCTGTGGCTGGCGCTGGGCATCACCTCGATCGGCACCGGCGGCTTCTTCGCTTGGCTCAGCTATATCGCGCCGATGCTGACCGAAGTCGCGCACTTCCACGCCAACATGATCCCGATGATCATGACCGTGGTCGGCGTCGGCATGACGGTGGGTGTGCAGTTCGGCGGCAAGCTGGCCGACCGCGTGCACCCGCTGCGCGCCATCATGATCCTGCTCATGACCATGGTCGCGCTGCTGTGCCTGAACGCAGTCATGGCCTGGTCGCAGCCGGCGATGGTCGTGCTGGCCTTCCTGGTGGGTGCGAACGCGCTGGCGCTGGGTCCGCCGATCCAGATGCTCTTGATCGAGCATTCGCGCGAAGCCGAGATGCTCGGCTCCTCGCTGGGCCAGTCGGGCTTCAATATCGGCAATGCCACCGGCGCCTTCCTCGGCGGCATTCCGCTGACGCTGGGCATGTCCTTCGCCTCGCCGCTGTGGGTCGCCGCCGGCCTGGCGCTGTGCGGCGTGCTGCTGTCGGCGGCGATGACGGCGCACGGCCGCCGCGATGGCGTGAGCGCCCTCGCCTGATCAGCGACGGCGCCGCGCCAGGCAGGCCGCGCCCAGGCCCAGCAGGAATAGCGCGATGCTGGCCGGTTCCGGCACATCGTTCGCCGGCAGGGTCGCATTGCCGCCGGCGGGCTGGGTGCTGCCGCCCATGTTGAAGCCGGGCACGTCGACCGCGCTGAAGTAATGGTTGGCATTGACCTGCACCGTCGACGACCAGTTATCGACAATCACTTGCCCGTTGATCACGCCCCAGTTGGCGCTCTGGGTCGCATAAGGCGCCAGCACGCTGCCGATCACGCCGCGCACGTCGATGCTGGTCGCCTCGTAAAAATTGAACAGGACGTTGTAGCCGGACAGCGGCTCGAAACTGATGCCGCCGTTGTTGAAGGTTCCCGCGGCGCCGCCCACGTTGAAGATCAGGGTCTCGCCCGGCACCAGGTTTTCCAGCGTCCAGCTGGACGAATTGGCGAACATGTCGGCCGAGACATCGAAGATGTCGACCCCGCCCGCGCCGCTCCCCTTCACCTTGACGCCGCTCCACAAGCGCGACACCGAGCCGGTCGGGTCGAGGTCGCCCAGCGCGTCGGCAAGCGTCTTGTAGTAGGTTTCGGTGGCCTTGAAGTCGATCGGGTTGGTGGTGGAGACCGTCGGCGCCGCGGCCCAGGTCAGCGACGTGGTGCCACCCACGTAGGCCTTGCCGTTGCTGATCGACCCGCCGGTCAGGCTCAGGTTTCCGCCCGCGACCAGCGCGTAGCCGTCGCGGCCGAAGGCATCCTTGTCGAGCGCGTTGATCGAGTAACTGGAAACGGTCACGTTACCACCGGCGACCACCGCGCCTTCGACGTCGCTCGAGGGCGCGGTCACATTGTGGACCGCATACAGGTTGGCGCCGCCGATGGGCGCACCCAGGTTGACGATGCCGGCCCGGGCGGGACCGGCGAATGCCGCCGCGGCGGCAAGTGCAAGGACGAGTGAGCGCTTGGTGGGCATGTGATTTCTCTTGGGAAATTTAAAGTACCCAAGAGTATCATCAATACCAACAGGCTGCCGGCTTATTTGACGGCAAGGCAAGCGCGCCGCAGTCAGGGCAGGTAGCCTTGCGCGCGCAGGCTGTCGAGCGCGGCCGTGATGGTCGCTTCGGTCTGCACCGCTTCCGTGAAGCCGGCGCGGCGGATCTTGCCCATGTCCGAGATCATGTCGAACTCGGTATTGAAAATGAAGTCGCCGAAAGGCCAGGCCACCAGCCTGGCGTAATCCACCTGCTTCAGGCCATGGCGCTCGGCCAGGCGCTGCCAGGCGCCGGCCTGCGACGGCATCTGGCGCGCCAGCGAAAACGGTTGCACCGATCCCACCTCCATGCCGAAGTTCTCGGCAACTTTCTTCCAGATACGCTCCCAGCGGAAGGGTTCGCCGACCAGGTTGAAGGCGTCGTTGCGCGCATTCGGATCCAGCGCGGCCCACACGCTGGCACGGGCCAGCCAGTCGGCGTCGGTGGTCTGGGCAAAAGCGCCGTCGTAGGTCTTGTGCGAGCCCGGGAAGCGCAGCGGCAGGCCGGCTTCGCGACTCAGCGCGGCGAACACGCCCATCACCATCACGATGTTCATCGGGTTGCCGACGATGTCGCCGACCACCACGTCCGGACGCAGGATGGCCCACTCGAATTCGCCGGCGGCCGCGCGCTCGCGCAGCAGGTCTTCCTGGGCGTAATAGAAATTCGGGCCGAGGTGGCGCGCGTCGTCTTCATAGAACGGCGCCAGCGAGTGGCCCAGGTGCACACCGTAGACCTTGGCGCCCTGGTAGTGCACCACGCGCTCCAGCTTCGCGCCGGCCGCCTTCAGGCCGTCGAGCAGGTTGCGCAGCATGGCGCCGTTGACCGCTTCTTCCTGGGCCAGGTCCTGGCTGCCCTTGAGTGCCGCGTAGAACACGTGGGTGGTGTCGCCGGCGCCCTGCAGGGCCTGTTTCGTCGCGTCCGCATCGAGCAGGTCGGCCTTGATGGTCTCGACGCCGTCGACGAAGGTGCGCGGCAGGGCGCGGACTTGCCAGTCGGGGCGGTTCTTGAGTTCACGCACGACGGCGTTGCCGATGATGCCGCTCGCGCCGACGACCAGCGCGCTATGCTGCTTGCCCGTGTGTTGCATGGTCATTGTTGTTCCTTATTTGGATTGAATAAGACAAGCTTAAACCAACAACGCGTGCCCCATCGCCTGGCTGATTTCTTCGGCCTCCTTCACGATCTCGGCGAGCGTCGCCTCGTCGACCAGGTAATCCAGCGCGCTGTCGTCGTGCTCCGGCAGCGGGGCCGGCGGTTTTCCCAGCGGCGACGGCACCGTGGCATACAGATTGGCCAGCAGCAGCGTGTCGAGCAGGGAAGCGGGCGGCATGTGGAGGAAGGCGTCGCGCAGCTGGAAGATGGCCTCGGCGACCGGCTCCGGCAGCGACAGGCGGCGCGCCACTTCGCGCGTGACCACGTCTTCGCACAGCTCGGCCCAGCGTTCCGGATCGTCGTCCAGCAGGCCGGGATAGCCGTCGGCGCGCGACAGCAGATAGAAGCCGCCGACTTCGTGCACGATGCCGGCGAACATCGCCGTGTCCGGGTTGGCGCCGGTGACGCGGCGCGCGAAGACTTGCGCCAGGGCCGCCACCTGCACCGTGTGCGCCCACAGCTGTTCGCACTTGGCGCGCAGCAGCGGATTGGCGATGCGGCTGCCGAACTGGCGCACGGCCAGGCAGGCGACGAGCATTTGCAGGTTGCGGAAACCCACGCGGGTGACGGCGGCGCGCACGTTGGTGATCGGACGCCCGCCGGCGTTGTAGGCGGAGGTGTTGGCCAGGGCGACGGTGCGCGCGGCCAGTTGCGGTTCGCCCAGCACCAGGCGGATCGCCTCTTCGAGCGGGCAGTCGGGATCGTTCAGCGCCTGCTGCAGGCGCAGCACGGCGTTCACGCTGGTGGGGAAGGAAATCTCACCGCGCTCCGCTTGGGCGACGATGGTTCCAAAAGCTTCGAGTCTGTTCACGGCGCGATTATAACTCGCCTAATTTATCCTCAAAGCAATTCCAAGCACATTGGCTTGTAACCAGCGGTCAATGCAACAAAAAAACAACCGGCCGCCAGGGGCCGGTTGAAATGGGCAGCTCGGAAAAGATGCGTGGTGCTTATTTCACCTGGATTGCACTCTTGACATTGGTCACGCCGTCGACGCCCTTGGCCACCTTGACAGCCTTGTCGGCCTCGGCCTTCGAATTGACGAAGCCGCTCAGCATGACGACGCCCTTCTCGGTCTCGACGTGGATGCCCAGCGAGCTCAGGTCCGGTTCCTTGACCAGGCCGGCCTTCACCTTGGTGGTGATGGCGGTGTCGGTCTTCTGGGCGCTTGCCGTCGCTTCGCGGGTGTTCTCGCCGGCGCGGTCCACGGCGTTTTCCGTCTTCTGCGCAACCGTCGACGCCACCGCCTTGGTCTTCTCGACGGCAACCTGGGCGACTTCCTTGGTCTTTTCAGCAGCTGTCGCGGCCACGGCCTTCGTTTTGTCGGCGGCGGTCGCGGCAGCGTCGCGGGTCTTTGAAGCGGCGGTCGCGGCGGCAGCCTTGGTCTTGTCGGCGGCCGTGTCGGCGGCGGCAGCGGCATTCTCGCGCACCGGCGACGGCTTGGTTTCGATCAGGCAGCCGGTCTTGCTGTCGCCGGCCTGGGCGCATTTGTCGACGGCGGCGGCCTTGACCGGGTCGCGCGTGTCGGTGCTGGCGACCAGGCCGCCGGTGGCAGTGGCACCCGCGCTGCTGGCACCGGACGTGGTGGCGCTACGGTCGGCCTTGGCGTCGGCCAGCGCGGCGGTGTGTGCCGACTTGGCGGTGCTCATGCACTCGTCCTTCTCGGCGCCGCTCTTGTCATCGCAGCGTTCCTTGGCCAGCGCGTACTCGGCGTCGGCCAGCGAGGCGCGCGCCTTCTGGCGGGCGGCCGGGCTGGTGCTGTACTTGGCCAGGGCCGTGGCCTCGGCCTTGTTGCGCGCCAGCTTGGCCTCGGCCACGCAGACGTCCTTGTCGTTGTCTTTCATGCCGTCGCACTTCTGGATGGCCGCGCTGTAGTCGGCGTTGGCTTTCTGGGTCGCGTTGCGGTAACTGGCGGGATCGTGGTTGAGAGCGAAGGTCGGTGCTGCGAAGCTCGTGCCCGCGGCCGTGGCAAGCAGGGCCGCAATCAGGGTTTTCATGGTCGATATCCCTTGTATCAGTTGTTGTGGTACAGGGATTAGACGCCTGGGCACGGCCGAACTCTGTGCGGCATCGTACAATTGTCGAAAAATCTATTATTTTTCTACGAGCAAGCCCTCGCGCCAGAGCGGCGCGGCATCTTCGAAGGGCCTGGCGGCGGCGCCGAAACGCGCACCGTCCCGGGCCAGCGCAACCCAGGCGCGGGTGTCGTGGCCGCTGCCCGCCACCGGCTGGTCGCGCCGCAAGCCTGCCAGCCAGTCGTACACCCGGGCATAGTCGCCGGGATGGTGGCGGCGGGTCCAGGCCAGCGCCACCATGTCGGCATAGGCTTCCTCGCGGCGCGTCTCGCGCATGGCCTTCGATGCCGCCAGCAGGTCCGGATCGGCCGCCGTTTCCTGTCCCACCTCGACGAAACCGGCCGGCAGCGCATGCCAGGCGCCCTGCGCATAACGCCAGCAATGGCCGATTTCGTGCGCCGCCATCGCTTCGATCAGCTCACCCTGCGCCCCGTGCGGCACGCCGGCCAGCTGGGCTTCGGCATCCGGATTGCCGCGCAGCGACAGCACCAGCTTGCAGCGGCCGCCATCGAACCCCATTGCCATCGGCACGTCGTTCGGACGCGCCTGCGGCTGGACGATGATGTCGATCGGCAGCGCCAGGCTGCGCGCGTAATCCAGGACAGGGAGGGCGGCGCCCAGCCAGCGCGTTTCCAGCGCCGTGAGCTCGGCGCTCGAGGCCGTATGAGAAGCCGCGCACAGGAGCGTGGCGGCAAGGAAGGCTTTGGACATCGGAAGGGTTCCGTAGGATCTTTGGTTCTGAAGTGCCTATCGGCAATTCTATCCCTGCGGAAACCCCTCCGCGCAACAATAATTTGATGCCTGTCTAAAAGGATAAACTTATCCGATTGCCCATCAGAAGACCTCGAGGCTGGCCAGACGCGGCAGCTGCCGGTCCGCCGGCACCGGTCGCGCTTGCGCCTGCCGCGCCGGCTGCGGCAGCGTCGCCTCGTCCAGCTTGAAGATGCTGACCACCTGTGCAAGGTGCCCAGCCTGGTCGTGCAGGGCGACGGCTGCGCTGCCGGCCTGCTCGACCAGCGTGGCGTTCTGCTGGGTCGCCTCGTCCATCTGGGCGACGGCAAGGTTGATCTGCTCGATGCCGGCGCTCTGTTCCTGGCTCGCCAGGCTGATCTCGGCCATGATGCCGGTCACGCGCTGGACACTGGCGACGATCTCTTCCATGGTACTGCCGGCCTCGTCGACCAGGCGCGCACCATCGTCGACCTTGGCCACCGAATCGCCGATCAGGTTCTTGATTTCCTTTGCCGCCGCGGCGGAGCGTTGCGCCAGGCTGCGCACCTCGCTCGCCACCACGGCGAAGCCCCTGCCCTGCTCGCCGGCACGCGCGGCCTCGACCGCGGCATTCAGCGCCAGGATATTGGTCTGGAAAGCGATGCTGTCGATGACGCCGGTGATGTCGGCGATCTGCCGCGACGAGGCATTGATCGAAGCCATCGTCTGCACCACCTGCGCCACCACCGCACCGCCGCGCTGGGCCACGCTGGAGGCCGATTCGGCCAGCGCATTGGCCTGGCGCGCATTGTCCGCGTTCTGGCGCACGGTGCCGGTCAGCTCTTCCATCGAGGACGCGGTCTCTTCCAGCGTGCTGGCCTGGCGTTCGCTGCGCTCGGCCAGGTCCTGGTTACCGGCCGTGATCTCGCCGGAGGCGTCGGCGATGGTCAGCGTACCGGCGCGCACCTGGCGCACGATGTCGACCAGGCTGTCGCGCATGCCCTTCATCGCGAACAGCAGGCTGGCCCGGTCGCCGGGACGGGTCTCGATCGGCATCGACAGGTCGCCCGCGGCGATCGCACCGGCGATCCGGACCGCGTAGTCGGGCTCGCCGCCCAGCTGGCCCAGCAGCTTGCGGCCGATGACCCAGGCGGCGGCGGCCCCGGCGGCGATGGCCACCGCCAGCAGCGCCAGCATCCAGGCGAAGAAGCTGCCCGACAGGCCGCGCGCCTGGGTGGCGGCTTCCGTGTTCAGCTTTTCCTCGAGGTCGATCAGCGCGTTGACGCTGGCCAGCCAGGCGACGAAGGCCGGCGCGGCTTCCTTGTCCAGCAGCGCGGCCGCTTCCGGGACTTGATCAGCCTGGCGCAGTTCGATCAGGCGTGCGATCAGCGGCTGGGTACGCTGTTCGACTTCCTTGATCCGGGCCAGCGATGCTTTTTCCTCGGGCAGGATGTCGGTACGGGCGGCGAACAGCGCATCCAGGCGCGTGGCGGCATCCTGGTAGTTGCCGTCCAGTTTGCGGATCAGGGCGATGGTCGGTTGGGCGGCACCGGCGTTCGCTGCCAGCACCAGGTCGCGCACGGCGATCGAGCGGTCGTGGACGCTGCCACGGAAATTGATTGCGTGACGCTGCTTGACGCTATTGACGTCGTTGATCCGGGTAAGGATGTCGTCGATCTGGCCGACGCGGTGGATGGCCAGGCCGGCCAGCACGGCCATGAGTGCCAGTACGCTGCCGAAACCGAGCGCGAGGCGATTGCCGATGGTGAGTCCAGAGGATGTCATGATGTGCTCGCTGAAACACGGGAAGGTAGTTTAGTAATTCCTAATTGGAATGTAAAAAACTATAGCACACATCTATGGAAAAGTTCTGTGCAGAAATTAACTTATAGAAAGTAGTGTTTCTATTTAACAACCAACTAGGGTCGTGACGACAACGGGCGGCGCCGGCCCAGGCTTCGGGCGCGAAGCCGGTGCCGCCTGTCTCATGCCAGCATTAGCGCAAGATCCATTTCTTGGGTGCCTTTGCCGGCGCCAGCTTGGCGGCCGTGACGAAGGACGGCCGGATGTCGTTCGGTACCGCCTTCATCTTGTCCAGCGCCTTCTGCACGTCCGGACGGATGACGACGTAGCGCTGCATCAGGGCCTGGGCGCGCGGATAGTCGCCGGTGGCTTCGATGGTCAGGAACTCGCGGTCGAGGTCGGCCACGGCCTGCCTGATCTTGCCGAGGTCGACCGAGAAGGTGCCGTCGCCGTGCGACACGAAGCCACCCTTGTCGAGCAGGTAGTTCACCTGGATCGCCATGCCGCGCGCATGCGAATCGGTCAGGCCGAAGTGGAGGGTGCGGAAGGCGGAGGCCAGGAAGGTGTTGTACAGCTTGCGCTCGGCCTGTGCGCCCTGCCCCAGCGAATTCTTCAGCTGGCCTTTCTCCATCATGTAAGCGAGCGCCCACAGGCCGGTGACGTCGGCCTTGGCTTCCTCGATGGTCGAGTAGGCGTCCTTCAAGTCCTGGCGCGGCGTCGACGGCTTGCCGTCTTTCGTGGTCGTGGCATGCGGGCCGAGGCCGTGCATGATCTCGTGCGCCAGGATGTGGGTGAAGAAGGCATCGAAGTCGAGGTCCTTCTGGTCGGCGGGGCGCAGCACGAGCTTCGAGATCGGGACCAGCGTGGTGTCGAACTTGGCTTCCTGCACGTTCTTGAGCATCACGCGCTTGGAACCGCGCTGGCGGATGATGCGTTCGTCGTTGGGCAGGTTGTAGGCGGCCGTCTGCACGCCCATGTTGCCGTCGCCGGCGCCATAGACCTGGTTCACCACCACCATTGGCGCGATCGCCCCGACTTTCGGGTTGCGGTACTTCGGATCGATCGGCAGGTTGTTTTCCAGCTCCTGCATGTGCTGGCCGAAGAAGTTCAGCTTGGCGGTTTCCTTGGCATCGCGCACGTTGACGTAGGCTTCGAAGGCGGCCTTGTAGCCGAACAGCTCGTCGTTATAGGTTTCGTAGGGACCGATGGTGACGTCGACCGGCGAATCGAGGTCCATCCAGGCGAAGTCGGAGGCCAGGTAGTCGTTGGAGAGGAAGGCGTCGGCGCGCAGGTTCAGGAATTTCTTGAGCGAGGCGTTGTCGGTGGCGTTGGCGGCTTCCTTCAGCAGCTTCGACAGCCGTTCGAGCTGGGGACGGTATTCGTCCGAATACTTCACGATCTGGAACTTGCCGTCCTTGCCTGTACGGATCGTGGTGAAGAACCACTGCGCCTGCTCCTTGTCCTTGGCCGGCAAGCCGTTCATCCACGCTTCCAGCGCCCCCTTGCTGGCGCCTTCGGGATAGAAGTTGGCGGCGGCCGGCTTCTCGGCCGGGATCTTGATGCCCTCGTAGTCGGCCGGCATGAAGGAGCGGTTGCCGTCGAGGATGGACCACGGGCCCTTGTTCAGCCAAAAGTAGTCCAGGCGCGCCTGGCCCAGCGCGGTCGTGTCCCGCTGCAGCGCGGCCGCCAGCGCCTCGTTGCCGGACCAGCGCTGGCGCAGCTGCAGGATGTCGACGATCTTGGCCGCTTCGATCAGTTTTCCGATGGCGACCAGGTCGCCCTTGCTGAGCTTGCTGGTGTCGGCGCTGAGCTTGACCGGGGCGTAGCGCTTGGTCATCGCGGCCAGGTCGGCGGCGCTGGCCGGGCCCTCGGCGTGTGCGGAGGCAGCGGCGGCAAGGCTGAATACGAGCGGAGCGAGCAGTTTGTTCATGGTGTCTCTTGGTGGTGGTGGCCGGAGGATTTTAATGCAGGGCCGGGCCGCTGTACTTCATCAGCAATCCTTTCGGCCCCACGGCCCAGCCGCTCGCGGCATCGGCAAAGCCGACCGTGTTGACCGGCGTGCGGTCCAGCACCGTCCAGCGCTTGCCGCCGTCGCGCGTGACGCCGGAACCGGCCAGGCCCGCCGCCACGTAAGTCTTCGGCGCGCCGGGCACCGGCACCACCACCGACATGTAGCCGGCCGGCTGGACCGGGGCCGCGGTCCAGGTGGCGCCGCCGTCTTCCGTCCGCGCGCCGTTCACGCCCTCCAGCACCTTGTCCTTGTAGTCGCCGCCGACCGCGATGCCTTCCTTCGGGTTCGCGAAGCCGCTTGAAAACACGCCTTTGGCCGCCGCGCCGGCCGGAATCGGCGTGGTGGCCGCGCGCCAGGTGCGGCCGCGGTCGCCGGAGTGGAAGACGCGGGAATGCGCCGCGCCGCCGGTGGCGATCCAGGCGTCGTTCGTGCCCGCCACCGCGATGCAGGTGCCGCTGGCGGCAAACGCGCCTTCCGAGGGCAGCGCGTCCAGTCCTTCGGCCTCGACTTCGCGCCAGGTGGCACCGCCGTCGCTCGTCACGTACAGCTGGAAGCGGCCCTTGACCGGGTCGCCGAACAGGATGCCATTGTTCTTGTCCCAGAACGCCATGCCGTCCCAGAAGCCGTCGGCATAGGTGTTGGTGGCGATCGGGGTCCAGGTCGCGCCGCCATCAAGGGTGCGATACAGGCGCGAGGCCTCGCCAGGTCCGGCGCCCATCGCGACGGCGGTGTCGGCGTCGAAGGCCTGGATGTCGCGGAAATCGATCTTGTCGGCACCCGGCACCTGCATGGCCTGCCAGTGGGCGCCGTCGAGCGTGCGCAGGACGGTGCCCTTGGTGCCGCAGGCCCAGGCGACCTTGCTGCTCACGACCGAGAGGCCGCGCAACTCGGCCGTGGTGCCGCTGGTTTGGGCTTGCCAGGATTGGGCCGAAGCGGCGCCGGCGGCGAAGAGGGTGGCGAGAACAGTGAGGAAGAAGCGCGAGCGCGGGAACGAAGGCATGGGATCGATGGCGGCACGGTGGTTGACGATTGCCGATATTACACCGCCCGGCCGCGAACCCTTATGATGACCGCACCATCCACACGAGGAGCCGCCATGAACGAGACCGTCCAGCCCCGTCCGCCCTTCCCGCCCTTCACCCGCGAAAGCGCCATCCAGAAAGTCCGCCTGGCGGAAGACGGGTGGAACGCGCGCGACCCGGAGCGCGTCAGCCTGGCCTACACGCCGGACAGCCGCTGGCGCAACCGCGCCGAGTTCGTCGACGGGCGTGCCGAGATCGTCCAGTTCCTGACCCGCAAATGGGCCAGGGAACTCGACTACCGCCTGATCAAGGAATTGTGGGCCGTGGAGGGGAACCGCATTGCCGTGCGCTATGCCTACGAGTGGCACGACGATTCCGGCAACTGGTTCCGTTCGTATGGCAACGAGAACTGGGAATTCGACCAGCAAGGCCTGATGCAGCGGCGCTTCGCCTGCATCAACGACCTGCCGATCAAGGCCGAGGAACGCAAGTTCCACTGGCCGCTGGGACGCCGCCCGGACGATCATCCGGGCTTGAGCGAACTCGGGTTGTGACTTAATTGCCGGCCTTGGCGATGGTCGCCTCCGGCGCACCCTGCGTCCAGCCGCCACCCAGCGCGCGCGCCACCGACACCGCCGCCACCAGGCGCTGCGTGCGGATCTGCGCCGCGGCGCGGTCGGCCGCCAGCGCGCTGCGCTGGGCGTCCGTCACGTCGAGGTAGGTCGAGACGCCGCGGTCGTAGCGCGCCTGCGCCACCAGCAGCGCGCGCGCGGCGGCTTGCTGGGCCTGCACCTGCACGTCGCCCTGTTTCTGGCGCTGGGCGACGTCGGACAGCGCGTCCTCGACTTCGCGCAGCGCGGTCAGCAGGCGCGCTTCGTGGTTCGCCACGGCTTCGTCGTAGCGCGCCTTGGAGAGCTGCAGGTTGGCGCGGTTGCGGCCGGCGTCAAACACCGGCAGCGACAGGGCCAGCGGACCGAAGGAGAACTGGCGCGCGCTGCCCTGGGCGATGTTGCTCAGGCTTTCGGAAGCGAAGCCGAAGTTGCCGGTCAGGGTCACCGACGGATAGAACGCGCCCTCGGCCACGCCGACCTGCGCATTGAAGGCCTTCAGCGTCGCCACGCTCGATGCCAGGTCGGGACGCTGGCCCAGCAGGCTGGCCGGCAGGCCGACCGGGACGCTTGGGGGCAGCGGCAAGGCCGCATCTGGCGACTGCGCTTGCGCGGCCGGGAGCACCGGCTGGCTCGGCGACACGCCCACCAGCACCGCCAGCGCGTGTTCCAGCGTGTTGCGCTGGCGCTGGACTTCCTGCAGGTCGGCTTCGGCGTTGGCGCGCTCGATGCGGGCACGCGAGACGTCCAGTTCGTTCGACAGGCCGGCGTTGAAGCGCGCCTCGATCAGCTCCTGCGATTCGCGACGGGTCGCCAGCGCGTTGTTCAGGATGGCCATCTCGGCATCCAGGCCGCGCAGCTGCCAGTAGGTGGTCGCCACCTGGCCCGACAGCATGAGCAGCACGCCGTCGCGGTCGTCCTGGGCGGCCAGCGCCTGGGCGTCCGACGCCTCGACCACGCGGCGCACGCGGCCCCACAAGTCCAGCTCGTACGAGAAGTCGGCGCCGACCGAGTAGTTGTTACCCGCGATCGAACGGTGGCCCAGGGCCAGGCCCTGCGAGGTCTCGGCCGAGGTGCGCGAGTTCGAGATGCCGGCCGACGCGTTCACGCGCGGCAGCTGGCTGGCACGCGTCACGCCCAGCTGGGCCTGCGCCTGCACCAGGCGCTGGGCGCTAGCGCGCACGTTCGGGTTGTCGTGCAGGGCGCGCTGCTCGAGCTGGCTGAGCGCCGCGTCGTTGAACACGGTCCACCAGTCGGCCGGCAGGCGCGCCGCATCCGATGACTGCGCGCCCGCCTGCCGGGTTGCGTTGGCATCGAGCGCATGGCGGTAGGCCGGGGTGTCGACGCCTTTCGCGGCGACGAAGTCGGTGCCGACGGTGCCGCAGGCGCTGACCAGCGCGGCGACGGCGGCGGCCAGGGCGGTGTGAATGACAGGCTTGAACATGGTATTTTTCATTGGAAGATGTCCCTCATCCGTCGCCCCCGCGAAGGCGGGGCCCCAAGTTTGCCGGCGAACCGCGTACAACCTGGGTTCCCGCCTGCGCGGGAACGACGTGCTAACAATACGTTTGATTGATCGGTATTGCGTCGTTTGCGTTCTTCAGTGACCGCCACCACCGGGCCCACCCGGCGACTTGACCTTGTCCGCGAACCACAGCGGGATGATCGCACCCAGCAGGATCACGCCGACCAGCCAGAAGCCGTCGTTATAGGCCATCACGTAGGATTCGCGCCGCACGATGCGGTCGATCGCGGCGATCGCCTGGTTGGCCGCCGTCGCCGGGTCGATGCCGGCCGCGATGAAGGCTTGCGTCATCGAATCCAGGCGTGCCTGCGTCGCGCTCGAGGCCAGCGACACGGCTTCGCCCAGGCGCGCCGAGTGGAAGTGCTCGCGGTTGGTCAGCGCGGTCGCCAGCATCGCGATGCCGATCGAACCGCCCAGGTTGCGGGTCATGTTGAACAGGCTCGAGGCCGAGGGCATGTCCTTCGGCGCCACGCGGTTCATCGCGAAGTTCGACATGGTCAGCATCACGAAGGGCTGGCCGATGGCGCGGATGATCTGCGAGACCAGCAGCTGGTCGTAGCCGGTCGAGGCGTCCATGTAGGCGTTCATCAGGCAGGAAATGCCGAACAGCGCCAGGCCGAACATGCACATGATGCGGTTGTCGATGCGCTGCGACAGGCGCGCCACGAAAGGCATCACGAACAGCTGCGGGATGCCCATCCAGGCGATGACCTCGCCGATCTGCATCGGCGAATAGCCGGCGATCTGGCCCAGGAACAGCGGCAGCAGGTAAGACGAGCCGTACAAGCCCATCCCGACCACCGAGGACAGGATGGTCGCGACCATGAAGTTGCGGGTGCCGTACAGGCGCAGGTTCACGAACGGGTCCGGGCGCGAGAAGCCGATCACGACCCAGCCCAGGATGCCGAACAGCGCCAGCGCGGCGAAGGTGATGATGAAGCTCGAATCGAACCAGTCCTTGGTGTTGCCCTCTTCCAGGAAGATGGTGAGGCTGGCCAGGCCGGTGGCCATGAAGGCGATGCCCAGCCAGTCGGCCTTGAGCAGCATCTTCAGGTTCTTCGGTTCCTTGTCCAGGCCCCAGTACATGCCGCCGATCAGCAGCACGCCCGGCACCCAGTTGATGTAGAAGATCCAGGGCCAGCCATACAGCTCGGTGAGGTAGCCGCCCAGCGTCGGGCCCATGGCCGGCGCCAGCGTCGCGGTCAGGCCGAACATCGCCATGCCGGTGGCGCGCTTTTCGGGAGGGAGGCGCGTCAGCACGAGGGTCATCGCCATCGGGATCAGGGCGCCGCCGGTGAAGCCCTGCAGCATGCGGAACACGATCATGCTCTCGAGGCTCCAGGCCGAGCCGCACAGCGTCGAGAACAGCAGGAACAGGGCCGTGGTGCCCATCAGGTAGCGCCGCTGGCCGAGGGCCCGCGTGAACAGCGCCGTCATCGGGATCACCACGATCTCGGCGCACAGGTAGGCGGTCGAAATCCAGGAGCCCTCTTCCTGCGTCGCCGACAGCGTGCCGAGGATGTCGCGCAGCGAGGAGTTGGTGATCTGGATGTCGAGCACCGCCATGAAGGCGCCGAGCAGGCCGGCGGCGACCGCGATCCAGGTGCGCATGTCGACCGGCGTGCCGGCGGCGGGCGCACCCGGCGGCCCTTGATGCGCCGGACGCGCCGGCGGGGCCTTGCCCATCGCCTGGGTGG
>CAJYQM010000324.1 GCA_913777025.1 uncultured Massilia sp. | reverse complement strand
GGCGCCCCGCCGCAGCGCCAGGTCGGCCGGCATCGGCGCCGCGCCGCGGTCCAGCGTGGTCAAGGTCTGGCTGGCAAAGCGCCCCACCCCGACGATCGTCGGATTGTGGCCGCTGCTGCGCTTTTCGACGTAGGGCGCGAGCGTGCGCGGCGCCACCCCCAGGTGGTCGATCGCGGCGGCGGCACCCACCAGTCCCAGCACGGCCAGCACGGCGCCGGCCAGCAGCAGGCGGCGGCCGAGACGCCGGCCGCCGCGCCGGGCACCCGCCCGCGCCGTCTTCATGCGTTGACCTTGATGCCGTGACGTCCCATCAGGTCGTACATGGTCGGCCGGCTGATGCCCAGCATCTCCGACGCCTTGACGATGTTGCCGTCGGTGCGCGCCAGCGCCTTCACGATGGCCTTGTATTCGGCCTCGTCGCGCACCTGCCTCAGGTTCAGCGGCGCCTCTTCGGCGCCGGTGTCCGGCAGGCCGAGGTCGTCGGCGACGATGGTGTTGCCGTCGGCCATGATGACGGCGCGCTTGATGCAGTTTTCCATCTCGCGCACGTTACCGGGCCAGGCATAGGCTTCGATCGCCGCGATCGCGTCCGGCGCGAAGTGCATCGAGGCGCGCGATTCCTGGGCGCAGAATTTATTCTTGAAATGGTGGGCCAGCAGCGCGGCATCGCCTTCGCGCTGGCGCATCGGCGGGATGTTCACCACGATTTCCGACAAGCGGTAATACAAGTCCTCGCGGAAGCGTCCCTGGCTGCACAAGTCCTTCAGCTTCTGGTGGGTCGCGCAGACGATGCGCACGTCGACCGGGATCTCTTCGTGGCCGCCGACGCGCTCGATCACGCGCTCCTGCAGGAAGCGCAGCAGCTTGGCCTGCAGCGCCATCGGCAAGTCGCCCACTTCGTCGAGGAAGAAGGTGCCGCCGTGGGCCAGTTCGACCTTGCCCTTGGTCTGCTTGGCGGCGCCCGTGAAGGCGCCCTTTTCGTAGCCGAACAATTCGCTTTCCAGCAGGTTTTCGGGAATCGCTGCGCAATTGATCGCCATGAAGCGCTCTTTTGAGCGGGGCGACAGCGCATGCACGGCGCGCGCCAGCACCTCCTTGCCGGTGCCGGATTCGCCCAGCAGCATCACCGAGGCCGAGGTCGGGGCGACCTTTTCCACGGTGCGGCAGACCTTCAGCATGCCGGGGTCGCGCGAAATCACGCCGGACAGCGGCGAATCGGCCTGCGATTGCTGCATGCGGCGGTTTTCCTGCTGCAGGTTGTGCAGGAAGAAGGCGCGCTGGATCACCAGGTTCAGCACTTCCGGATCGACCGGTTTCTGGTGGAAATCGTAGGCGCCCATGCCGATCGCCTTCACCGCGTTGGCATGGTCCTGGTTGCCGGTCAGGACGATCACACGCGTGTCCGGCGCCAGCGCCAGGATCTGCTGCAGCGTGGCCAGGCCTTCGGTCGAGCCGTCCGGATCGGGCGGCAGGCCCAGGTCCATGGTGCACACGGCCGGTTCATGGCGGCGCAGCTGGGCCAGCGCCGCCTCGCGGTCGCCGGCCACCACGACCTCGTAGGCGTCCAGGCTCCAGCGCAGCTGCTTCTGCAGGCCCGGGTCGTCTTCAATGATGAGCAGTTTCGGTTTGCTTTGGGTCACGGTATCCTCGACTCTTCGACTCTTTCAGGCGTTCATCAGGCCGCCTGCGCCGGCGCCGCTTCGCGGTACGGCGGCAGGACGACCCGGAACGTGGTGCCGAGCCTGGGTCGGCTGCTCACTTCCAGCATCCCGCCCAGCTCGTTGATGTATTCCCGGCTCTCGAACACGCCGATGCCCATGCCCGCCGACTTGGTCGAGTCGAAGGGCTTGAACAGGCGCTCGCGGATGAATTCCTCGGTCATGCCTTCACCGGTGTCGGTGATCTCGATCTCGATCGCATCCTGCGCGGCGCGGCGCGCCACCCGGATCATGACATGACCGTCGCGCGGCGTGGCCTCGATCGCGTTCTGGATCAGGTGGCCGACCACGCGCTCGAGGCGCTCGCGGTCCGCCACCACCTTCAGGCCGGGCTCCTCGACCACCAGTTGCGGGTGCGGCTCGAAGGCGCTCTTCAGGGCCACGGCCTGGCGTACCACCTGGTCGACCGCCAGCGGCAGCTTGTTCTCGGCGTTCTCGGTGCGCGACAGCTTCTGCAGCAGCAGCTTCATCTTCTGCACCGAGTGGTTCAGGGTTTCCAGCATGTCCTGCTGGAACTCGGGATTGTCCTTGTGCTTCTCGGCGTTGGCATTCATCAGCGACAGCTGGGCCACCAGGTTCTTCAGGTCGTGCACGACGAAGGTCGACATGCGGTTGAAGGACTCGAACTGGCGCGCCACCATCAGCGCGTTGGCCGCGTCTTCCTGGGCCAGGTGGCTGGCGGCCTGGTTGCCGGCGATTTCCAGCAGGTCGAAGATTTCCCAGTTCAGCTTGAGCCGGCTGCGCGCATGCTGCAGCACCACGAAGCCGAACAGTTTTTCGTTCAGCATCAGCGGCACCACCAGCCAGCGGCGCGGGTAGTCCAGCAGCCAGTCCGGTACGGACAGGCCCTCGTACTTGTCCGGGCTGTCCACGTATTCGTCGAGGTCGATCACCCACTGGGTGCTTTCCAGGAAGCGGCAGAACGGCGATTGCGCCGGCTCGGCCATCGGCCCCGCGGGCGCCTGCCACTGGGCGCGCGGCTCGAAGCGTCCGCCCTCGCTGCGCTGCCACAGCGCACCGCCGGGGCTTTCGACCAGCACGGCGAGCGCCTGGATCGCGCGGTCGCCCAGGCCCGGCCCGCGTTCGGACAGGGTGCGCGTAAAACGCATCCATTCCTCGCGGTAGTCGTAGTTGTAGCGGAAAAAATGCTTGCTGATCGAGACCTTCAGCCAGGAGCGCGCGGTGCCCGAGAACAGGATCACGCCCAGCAGGCAGACGGCGCCGAACAGGAAGGCGGTCTGCACCACCGTGCCCCAGCGGCCGCCGACGTAGCGCAGGTAGTAGCCGACCGAACCCATGGCCAGCAGGTAGATGGCGGAACCGAACAGCGCGGCCGAATGGAACATCACGCGGCGCGACACCGCGAACGAGGTCGTCCAGGAACGGCGGCGCGCCAGCGAAGCCGCCACCAGCGGTACGGTCAGGGCATTGATCACGCCGCGCGCGGTCCACAGGTCCGGGTTCGCTTCGCGGAACAGCATGGTGTTGCTGTACATGTAGAAGTCGTAGGCGAACATGCCCCCGATCCCGAGGCAGGCGAACTTGATCGCCCAGCGTTCCTCGATGGTCTTGTTGCGGTACACCTGCTCGACCAGCAGCATGCCGTAGACGGACATGCCGACGAAGGCGGCCAGCGTGGCAAGGCTGCCGAAGGCGGCCAGGAACTGGCCCTGGCCCAAGAGCGCCAGCAGCAGCAGCGCCATCAGGACGCCATAGCAGGCGCCCGCCACGACCAGCGAGCGGCGCACGCGGCCGTCCGCGCGCCGCCAGTGGCCGAGCAGGGCCACCAGGAACAGCGCCCAGGCGCCATCGCGCACCACTTCGAGCAGGCCGGACAGGGGACTCCACACCACCTGGCGCGACGCTTCCCAGGCCAGCACACCCGCCCACAGCGCGCTGGCCAGGCAGGCCAGCGGCAGCGTGACGCGCTGGGCGCGGCCGCGCCAGCCCGACAGGACAGGCAGGCCGAGCACCAGGAAGCCGATGGCGGCCAACAGGTAACTGGATGCGGCGATATTCGTCACGTAATCAAGGTAGGACGGCCCGGCCGGCATGCCGGCCGGGCCCTATTTTTCAGCGCCCACTGCGGAACAGGACGACTTTCAGGGTATCGATCAGGATCAGGACGTCAAGGAACAGGCTGTTGTTCTTGACGTAATACAGGTCGTATTGCAGTTTTTGCAGCGCATCCTCGGCCGAGGAGCCGTAGCCGTAGCGCACCTGGGCCCAGCCGGTGATGCCCGGCTTCACGCTGTGACGCACGTTGTAGTACGGGACCACTTCGATCAGCTGCTCGACGAAGTACTGGCGCTCCGGACGCGGGCCGACGAAGGACATCTCGCCCTTGAACACGTTGAGGATCTGCGGCAGCTCGTCGATACGGGTCTTGCGCATGAAGTTGCCCACGCGGGTGATGCGCGGGTCGTTCTGCTGCGCCCACTGCGGCTTGCCGCCCTTTTCGGCGTCGGTGCGCATGCTGCGGAATTTATGCACGCGGAAGATCTCGCCATCCATGCCGACCCGTTCCTGCGAATAGAACACCGGGCCGCGGTCTTCCAGCCACACGGCCAGCGCGGCCAGCAGCATCAGCGGGAAGGTCAGCGCCAGGATGATGGTGGAGCAGACGATGTCGAAGCTGCGCTTCATGAAGGTACGCACGAAACTCTGGTCGAAGCCGCCGCCGAACACCAGCCAGGACGGCTGCAGCGAATCGACGCGGATCTGGCAGGTCTCGCGCTCGAAGAAGGTGGCGGCGTCGGTGACCTTCAGGCCGGCCAGCTTGCACTCGAGAAGTTCCTTGATCGGGAAGCCGCCGCGCCGGTTCTGCACCGACACCACGATTTCCTGCACGTTGTGGCGGCGCGCCAGCGACACCAGCGATTCGTTGTCGCGCGCGGCCAGCAGGCTGCCCGAAGGCACGCACAATTCCTCGGTCGGGGTCGGGATGAAACCGGTGATGTTGTAGCGGTGGTAGCTGCCGCTCTGCTGGGCCAGGTCGCTGCATTCCTTGGCCAGCGGACCGCTGCCCAGGAACAGGATACGGGTTTCCAGGAAGCGCAGTTCCGAGGTCTTGAAGAACACCATGCGCGAGGTGAAGATGCCCACCCCGGCGATGCCGAACACCAGTGCCAGGATGCCGCGACCGAAGTACAGGTCGGGCGCCACGTAGAACACCAGGGTCAGGATCAGGAAGCCCATCACGAACGAGGGCATCAGCTTGGTGAAGAAGGGATTGCGCAAACCTTCGTTGAAGTTCAGCTGGTACATGCCCATCGCGCTCATGCTGAAAATGATGGCGGCGGTGAAGGCGACGGCCGAAGTGAAGAAATGATCGAGGTGCTCGATGTTGGCCAACGTGGCTTCGCGGCCAAGTTCCAGGAAACGCACCGTCGCGCCGATGTAGGCTGCGCCAAGCAGCACCAGCACTTCGACGAACAACAGCACGAACACGATCTTCGACACGTAGTGGTTAGAAATCCTAAACACGGTAACTCCCGGGCTTCTTCTTCGTTATTTGGAAAACATGAGGTGATCTTCAGTGCGGGAACGCATGGACGCAGCAGCCCATCGCTTTCCGCATGCCGTCATCGGTTCGGTGAGCCGGCGCGGGTGGTGCGGCAGCGCCGCCATCCTGGAGACATCTGCCGGGACATGCGCATCCCTGCACAAAGTTCCCGGACAGCAAAGCGCTCATCATACCGTACAGCCCGTCAAGCACGATACGACAACCGGTTGCAGCGTTGTAGACTTGACGCACGGTATCATTTTTGGCACGTGCGGCCGGCAGTTTCGTATCCGTGGAACCACGATGCCGGACAACGGCCTGGCGCTTCTGTTCCCATGCTTCGGCTCCGATCCAATTTTTGCAAATTGTTTAACATTTAATATAACACGGAAACACCGATGCTTCCCAACGAAAACACTTGTGTGCAAGACGGCACAACAGAAACGCCAGCAACCACGGCCTGGCCTCTTGCCGGACCGAGCCCGGCAGCCGCCGCATGTCAAAAATTGTCAACTGAGTCAACTAAAACCCGTTCTGGCATGATCGAACAGACAACTCTATGCCTGAAGCATGCAATGCTAACACTTTTTTCCTATATGACAATTTAATCACGCAATCGTGCGCCAGGCGGACGCAACACGTGCAGGAAAAGCGGCAAGGCCTTGTTCGGAAACTGGGAAGAAAAATGAGGAGGTGGCGCGGCTGGCGGGGATCGAACCCACGACCCTTGGCTTCGGAGGCCAATACTCTATCCACTGAGCTACAGCCGCGCTGGGTGAAGTGATGCGAAGGATACAGTCTTTCCCGACCGTCGTCTATGGAAACCGGCACTGGCGCCTGGGAAATTGCGTTTCCATCAATGATATTTGGGTCTATAATCGGTCGGGATGGCATTGCAAATAAGCATCCGCAGCGCAGGAGACAGGTTTTTTTAATTAGATTAAGGAAATCATGAGCGACGCACACAATCAGCAGCAATCCTTCATCCACACCCCCAAGCAATTGATCGCTGCGGTCGCGGGCTTTTTCCTCGTTATCGTCATCGGCATCATCCTGCTCGTTACCTTCGTCACCAATACCCACCTGGCGGGCGCCGGCACCGCACCGAACGCGCAGGACATCGCCGCGCGCGTGCGTCCGGTGGCCGAAGAAGGCTTCGCGTTCAAGGACATGAACGCGCCCAAAGTCCTGCAGAGCGGCGAAGCCGTGTTCACCGCCGTCTGCGCCGCCTGCCACGCGACCGGCGCCGCCGGTGCGCCGAAAACCGGCGACGCCGGTGCCTGGGCGGCGCGCATCAAGCAGGGCTACGACACCCTGGTCCAGCATGCCGTGCAAGGCATCCGCGCCATGCCGGCCAAGGGCGGCAACCCGGACCTGGACGATATCGAAGTGGCGCGCGCGGTGGTCTACATGACCAACCAGTCCGGCGCCAAGTTCAAGGAGCCGGAAGCGCCGGCCGCGCAACCGGCCCAGGCCGCGGCCGCAAACGCACCGGCTGCCGAGGCTGCTGCGCCAGCAGCGGCGGCACCCGCCGTCGCGCCGGCCGCGACTGCTGCGCCGGCCGCGCCCTCCCCTGCGCCGGCCCCGGCAACGGCCAGCGCCGACACCGGCAAGACCCTGTTCGGCTCGGCGTGCGTGGCCTGCCACGGCGCCGGCATCGCGGGTGCGCCGAAGTTTGGCGACAAGGCCAACTGGGCACCGCGCATTGCCCAGGGCAATGCGGTGCTGTACGAACATGCCATCAAGGGATTCCAGGGCAAGGCGGGCGTGATGCCGCCGAAGGGCGGGTCGTCGGCACCGGATGCCGACGTCAAGGCTGCCGTGGATTACATGGTGGCCGCGGCAAAATAGGCCGGGCCGGAAGCGCTACTGCAAGACGGTGCGGCAAAGGCGCCGCACCGGTTCATCCATTCAAGCCTGGGCGCCGCGCTTGCGGCGCGTGGCGGCGGCGGCCAGCAGGCCGATCCCGCACAGCAGCAGGTTCGCCGGTTCCGGCACTTCACCCGTGAATTCGCTCACGTAGAAGTCGAACGTGATGTTGGAGGCGCCCAGCCCGCCGATCGGGAATATCCTGAAGACCGTGTCCGTGGTCGGGAAACTGCCGTCCCAGGGTTGGTTGACCTGGGCGAAATCGGCCAGGTTGTCGGAGGCCACCAGCACGGCGCCGTTCAGGTCGCGTACGGTAACGCGGGCATCGTACAGGGAAACCGGCATGTCGAAATCGAGCACATCGCCAGACGTGCCGACGCCCAGCAGTGCGCCCTCGCCGAACGCCGGGAACAGGTCGCCGTCGGCGCTCAGGTTCAGGCTGATCCGGCTGTTCCCGCCGCCAAGCGCCGTATCGGACTCGCTCAGCGCCACGATCACGCCGGCGCGGTCGAAAAAGGCAGTCTCGTCATCGAACACGGTGTTCGGGAGAGCGGCATTGCCGCTCAACTCGCCTTGTAGGTAAATACTGTAAGTGGACCCGGCAAGTACGATGGCGGATGCGGAACTGCTCAGGACGACTGTCGAAGCGAATAACATCAAGGAAACAAAGAACTTTTTCACATGCATCTCCCATAAATAAAAAACAACAATATAGGAAATACAAGCAAAATTTATTCCATGATAATTTTTCGCTTGTTTTCAGGTGGTTAAATCATTGTCGCAGCCATTTTTACTTCAAAATGTAAGATATTTCGACGTAATTGCCGGTTACATGTTTGAAACCGGCGGCATCATACCGGCCGGCGCTGCGCAAATACGGCACGCTTCGAAATGGTGTAATTGAAGAGCATGGCGACTGCCGACCCGGCCGCCACCCCCAGGAACAGGTTCGTCGTGCTGTGGTCGGTGAGCCAGAGCCAGGTCTGGTAGACGATCACGTTGATGCCGCCGCCCAGGCTGGTCAGCAAGAGGTAGTGCGCCCATTCGCGCACCGATCCCTTCCCCTGTTGCACGAAGGTGAAATGGCGGTTCACCTTCCAGGTGACGGTGGCCGCGACCACGAACGAGACCACGCGCCCGGCCAGCGTCCCCAGTCCCAGTCCATTGACAACCCCGTACAGCACCGAAAAATCGGTGACGAAGCCGAGCGCGCCGACCAGGCAGAAGCGCAGGAACTGCTTCACCCGCGTTTCCCCAGCAAGGCGCCGACCGAGGGCACGGCAAGGTAGGCCATGCGCTTGAGCTCGCGCCGGCCCTGGGTCACGGTGTCGAGGATCAGGCCGCACGTCAGCGAGAGGAAGGCCAGCAGCATGGTGCTGGCCGCCAGCACCGCGGTCGGCAGGCGCGGCACCAGGCCGGTCTCGAGATAGGACAGCAGCACCGGGAAGGACAGGCCCAGGGACACCAGCGCCAGCAGCCCGAAGATGATGGTGAAGAACATCAGCGGCCGCTCGTTCTTGAACAGCTTGGTGATCATCAAGAGAATGCGCCAACCGTCGCGGTAGGTCGACAGCTTGCTGTTCGATCCCTCGAGGCGTGCGCCATAGGGCGTGTCGAGCTCGCCGATCGGCATGCGCAGCTGGAGCGCGTGCACGGTCAGTTCGGTTTCGGTCTCGAAGCCGTTGGACAGCGCAGGGAAGGATTTGACGAAGCGGCGCGAGAACACGCGGTAGCCGGACAGGATGTCGGTGAAGCGGTTGCCGAACAGGGTCGCGACGAAGCCGGTGAACAGCGCATTGCCGAAACGGTGCCCGGCGCGGTAAGCGGCGGCTTCGGAATCGATGCGGCAGCCGACCACCATGTCCAGGTTTTCGTCGACCAGCTTGGCGATCAGCGCCGGGGCGCTGGCCGCGTCATAGGTGATGTCGCCATCGCACATCAGGTAGATGTCGGCGTCGACGTCGGCGAACATGCGGCGCACCACGTTGCCCTTGCCCTGCAGGGTTTCCTTGCGCACGATGGCGCCGGCGGCGGCGGCCACTTCCGAAGTGCGGTCCTTCGAATTGTTGTCGTAGACATAGATCCGGGCCTGCGGCAGCTCCTTGCGGAATCCCTCGACCACGGCGCCGATCGCGGCTTCCTCGTTGTAGCACGGCAGGATCACGGCGATCTCGAAACCGGCGAGCGAAGGATGCGCCGCGTTCATCGGCATGATGTTTCCAGGAGCCCTCAATGTGGAGTTCATTCTTTTCCTTGTTACTGTAATTTGGTGAGCGTGCTTGCCTTGGCCGGCAGGCCGAAGCTGCGCACGGTGGCGATATCGGGTGAAGGCATGCCTTCCGCTTCGTAGACTTCCGTGACGCCGCCGCGGTACTGGTGCGGCAGGCTCTGCTTCAGGAGGAATCCGGATCCGCTGGAGGCGAGCGCATCGCGCATCTGCCGGCTGTGCGGATAAGCGGGCAGGTCGTGGGGACGCACGATGACGACGTGCTGCACGCCCAGCCGGTGCAGCTCGGCCAGCACCTGGCGCGTATCGGCAAACTTGAGCGTGTAGCTGCTGCCCATGAAATTCGAATCCGCCAGCAGTTTCGAGGCGCGCACGACATAACCCTGCAAGCCGGTGTCGTGCACCGCCATCTGCGCGATGAAGGCGCCCTCGGCGCCGGCCGGGCCGTCGATCACGGTCAGCGCCGGCTGGCGTCCGGATGCCAGTGCGCCGGCCAGCTGGGCGATGCCCATGTCGGCTTTCGGGGGACGCTCCGCCAGGTGGCGCAGGCCGGGCACCGTCATGACGACGGCCAGCACGGCAGCGGCGGCAGCGGCCAGGCCCGGTCCGCGGCTGCGCGCCAGCCAGGCCAGGACGCGCTGGGCGCCGAGCACGGCCAGCACGACCACGGCCGGCATGGCCGGCGCCATGTAGCGGTCGACGATATCGACCGGCACCAGCGACTGCAGCGTGAGCGTGGCCAGCACCAGGCTGATGATGCCGCTGACGATGGTCCAGCGCAGGCGCGATTGCGCCCGGCCGCGGAACTCGGCCGCGGCGCCGAACAGCGCGAGCAGCAGGCCGGCCGGCGTCAGCTCGCGGGCCAGCGTGCCGAGGTTGGCGGCCAGGGCCTGGGATGCGTAGGCGAAACCGGCCTGGTAGTTGAAGCCGTCGGCGGCGATCTTGGCCGTCAGCACGTACCACGGCACCACCAGCGCGGCGGCCACGGCGGCCGCCACATACAGCCGGATCGACAGCAACAAGCGCCAATTGGCGGTCAGCAGGATGTGGAAGACCGGAATGAATACGGCGAGCCAGCCATTGCCCTTGATGAGGACGGCCAGCGCCGCCAGCAAGGCGAAACCGATGGCCTTGCCCCAGCCGGGCGCATGTACGTAACCGATCCACACGGCAGTGGCGGCCACCAGGCAGGCGGCCAGGGGCTGGTCGACCATGAACATCACCTGCCCTTCGAGCGCCAGCGGCGTCAGCGCATAAACCAGCACGCCGGCGATGGCCGCGCGGCGGCCGGACAGCATGGCCAGCGCGGCGGCGATGCCGACTGCCGGCAGGGCTGCCACCAGCGCATTGATCGCGAAGGCGACCGGCATGGTGGGCGGCAGTACCGTGAACAGTATGCCGAGGAAGCCGTAATAGGCGGGTGGCCAGTGGCCGATCGAGATCTTTGGATAGTGGGTATAGAACTCGGTCGCCGCCGCCATCGGGTTGGCGCCCAGGCGATGGCTCAGGTAATCCGCAATGAAATAACCGTTGAGAAAATGGGATGGCTCATCCGCACCGGAAAAGCCGGATTGGCAGGATTTGGCCAGCCATATCGCCAGGATGCCGATGCCAAGCGCGCACAGGTAGGCCAGGAACAGGAAGGAGGCCGTCGGTCTCTTGTCAGGAACGTGCATCAATAGGTGGTGAAATGGGCAGTTATACAATGCTTCAAATCAAATTTTATACGGATTTGCAATTTTTATAAATCTTGTATCAACCGTGTGTTGTATTCGGCAACCCGGCATGCTGGCGTTTTAGCCATGTTCAATCCATGCCAATCTTGCATATAACTACGTCTCCTCCTCAAACATGTTTTTTGATGTTTTTTTGCTCACTTTCTTCGTGAAAGAGTGATGCAATAAAACAACAATGAAGCGCAAACGGACGAAATCCTTTCGCAAGATTGTTGACTTCCCTTCAGCAGATTCGGTGTCGCTGGCCTGTCGGGCAGGCTCGGCCACTCAACCACCCCGCCTTCCAAGACACTATTTTTCCATAGTGAAACAGCCCTGCTGGTCCTGTTTACGGACCCGCAGCAGGCGCCTGAATATTATTGAGAATTTAACAAAAGTTGAGATAAACCTATGATTTTTATCGTTTTTTTATAGTTGCATGTTCCGTATTTTAAGTTACAAATGCTTACAAACCGCGTGTCTTAAATCTCGTAAGCTGCGAACTTTCCAGCAGGAATAACTGCTCTCAGGACACATTCAAGGAAACGACATGCAACAGCGCACCCTCTCCAGCCTGGCCCCAGCCCTGCTGATTTCGCTGCTCGCCGTGAGCAGCGCCTCCGCCGCGACCCTGTCGGTCGGCCCCGGCAAGACCTATGCCGCTCCCTGCGCGGCCTTCGGCGCCGCCAAGGATGGCGATACCGTCGAAATCACCGGCAACAACATCTACAAGGGCGACGTCTGCGGTATCTACCGCAACAACCTCACCATCCGCGGCGTCAACGGCCGTCCGATGATCGATGCCAACGGCGCGAATGCGATGGGCAAGGGGATCTGGGTCGTCATCGGCAACAATGTCACCATCGACAACGTCGAAATGTACGGCGCCAAGGTGCGGGACCAGAACGGCGCCGCGCTGCGCCTGGAAGGCACCGGCTTCACGCTGCGCAACAGCTTCCTGCACGATAACGAGAACGGCATCCTGAGCGGCGAGAACACCGCCAGCGACGTCCTGATCGAATACTCGGAATTCGGCCACAACGGTTTCGGCGACGGTTACACCCACAACCTGTACATCGGCAAGGTCAAGAGCCTGACCTTCCGCTACAGCTATTCGCACGACGCCAACGTCGGCCACAACCTGAAATCGCGCGCGATGGTCAACACCATCTACAACAACCGCTTCTCCAGCACCGCCGCGGGCCAGAGCGGCAGCACCGCCGCGGGCAGCCCGAGCTACGAGGTCGACCTGCCGAACGCCGGCACGTCCTACGTGATCGGCAACGTGATCGAGCAGCCGGCCGCCAACAACAACCCGAACATCCTGGCCTATGGCGAGGAAGGCGCGAGCAATCCGGGCAAGGACCTGTACGTGGTCAACAATACCTTCCTGAACGATTCCGGCTCGGGCGGCACCTTCGTGATGGTCGGTTCCGGCGTCACCACCCCGGTCCTGCTGCAGAACAATATCTTTGGCGGCGTGGGCACCGCGACCAACCAGGGCAACGCCATCGACAGGACCAATTACCGCGCCACCAGCCCGGCCTTCGTCAATCGCGCCGGCTACGACCTGCACCCGGCCGCGAATTCGCCGGCGATCAACGCCGGTACGGCCCCGGGCGTGGCCGCGTCCGGCTTCGCGCTGACGCCGATCGCGCAGTACAAGCACGTCGCCTCGGGCGAGACCCGCACCAGTGTCGGCCAGATCGACATCGGCGCCTATGAAGCCGCGGCCGGCAGCGGCACGGCGCCGGGCGGCACTACCTGGACCAGCTGCGCCAACGAAGGCGGCACCTGCACCTTCAGCGGCACCCGCGAAGTGCGCTATGGCTCGGGCAACACCTTCGTGAGCAAGACCGCGACCGGTTCGGTGGCCTGCACCAACGCCGTGTTCGGCGACCCGACCCCGAACGTGGTCAAGACCTGCAGCGTCTCGAGCGCCACGGTCGACCCGGCGCCGACCTGGAGCAGCTGCGCGACCGAAGGCGGCAACTGCTCGTTCAGCGGCAGCCGTGAAGTGCGCTACGGCGCCGGCAACGCCTTCGTGACCCGGACCCTGACCGGTCCGGTCGCCTGCTCGAACGCGGTGTTCGGCGACCCGGCGCCGAACGTGGTCAAGGCCTGCAGCGTCTCGAGCGTGACGAAATAACAGGCATCACAGGCTTCACGCCCGCAGACGCAAACAAGGCCGCGATCCAGCGGCCTTGTTTGTTTGCGGCACCGGCACGCGCTATGCCTTGGAATCCGCGGCGACTTCGGTCATGCCATCCTCGAGGACGGGGTCGGCATACGGTGCCGGCGCGTTGCCGGTCCGGGCCGGCGCGCTCTTGCGCACCAGCAGGCGCCGGCACAGGGCGCGCAGGTGGGATTGCAGCTGTTCGCACAACGGCGTCGCGATCGCGACCAGCACCAGCGTGGCGCCGATGACCAGCACGCGCCGTTCCCAGCTCGAAGGATCGGCCGGTCCGATATAGCTGAACAGCTGTATCAGGGGACGATGGAACAGATAAAGCACGAACGTTGTGGACGCAACACGTTTGATCATGCCATGGAGCCCGGCGGGCAATCCCCGTTGCCCCGCCAGCAGGCAATGGGCACCGGCAAGATGAAGCAGAAAGGCTGCCGCGTCGACATACCGGCCCAGGACTTCCTGTCCCATCCATTGCCAGCCCACGACATGGCGGATGGACGGCGACAGCAGGAGCAGCAAGGCGCCGGCGAGGAAAGCCGCCCACGCGGCCGGCACGGGCATCCGCCATGACTTCGACTGCCGGTAGGCGAACACGCCCAGCATCCAGACCGGGAACAGCATCAGCACGAGCGGCCCCGCGATGAGGAACACGGCAAGCATGGCAAGCCATTTGCCGCGCCCCTTATAAAAGGTCATCAGTCCGAACAACAGGTAATAAAAGGCCTCGTAGCTCAAGGACCAGAAGGGTCCGTTGATCCCGGGGGTATAACTGATGTGCCAGGCTTCCTGCACCATGAAGAACGATGCCAGGTAGCGCAGGCCCGCGTGATCGCCGGCGAACCAGGGCTGGCCGATATACAAGCCAGGGGCCATCCGGACCCCGAAATAGTCGACGACGAATGTCAGCGCCAGCGCCGGTACCACCACCGACCACAACCTGGCGATGCGATTCGAGGCATAGACGGCCGCATTGTTTTCCTTGTTATCGGTGACATAGGCGATCACGAATCCCGACAGCACGAAGAACACCACGACGCATGTATCGCCATAGGCGCCGGTAGGCCAAAGGAAACCGCCGGTCCAGTACTTCCCTGCCGCGTGGCCCAGGAAAACCATGAGTGCCGCGAAAAAGCGGAGGATATCGAGATAGGCGGAAAATCTGGGTTGCATGACATTCATTGGTCAGGGCGGAAATAGTGTCGCGAATTCAACGACAGCCCACCATGTTTACATGCACTCCAGAAAAAATCAAACCTATCGCCGCATTTGGCGCTGTTTGCATGCGATGCGATGCAATGGAATGCGACACGATGGGATGCGATGGGATAAAAAAAGGGACGCGATGCGCGTCCCTTCTGGTCGAACCAGGATCACATGCCGCTTACCAGATGATCACGCGATCCTTCGGCGCCAGGAACATCTTGTCGCCCTGCTTGACCTTGTAGGCTTCGTAGAAGCCCGGCTGGTTGCGCAGGGTGCCGTTGGCGCGGTATTGGCCTGGCGAGTGCGGATCGGTTTTCACTTGCACGATCTGCTGCTGCTCGCGCATCTTCGAGCGCCATACCTGGGCCCAGCCCGCGTACAGGCGCTGGTCGCCGGTCATGCCGTCGATGACCGGGGCCTTCTTGCCTTTCAGCGAGATGTGGTAGGCCTTGTAGGCGATGGCCAGGCCCGAGTTGTCGGCGATGTTCTCGCCCAGGGTCAGCTCGCCGTTGACGTGGTAGCCCGGGAGCGGCTCGAAGGCGTTGTACTGGTTGACCAGCGCGGTGGTCTTGGCCTTGAAGTTCTTGTGGTCGGACGCGGTCCACCAGTCGCGCAGGTTGCCGTCGCCGTCGTACTGGGCGCCCTGGTCGTCGAAGCCGTGGCTGATCTCGTGGCCGATCACGGCGCCGATGCCGCCGTAGTTGACCGCGTCATCCGCATTGGCGTCGAAGAACGGCGGCTGCAGGATCGCGGCCGGGAACACGATCTCGTTCATCTCCGGGTTGTAGTACGCGTTGATGGTCTGCGGCGTCATGCCCCACTCGTCGCGGTCGATCGGCTTGCCCAGCTTGTTGAGCTCGCGGTCGCCTTCGACGATGCGCGAGCGCATCACGTTGCCGACCAGGTCGTCACGCTTGACGGTCAAGGCCGAATAATCCTTCCACTTGTTCGGGTAGCCGATCTTCGGGGTGAACTTGGCCAGCTTGGCTTGCGCTTCCTTCTTGGTGGCCGGGCTCATCCAGTCGAGCTTGTCGATCGACTGCTTGTAGGCGGCCAGCAGGTTCTTGACCAGCTCTTCCATGCGCGCCTTGCGCTCGGCCGGGAAGTAGTCGGCCACGTACAGCTTGCCCAGCGCTTCGCCCAGCGAACGCTCGACCGTGCCGACGCCACGCTTCCAGCGCGGTTCCTGTTCCTTCACGCCCGACAGGGTGCGGCCATAGAAGTCGAAGCGCTCGTCGGCGAAGTTCTTCGACAGGAAGCTGCCGTAGGATTCGATCAGGTGCAGCGACAGGTAGGCCTTCCAGGTGTCGATCGGGGTGCGGTTGGCGACCTCGACGAAGGCTTTCAGGTAGGTCGGCTGGCTGACGATCACGTAGTCGGCCTTGCCGGTGATGCCGGCGGTCTTGAACCAGGCGTTCCAGTCGAAGTCCGGGGCGACCTTGGCCATGTCGGCCAGGTTGACCTTGTTGTAGGCCTTGATCGGGTCACGCAGTTCGACCTTGGTCCACTGTACCTTGGCGATCTCGGTCTCGAAGTCGACGATGGCTTTCGCGTTGGCGCCGGCGTTCTTGTCGCCGGCCATGCTCAGCATCTTCTCGACGTGGGTCAGGTACTTGGCCTTGGTCGCGGCCAGCTTGGCGTCGTCCGCCTTCAGGTAGTAGTCGCGGTCCGGCATGCCCAGGCCGCCCTGGCCGATGTCGGCGACGTACTTGGTCGAATCCTTGTTGTCCTGGTGGATGCCGTAGTCGAAGGGCACGCCCACGCCGATCTTGCCCAGGTTGGCCAGCAGGGCCGGCAGCTCGGACTTGTCCTTCAGCGCGGCGATCTTGTCCAGTTCGGCCTTCAGCGGGGTCGCGCCCAGCTGTTCCAGGCGCGCTTCATCCATGAAGCTGGCGTAGAAGTCGCCGATGCGCTGGGCGTCGGTGCCGGCGGCGGGGTTGCTCGAGGCCGTCTTTTCGATGATGCCGCGCAGCTGCGGCAGGGTGTTCTCGCGCAGCTCCATGAACGAGCCCCAGCTCGACTTGTCCGCCGGGATTTCCGTGGTTTTCAGCCACTTGCCGTTCAGGTATTCGAAGAAGTCGTCTTGCGGACGCACCGACGATTCGATGTACTGGGTGGCGATGCCGGCACTCAGGGTCTGGCCGGTCTTGGCGGCGGTGTTTTTCACGGCGGCTGCTCCTTCGGCCGCATGGCCCAGGCTGGTGATCAGTGCGAGCGTCAGGGCGCTCAGCAAATACTGTTTTTTCATCTCTTCGTGTCCCTTGAATTATTGGGGTAAACAGGCCGGCGGGATTGCCGCCAGCCCTATTCTACTGCTGTGTTGTCCCGGAATTACCAGATCGTCACGCGCTCTTCCGGTTTCAGGTACATCTTGTCGCCTTCCTTGACGCCGAAGGCCTCGTAGAACGCGGCCTGGTTGCGCAGCGTGCCGTTGGCGCGGAACTGGCCCGGCGAGTGCGGGTCGGTCTTGACCTGCTGGATCGCCGCGGCGTCGCGCATCTTCGAGCGCCATACCTGGCCGAAGCCCATGAAGAAGCGCTGGTCGCCGGTCAAGCCGTCGATGGTCGGGGCCTGCTGGCCGTGCAGCGAGATCTTGTACGCCTTGTAGGCAATGGCCAGGCCCGAGTTGTCGCCGATGTTCTCACCCAGGGTCAGGGCGCCGTTGACGTGGTAGCCCGGCACCGGCTCGAAGGCGTCGTACTGCTTGACCAGCATGTCGGTCTTGGCCTTGAAGCGCTCGCCGTCTTCCTTGGTCCACCAGTTGCGCAGGTTGCCCTTGCCGTCCGACTGGCTGCCCTTGTCGTCGAAGCCGTGGCCGATCTCGTGGCCGATCACGGCGCCGATCGCGCCATAGTTCACGGCGTCGTCCGCTTCGGCATTGAAGAACGGCGGCTGCAGGATCGCGGCCGGGAACACGATCTCGTTCAGGCGCGAGTTGTAATAGGCGTTGATGGTCTGCGGCGTCATACCCCATTCGTCGCGGTCGATCGGCTTGCCCAGCTTGTTGATGTTGCGGTTGTAGCCGAAGGTGGCGGCGCGCATCACGTTGCCGACCAGGTCATCCGGCTTGATGGCCAGCTTCGAGTAATCGCGCCACTTGACCGGGTAGCCGATCTTCGGGTTGAAGGTGGCCAGCTTGGCTTGCGCTTCCTTCTTGGTCTCCGGGCTCATCCAGTCGAGGCCGTCGATCGATTCCTTGTAGGCGGCCAGCACGTTCTTGACCAGCTCATCCATGCGCGCCTTGCGCTCCGGCGGGAAGTACTTGGCCACGTATTCGCGGCCCAGCGCCTCGCCCAGCGCGCCTTCGACGGTCGACACGCCGATCTTCCAGCGCGGACGGTTCTCGGTCACGCCGGTCAGGGTCTTGCCGTAGAAGTCGAAGTTCTCGTCCATAAACGCCTTGGTCAGGTAGGGCGAGAATTCACGCAGCAGGTGCCACTGGAAGTAGGCCTGCAGGGTAGCGAGGTCGGTGTTGTCGAGAATCTGCTTGAAACCCGTGATGTAGCTCGGCTGGCCCACGATCACGTAGCCGGCCTTGCCCAGGCCGGCCGCGCCCAGCGCGCCCTTCCAATCGTAGCCCGGGGTCAGCTGGCCCAGTTCGGCCACGGTCATCTTGTTGTAGCTCTTGTTCGGGTCGCGCAGCGACACGCGGTCCCACTGGGCCTCGGCCAGCTTGGTCTCGAACGCCAGGATCGCGCGCGCCTTGGCCGCGGCATCCTTGTCGCCGGCCAGGGTCAGGATGTTGGCGATGTGCTTTTCATAAGCCGCGCGGATGTCGGCCATGCGCTTGTCGTCCAGCTTCAGGTAGTAGTCGCGGTCCGGCATGCCGAGGCCGCCCTGGCGGATGTAGGTCGCGTACCTGGTCGATTCCTTGGCGTCCTGCGCCACGCCGATGCCGTACGGGGTCGACACGCCGATTTGCGACAGGTGGGCGACCAGCGCCGGCACCGCCTTCTTGTCCTTCAGCGCGGCGATGCGGTGCAGTTCGCCGGCCAGCGGCCGGGTGCCCAGCGCTTCCAGCTTCTTCTCGTCCATGAAGCTGGTGTACAAGTCGGCGATCTTCTGGTTGTCGCTGCCGGCCTTCTTGTTCGGATCCTTCTGGTTCGCCTCGATGATCTCGCGCAGCTGCGGCGTGGTGTCGTCGCGCAGCTTCATGAACGTACCCCAGCTCGGCTTGTCCGACGGGATTTCCGTGGTCTTCAGCCACTTGCCGTTGAGGTGGCCGAAGAAATCGTCCTGCACGCGTACGCTCGGGTCGATGTACTGCAGGTCGATGCCCGACGTGCGCGCGGTTGGCGCGGCTGCCGGAGCAGTGTCCGCGGCGCTGGCAAAAGCCGCCATCAGGGACAGGGTCAGGGTGCTCAGAAGGTGTCGTTTCACGAGAAATTCCTTAGTTGCGGGGAAAAGAGCGGCTTGTGGCCATCGGCAAATTTAACACAGCCGGGATTGCCGAAACCGGGCTGTTGACTGGCACGCCACAGCGCATGGCAGCGGCCGGATACGGGAGGAAACGCTCGGGGAGACTGCTGTCGGCCAGGCTGGCCTGAGGGTCGGCACGCGGAACGCGGCTTGGGTCATGGCGATCGTTCTTGTTATCGGTTACGCGGCGGCACAAGCGCATCGCCGTGCTGCCCGGATCCAATAAATTCTAGCCGGGAAGCATAGGCGCGATACAAAAAAATGGACATTTTTACTTTACGATACATGATGCATATATGATCGTGCAATGAAACAAGGGCGCCGCTGCATGGTAGTGCAAGGGCGCCCTGTCGTGGTTCGCGTTTTACGGGCGATGGTGCGTGTCAGCCGCCAATGTTGATCGAAGCGCCGCCCGGACCCATGCCGCCCATGCCGCCACTACCCGTGCCGCCGCGGCGGCCCCCGCCGCCGGGACGCCCGCCACCCGGGCCGCGCTCACCGCCATGTTCTCTCGCGCCGGGCTGGCCTTCGGGCACCACGCGCACCAGTTGCTCGCCGAGGAAGGTCGCGACCTGGGCGCGCTGCTTGTCGTCGAGCGCATCGTTCAGGCCCAGCCACAGTGCGCGCAATTGCCGGTCTTCGGCCAGCGAGGCCGCGCTTTCCGCATCGACCAGCTTGTCCAGTTCGCGCAGCTCGACGTCCGGCCTGGCGAGGATGGACCTGGCCTGTTCCTGCAGCGCGTCGCGCCGGCGCTGGCGCTCGCGCAGGATGGCGCGCGCACGGCTCTCCACCTGGCTCCACAGCGTCTGCTGGTTGGCGTTCAGGTGCATCGAGGTCTTGACGTCGGTGGCCAGGAACAGCAGGTCTTCGGCGCGCAGGTCCATCAGCGGGACGGCAAACGAGGGCGCGGCGCTGCCGACCGCAAGGGCCAGCAGGCAGGCGCGGGCAAGGCGGCTTATCAACATATTAATCTCCGGGACATAAAAAAGCCCACGGTTGGGGAACCGTGGGCAAAGACCACTTCAAGAGTGGAGAGAGAGAAAAACTGAGATCAACTATAGGCCCGCCCGGCAGCCCTGTCCGGCCTCCTTACAAATACTTACCCGGTACAAGACGTGGCATACAAGGATTTACAAGTTCGCTGAACTTGTACTGACGATGTTTGGGAGCGCCAATAAAAAAGGCTGCCGCGGCAGCCTTTTGCATGAGGACGGGGATGCTCAGGAATTGAGCTGCTTGGCGTCGCCCAGCTTGTCCTTGTACGAATCGAAGATCTTGACCAGCGCATCGCGCATCGTGAACTGCGGCTTCCAGCCCAGCTCGCCGATGGTGTTCTCGATCTTCGGCACGCGGTTCTGCACGTCCTGGTAGCCGGCGCCATAGTAGGCGCCCGAGCTGGTTTCGACCAGCTTCACCTGCCTGGCGGTGTCGCGGTATTCCGGGTAGGCGGCGGCCAGGTCCAGCATCATGGTGGCCAGTTCGCGGATCGAATAGTTATTCTCCGGGTTGCCGACGTTGTAGATCTTGCCGGTGGCGTTGCCGTCCTTGTTCTCGATGATGCGCATCAGGGCGTCGATGCCGTCGTCGACATAGGTGAACGAACGCTTTTGGGCGCCGCCGTCGACCAGCTGGATCGGTTCGCCGCGCACGATGTGGCCCAGGAACTGGGTCAGCACGCGCGAGGAACCCTCTTTCGGCGTGTGGATCGAATCCAGGCCGGCGCCGATCCAGTTGAACGGACGGAACAGCGTGAAATTCAGGCCTTCCATGCCGTAACCCCAGATCACGCGGTCCATCAGCTGCTTGGCGCAGGCGTAGATCCAGCGCGGCTTGTTGATCGGGCCATACACCAGTTCCGAGTTCTCCGGGTCGAACTCGGCATCACGGCTCATGCCATACACTTCCGAGGTCGACGGGAAGATCAGGTGTTTCCTGTATTTCGCGGCCGAACGCACGATCGGCAAATTCGCCTCGAAGTCGAGTTCGAACACGCGCAGCGGCTCTTTCACATAGGTCGAGGGCGTCGCGATGGCGACCAGCGGCAGGATCACGTCGCACTTCTTGACGTGGTACTCGACCCACTCCTTGTTGATCGTGATGTCGCCCTCGAAGAAATGCATGCGCGGATGGTCAAGGAACTCCTTGATGCGCTCGCACTGCATGTCCATCCCGTACACTTCCCAATCGGTGGTCTCGAGGATACGCTTGGAAAGGTGGTGTCCGATAAAACCGTTGACGCCGAGGATGAGGACTTTTTTCATTTCAGATAGGAAACATTTGCGCGGGTGGTCTGATTATACCATCGCGCAAATTCACGCAATCCAGCGTCCAGGGACGTCGTCGGCTTGTAGCCGACCCAGTCCTGCAGCTTGCCCGTATCGGCATGGGTGGCCGGCACGTCGCCCGGCTGCATCGGCTGGAAATCCAGCTCGGCCTTGACCTCGAAGGCGTTTTCCAGGGTGCGGATGAAGTCCAGCACCTGCACCGGCTGGTTGTTGCCGATGTTGAAGATCGAGTGCGGCGGTTTCCCCTCGGGTGCCGACGGCTTGAACAGCAGGCGCACCACGCCTTCGACGATGTCGTCGATATAGGTGAAGTCGCGGTACAGCTTGCCCTCGGCGAACACCGGGATATTCTCCCCGGCCAGCATCTTGCGCGCGAAGCTGAAGTAGGCCATGTCCGGGCGGCCCCACGGCCCATACACCGTGAAGAAACGCAGGCCCGTCATCGGCAGGCCGTACAGGTGGCTGTAGGTATAAGCCATCAGCTCGTTGGCCTTCTTGGTCGCCGCATACAAGGACACCGGCTCGTCGGTCTGGTCGGATTCCGAAAACGGCGTCTTGGCGTTGGCGCCGTAGACGCTGCTGCTGCTGGCGTAGACCATGTGCGCCGTCTGGTGCTTGCGGCAGCCTTCCAGGATGTGCCCGAAGGCCACCATGTTGGCCTGCACGTAGACCGCCGGATTCTTCAGCGAATAGCGGACGCCGGCCTGGGCCGCCAGGTGCACGACCAGCGCCGGTTTGACGCGGTCGAACAGGGCGGCGGTCTGCTCGCCGTCGCTCAATTCGACCGTTTCGCAGGGCACGCCGGCCGGGCCCAGCAGGGCTTCGACACGGTGCCGTTTCAGCGCGGGATCGTAGTAATCGTTGAAATTGTCGCAGCCGACCACCCGGTAGCCCATGGCCGCCAGGCGCACCGCGACCGCGCTGCCGATGAAGCCGGCGGCGCCGGTGACCAGGATCGTGGTGTTGCTGGCTGCTTCGGTCATTGTTCCACTTTCCCCGAACGGCGGCCGATGCCTTCGTACACCAGCCCGGCGGCCGCGAACGCTTCCGGATTGTAGATGTTGCGGCCGTCGAAGACAGCTTTCAGCTTCAGAGTCTGGGCCAGGTACGGCAGGTCCGGCGCACGGAACTCCTTCCATTCCGTCACCAGCACCAGCACGTCGGCGCCTTCGACCGCCGCGCGCGCGGAATCGACGATGCGCAACTGGGCCTGGCACTTGTCTTCGCCATGCTCGGCGACGAGGACACGGCGGGCTTCGGTGCTGGCGACCGGATCATAGGCGACGACGTTCGCACCGGCTGCGAACAGGGCCTGGATCAGGATGCGGCTCGGCGCTTCGCGCATGTCGTCGGTGTTCGGCTTGAACGACAGGCCCCACAGGGCGATGGTCTTGCCGTTCAGTGCCTGTTCGGAACCGAAGAAGCGCACCAGTTTCTTGAACAGCACGTTCTTCTGGGCGTCGTTGACCTTTTCGGTGGCGGTGAGCAGGTGCAAGGCCTGCTCGTGCTGGCTGGCGGTCTTGATCAGGGCCTTGACGTCCTTCGGGAAGCAGGAACCGCCATAGCCCATGCCGGCGTACAGGAAGTCGGGGCCGATGCGCGGGTCCATGCCGATGCCCATGCGCACCGCTTCGATGTCGGCGCCCAGCACTTCGGACAGGTTGGCCAGCTCGTTCATGAAGCTGATGCGGGTGGCCAGCATGGCGTTGGCCGCGTATTTCGTCAGTTCCGCGCTGCGCACGTCCATTTCGACGAATTTCTCGTGGTTGCGGCTGAACGGCGCGTACAGCTGGCGCATCTGTTTCATCGCATCCGCCTCGTCGCTGCCGACCACGATGCGGTCCGGCTTCATGAAGTCGTCGATCGCCGCGCCTTCCTTCAGGAATTCGGGGTTGCTGACCACGCTGAAGGCGACGTTCACGCCACGCTTCTCGAGTTCGCCGGCAATCGCGCCCTTGACCTTTTCGGCGGTGCCGACCGGCACGGTCGACTTGTCGACGATGACCGTCGGCTTCGTCAGGCGTTCGCCGATGCTGCGCGCGGCCGACAGGATGTGGGTCAGGTCGGCGCTGCCGTCTTCGTCCGGCGGGGTACCGACGGCCAGGAAGATGATGTCGGCGTGGCTGACGGCGTCGTCGTAATTCGAGGAGAAAAACAGGCGGCCGGCCGCGGCATTGCGCTGCACCAGGCTATCCAGGCCGGGCTCGTGGATCGGGATGATGCCGTCCTTCAGCATTGTGATCTTGCGCGTGTCGACGTCCAGGCACAACACGGTGTTGCCGACGTCCGCGAAGCATGCGCCGGACACCAGTCCGACGTAACCAGTCCCGATAACGGAAATTTTCATAGTTCTAACAGTGCAGTAAAGTTGGAGCGCGTGACGCGCCGGTGGCGCGCCCTATCGCCTCATGAGATGGCAGCCCGGAAGACTTTCCTCTAGGCTAGTAACTAGATGAATTTATCATAGATTTCTGGAGAGCACGCTTCGCACGTTACATTTTTGCTATTAAGCCACGACAGTTCCGTTAGAATAACCGCCACCGCCAGCCTGCACGGCCCCTCGATCCGCACTACGATTCCATGAAGCTTCTTACATTCAGTACGCTGTTCCCCAACACGGTCAAGCCCAGCCACGGCATCTTCGTCGAAACCCGCCTGCGCTATCTGCTGGGCAGCGGCCAGGTCGAATCGAAGGTGGTCGCGCCGGTCGCCTGGTTCCCGTCGCAGCATCCGCGCTTCGGCGACTACGCCGGCTTCGCCCGGGTGCCGCGGCGCGAAACCCGCTACGACATCGACGTGCGCCACCCGCGCTACCTGGTGATCCCGAAGGTCGGGATGACGGTGGCGCCCTGGCTGCTGGCCCAGTCCGCCAAGAAGGAAATCGGCCGCATCATCGACGAAGGCTATGACTTCGATGCCATCGACGCCCATTACTTCTATCCGGACGGCGTGGCCGCGGTCATGCTCGGCAAGTATTTCAACAAGCCGGTCGTGATCACCGCGCGCGGCACCGACATCAACCTGATCCCGCAGTACCCGCTGCCGCGAAAACAGCTGATGTGGGCAGCCGAAAACGCCGCCGGCATGATCACGGTCTGCAACGCCCTGCGCGACGAGATGGTGGGATTGGGCATGCCGGGCGAACGCATCGTCCCGCTGCGCAACGGCGTCGATCTGCAGCGTTTCGCGCCGATGGACCGCCAGGCCATGCGCAATAAGCTCGGCATCGACGGTTTTACCCTGGTCTCGGTCGGCCTGCTCGACAAGCGCAAGGCGCATGACCTCACCATCGGCGCCCTGCCCCTGATGCCGGATGCCAGGCTGCTGATCGCCGGCACCGGCCCGGAACGCAAGAACCTGGAAATGCAGGCCGCGCGCCTGGGCGTGAAGGACCGCGTGACCTTCCTCGGTTCGGTCGCCCAGCCGCAATTGAAGGAGTATTACAATGCCGCCGACGCCATGGTGCTGGCGTCCAGCCGCGAAGGCTGGGCCAACGTGCTGCTGGAATCGATGGCCTGCGGCACGCCCGTGGTGGCGAGCAATGTCTGGGGCACGCCGGAAGTCGTGGCCGCGCCGGAAGCCGGCGTCCTGATGCCGGAGCGCACCTCGGAAGGCATCGCCCGCGCGATCCGTACCCTGCGCGAACACTACCCGGACCATGCGGCCACGCGCCGCTACGCCGAGAATTTCAGCTGGGATGCGACCACCGAGGGCCAGATCCAGTTGTTTTCGCGCATTATCGGCACGCGCGGCACCGCGAGCGCCCGGCAACGCGCGCTCGCCTGAGCTGGCGGTTCCGTATCGGTTCCGCATCGGTCGGACACGCCCGCGGCGCAGGGCGGCTATACTGGGCCGTCGCGCCGCGCGCGCATTCCTCATTTTCGGACCGATTCGTCAACCATGGGCTCTCGATTCAAGAACTACGGCCTGGTCACCCTCGGGGTGGTCCTCGGGGTCGCGGTCACCATGCAATTCTCGCAACTGGCGCACAAGCCGGTCGAGGACGACATGCCCGTGGACAGCCTGCGCCGGGTGGCGGACGCCTACCGCCTGATCGAAGCGGACTACGTGGAACCGGTCGACCAGCGCAAGCTCCTGACCCAGGCCGTGTCCGGCATGGTGGCCTCGCTCGACCCGCATTCGGCCTACCTCGACCGCAACGCCTACCGCGAACTGCGCGAAGGCACCGAGGGTAAATTCGTCGGCCTGGGCATCGAGATCGGCCAGAGCGCCGAAGGCTACGTCAAGATCGTCGCCCCGATCGAGGATTCGCCGGCCGAACGCGCCGGCATCAAGGCGGGCGACCTGATCGCCCGCATCGACGGCGCCGCCGTGCGCGGCATGGACCTGGACCAGGCGATCAAGCGCATGCGCGGCGAGCCCCGCACCAGGGTCGTGCTGACCATCATCCGCAAGGATGCGCCGGCGCCGCTGGAGATCGGCGTGGTGCGCGAAGAGATCGTGCAGAAGAGCGTAAAAGGCAGGATCGTGGCGCCGGGCTACGCCTGGGTGCGCATCTCGCAATTCCAGGAACCGACGGTGGACGACCTGGCCAATCGACTGGCGGCGCTGGCGCGCGAGGAACCGGCGCTCAAAGGCCTGGTGCTGGACTTGCGCAACGACCCGGGCGGCCTGCTGCAGGGCGCGATCGGCGTGGCGGCCGCCTTTTTGCCGCGCGGCGCCGAAATCGTCTCGACCAATGGCCAGCTCGAGGAATCCAGGGCGCGCTTCTACGGCCGCCCCGAGTACTACATGCTGGGACGGGGCATCGATCCGCTGGCGAAGGTGCCGGACCTGTATAAAACCCTGCCGATGGTGGTGCTGGTGAACACCGGCTCGGCCTCGGCCTCGGAAATCGTCGCCGGCGCGCTGCAGGACTACAAGCGCGCGATGATCGTCGGCAGCCCGACCTTCGGCAAGGGCTCGGTGCAGACCATCCGTCCATTGCCCGGGGACGCCGCCGTGAAACTGACCACGGCGCGCTACTACACGCCGGGCGGGCGCTCGATCCAGGCGCGCGGCATCCTGCCCGACGTCCCGGTCGACGAAACGGCGGACGGCGACGGCTGGAATGCGCTGCGCATGCGCGAAGCCGATTTGCGGCGCCACCTGTCGAACGACCGCATGCATGGGCAAATGCGGGAACAAGCCACGGGCCACGACGACATCGAAGAGCAGATGCGCATCCTGGCCGCGGCGCGCCAGCGCAAGCCGCTCGATTTCGGCGGCAAGGCCGATTTCCAGCTGGCCCAGGCGCTGCGCCAGCTGCAGGGCTTGCCGGTGCAGCTGTCGAAGCGGACCGCGGCCCGGTCCACCGAGCAGGCCACGGCGGTCACGCCGCTGGCCCAGCATGCGCGCTGATTTCGCACAAAGCCTTTAGCGACAGGCTTCCCGGACCGGAACGCCTGTAGTTCCCAGGGTCTGTACGATTGTGTAGAATCGCCAGATTCACAGGGAGTTGCCTCCCGTTATCACCTTGGAAAGTCGAAAATGAAATCTGTCGTCATCAGCGGCACCGGCTTGTTTACCCCTCCGCATGCCATCTCCAACGATGAGCTGGTGACGGCCTTCAACGCCTACGTCGAACGCTTCAACGCCGAGAACGCGGACAAGATCGCGGCCGGCGAAGCCACCGCGCTGGAGCCGTCGAGCAGTGCCTTCATCGAAAAAGCCTCCGGCATCAAATCGCGCTACGTGATGGAAAAGGCCGGCGTCCTGGATCCGGCCCACATGACCCCGCGCATCAAGGAACGCGCCGACGAGGAACTGTCGCTACAGGCCGAAATCGGTGTGGCCGCCGCGCGCCAGGCGCTGGCGCGCGCCAACAAGACCGCGGCCGACATCGACATGGTGCTGGTCGCCGCCAGCAACATGCAGCGCGCCTACCCGGCCATGGCGGTCGAGGTGCAGGATGCACTCGGCATCGACGGTTTCGGTTTCGACATGAACGTGGCCTGTTCCTCGGCCACCTTCGCGATCCAGACCGCGGCCGGCGCCGTGCAGACTGGCCAGGCGCGCGCCGTGCTAGTGCTGAACCCGGAAATCACCAGCGCCCACCTGAACTTCCGCGACCGCGACAGCCATTTCATCTTCGGCGACGCCTGCACCGCGATGGTCATCGAAGCGGCGGACACCGCCACCGGCGAGCACCAGTTCGAGATCCTCGATTCAAAACTGAAGACCAAGTTCTCGAACAATATCCGCAACAACTTCGGCTTCATGAACCGCTTCGACGAAGCCGGCGTCGGCCTGCCGGATAAGTTGTTCCGCCAGCAGGGCCGCAAGGTGTTCAAGGAAGTCTGCCCGATGGCGGCCGAGATGATCCGCGACACCGTGCAGAACGCCGGCCTGCAGGTGGCCGACATCAAGCGCTTCTGGCTGCACCAGGCCAACCTCAGCATGAACCAGCTGATCATCCGCACCCTGCTCGGCCGCGACGCCGAACCGGGCGAGGCGCCGGTGATCCTGGACACCTATGCCAACACCTCGTCGGCCGGTTCGATCATCGCCTTCCACGCCTACCAGGACGATCTTCCGAGCGGTGCGAATGGCGTGATCTGCTCGTTCGGGGCCGGTTACTCGATCGGCTGCGTGGTCGTGCGCAAGAAATGACGGTTTGCCATTCCCACTATTGCCGGGAATGGCCCCCCGCGAAGGCGCAAATGATGCCACTGGCATCATTTGCCCAAGTCGTTCTATCAGCTCATCATTAACCATTACTCTCAATTACTTTGAGAAAGATGGTAGTTCTACTCCTACAAAGGTGCGCTCCCTCTTCCTCTGGAATATGGGCTTCCCGGCGCGCATGATCTTCCCATCAGCGCTTCACCAGCGCAGCACTTGAGGAGGATCAACATGAGCAAGCAAAAAGGCCCGGACAGCGTCCGCGCACGTGGTATTGCCAAGGAAAAAATCGTTCCCGTCGCCGAGGGCAGCCTGCAGCCGCGCGCCCCCGGTTGGGTGGCGCCTGGCGGTGCCAACGTGCAATCAGCGAACATCGAGCAGCAAGGTGCCGCGCTGCGCGCGCGCGGCTCGCTGCAGGGCGGCGGTGGCGGCGATGCGAACGTCGGCAGCCAGCGCGGCGGCGGCGCGGCCCAGCAAGCCGGCTGGAGCGCGCGCCAGAGCGCCCAGCGCATGCAGGCGCGCGGCGAGGAAGACCGCCTGAACGCGCCGCGCCAGTCCGGCTACGGCGGCATGGAACAGCAGCAGAAGGCCGGCTCGCAAGAGTCGCCGACCGGCCCGTCGGGCTCGCTGCAGACGGGCGCCGGCGGCTCGCGCCAGGTCGACCAGACGAGGCAGCCGGCCTCGGATTACGCCAGCCGGCCGAGCAAGAAAGGCAGCAGCGGCGCCGGTCAGGATTGAACGGGTTGAATCAAGGTTTGGTGTGGTGATGGGCCGGGTGGATGTTCACCCGGCCTTTTTTTACAGCCGCGCCGCCAGTTCCGCCCCTTCGCGGATCGCGCGCTTGGCATCCAGTTCGCTCGCCAGCGCCGCGCCGCCGATCTTGTGGAAACGCGGCCCGTCCTTGCTGGCGGCAGCCGGCATCAATTCCGCCAGGCTCTCCTGCCCGGCGCAGATCACCACATTGTCGACGGCCAGCAGGCGCCGTTCGCCGCCGACCGTGATGTGCAGCCCGGCATCGTCGATGCGTTCGTACTGCACGCCGGCCAGCATGGTCACGCCATGGCGCACCAGGCTGGCGCGGTGCACCCAGCCCGAGGTCTTGCCGAGGCCGGCGCCCGGGCGCGTGGTCTTGCGCTGCAACAGCCAGATGTCGCGCAGCGGCACCGGCTTCTCCGGTTTCAGCAAGCCGCCCGGTCCCTGCACGGTAAGGTCGACGCCCCACGCCGCGCTCCAGCTCGACACCGGGACCGGCAAGGGCGCTTGCGGCTCGTGCAGCAGGAATTCGGCCGTATCGAAACCGATGCCGCCGGCGCCGATGATGGCCACGCGCTTGCCGACCCGGGCCCCGCGCAGCACGTCCAAGTAAGTCAGCACCATCGGATGGTCGATGCCTTCGATGCGCGGGCGGCGCACGGTCACGCCGGTGGCGACGATGACGTCGTCGTAGCCCGCCATCTGCAATTCCTCGCGGCTGGCGCGCCGGTTCAGGCGCAGCTCGACGCCGGCCTGCGCAAGTTGGTTCCCAAAATAACGGATGGTCTCCGCGAATTCCTCCTTGCCGGGGACGCGCATCGCCACGCGGAACTGGCCGCCAATGGCGTCTCCGGCCTCGAACAGCGTCACCGCATGCCCGCGTCCGGCCGCCACCGTCGCCGCCGACAGGCCGGCCGGTCCGGCGCCGATCACGGCGATGCGGCGCCGTTTCGACACCTCCCGATACACCAGCTCGGTCTCGTGGCAGGCGCGCGGGTTCACCAGGCAGGAGGCGCGCTGGTTGGCGAAGGTGTGGTCGAGACAGGCCTGGTTGCAGGCGATGCAGGTGTTGATGCGTTCCGGCTGGCCCGCCGCCGCCTTGGCCACCCAGTCCGGGTCGGCGAGGAAGGGGCGCGCCATCGACACCATGTCGGCGTCGCCGCGCGCCAGCAGCGCTTCGGCGTCGTCCGGCATGTTGATGCGGTTCGAGGCCACCACCGGGATGCCGACTTCCCGGCGCAGGCGCGCCGCCACCGCCGCAAAGGCGGCGCGCGGCACCGAGGTGACGATGGTGGGCACTCTCGCCTCGTGCCAGCCGTAGCCGGTGTTCAGGATGGTCGCGCCGGCCGTTTCCAGGGCCCGCGCCACGGTCACGACCTCGTCCCAGGTATTGCCGCCCTCGACCAGGTCGAGCACCGAGTGGCGGTGCATGATGATGAAATGCGGTCCGACAGCGGCGCGGATGCGGCGCACGATCTCGACCGCCAGGCGCATGCGGTTCTCGATCGGGCCGCCCCAGCGATCAAGGCGGCGGTTGGTGCGCGCGCACAGGAACTGGTTGATCAGGTAACCCTCGCTGCCCATCACCTCGACGCCGTCGTAGCCGGCCCGTTGCGCCAGCCTGGCGCAGCGCACGTAGTCGCCGATGGTCGCCTCGATGCCGCGCTCGCTCAAGGCGCGCGGGCGGAACGGCGAGATCGGCGACTTCATGTTTGAAGCCGACACCACCAGCGGCTGGTAGCCGTAGCGGCCCGCGTGCAGGATCTGCAGCAGGATCTTGCCGCCCTCCTCGTGCACGGCGCGCGTCACGCGGCGGTGGTTGAGCACGTCGCCGCCGAAGTTCAGGGTGCCGCCGAAGGGCAGCAGCCAGCCCTGCCGATTGGGCGAGATGCCGCCGGTGACGATCAGGCCGACGCCGCCGCGCGCGCGTTCGCGGTAGAACGCGGCCAGCTTGCCGTAATTGTAGAAACGGTCCTCGAGCCCGGTGTGCATCGAGCCCATCATCACGCGGTTCTTCAGCGTGGTGAAGCCCAGGTCCAGCGGTGCGAGCAGGTGTGGGTAGGCGCTGGCCGTCATCTCAGACCGGGTAGCTCTCCGGCGAACGCAGCTCGGCAAACTGCTCGATGTTGCCGATGCGGACCGTGACCGGGTTCAGGCTGGCCATCGACCCCATCGAACGCCAGGCGAAGCGCCATTCCTGTTCATGGGCTTCGCCCGCCGGCGCGGTGAAGGCCAGTCCCAGGGGCGAACGTGCGCCGTACTCGACCGCGCCATCGATGCCGGCCCAGTTGGGCAGCGTGCGCTGCACGGCGCGGTGCAGGCGCTCGCCGAAGAGCTCGGTGTTGTGGATCACCAGGCAGCTGTCGGCCGGGCCGAGCACGGTGAACAGTTCCTTGTCCCAGGCTTGTGAGAAGGACAGCACCAGGAAGCCATTCGCAGGCGTCAGGCGGAACTGGCCTTCGAGCAGGGCCTGTTCCAGCTCGGTGCGCATGCCGTAGCGGTGCAGGGTGGGGGGACGTTGGTAGTCTTGCATGGAAATCCTGGTTCTTAACAATGGGGCTGCGACGGCGTGTCGTGCAAATGGATGCGCATGTAGCGGAAGGACACGAACACCTCGCGCAGCAGGAAAATGAAGCTGGCGATCAGCGCGATCATCGCCACCACGAACATGGCGGCGACGTAGCGGTCGAGCGGCAGGTTGGCGGTATCGTTGAGGAACAGGCAGGCGATGATCACGCAGATCAGCAAACCGCAGGCGGTGCTGGCCGTCAGCGCGTAGTTGATCAGCTGCCAGCGCACGTACAGCACGTCCAGCTCTTCGTGGCAGTCGGGGTCCGGCCCCTTGCGCAACTGCTCCTTGAGGTAGCGCGTGCGGTCGATGATGCGCGCCAGCCGGTTCAGCAGGACGGTCAGCTTGGTGGCGACGCCGGTCAGCAGGAAGACGGGCGCGATCGCCAGCTGGATCACGTGGCCGATGTCGTTGGTCTGGATGTTCATGCGCTGCGGTTTGTCCTGGTCGTCAATCGAAGCGGCCGTGGCGCTTGAACTGTTCGGTGGCCGCGACCAGCGCGCGCGCGATGCCGGTTTCGAGCGCGCCGTGGCCGGCGTCCGGGATCATGCGCATGCGCGCGCCCGGCCAGGCCTGCTGCAGGCGGTAGGCCGCCAGCGGCGGGCAGATCACGTCGTAGCGGCCCTGCACGATCACGACCGGCAGGTGGGAAATGCGCCCGACGTCGCGGACCAACTGGTCGTCTTCCAGGAAGCCGCCGTTGGCCATGTAGTGCGATTCCAGGCGGCCCACGCCCAGGTCCAGCGTGTCCGACGAGCTTTCCTCTTCCTGCGGCAGCAGGAACACGCGCCGGCCTTCGAAGCGGCTCCAGGCGCGCGCGGCCGGCCAGTACTGCTGCGGGTCGTCGCACAGCAGGCGCCTGGCGTAGGCTTTCAACAGGTCGCCGCGTTCCTCGGCCGGGATCGGGGCGATGAAGTCGGCGTACAGCTCAGGGTAGAACCACTGCACGCCGTACAGGAAGAATTCGATCTCGCTCGGGGTGCACAGGAAGATCCCGCGCAGCACGAAGCCCAGGCAATGCTCGGGGTGGGCCTGCCCGTAGGCCAGCGCCAGCGTCGAACCCCAGGAGCCGCCGAACACCAGCCAGCGCTCGATGCCGAACATGGCGCGCAGGCGCTCGATGTCCTCGATCAGCAATTGCGTCGTGTTGTTGCGCCACTCGCCCAGCGGGGTCGACTTGCCGGCGCCGCGCTGGTCGAACAGGATCACGCGGTAGGCGCTCGGGTCGAAGAAGCGGCGGTGCTGGGGAGACAGGCCCGCGCCCGGGCCGCCGTGCAGGAACAGCACCGGGATCCCGTTCGGGTTGCCGACCTCCTCCCAGTAAATCGTGTGCAGCGCGTCGACGGCCAGCATGCCGTGGCGGTTGGGCAGGATCGGGGGGAACAGCGACGGCGGGGTGGCGGGCATGGCAACCTGTTATTGATGTGAATGAAGCGACAACCGATTGTAGCCTACAGCCATGGCCTTCTAGAAGAAGGTATTGAAGGCGCCGTGGACCGCGTAATCGTCGTCGACCGCCAGCAGCAGCGGCCAGCGGTCGAAGGTCGTGCACGGATGCGAGATGCCGCAGCCGACCAGGTCGCCGACCGCGAGCTGCTCGCGGATCGGGCCGGGCGGCAGGCGCAGGTAGGCATGCTGGTCGTTCATCTTGAGGATGACGGCGTCCACCGGCAGCGCATGCGGCGTGCCCGGTCCGGGGCGGTGGAACAGCAGCGGCACCGGCAGGCCGGCGTCGTGCGAGGCGTCGCGCTTGCCCATCGTGAGGATGGCCAGGTCCGGCTCGGGGCGCGACTGCACCACGCTCCAGATTTCCAGCGCCGGGCGCAAGCCCTCCCCGGCCGGGACGCTTTCCCTCGCGTCGAGTTCGGACAGCGCGTCCTGGACCATGCCGTGGTCGCTGGTGAGGTAGCAGCCGCTGCGCAGGATCGGCACCAGGGGCCGGCTCAGGCCATGCAGGCGGGCAAAGCCGCGCGCCACCAGGTCGAAATAGGCCGAGCCGCCGGCCGAGACGACGATCTGCGCCCCTTCGAACAGGCCCTCGTCGTCCGCTTCCAGCACCAGCGCGCCAAGCTGGTCGACGAAGCCGGCCACCGCGGCCAGGTCCGTGCCGCGGTCGCTCGAGACCAGCAGGCCTTCGTAGCCCTCGAAGCCGGCCAGCGCCAGCCCGGGCGCACCGGCCAGCGCGCGCGCCACCGTCAGCGCTTCCTCCGGCGTGCGGCAGCCGGCGCGCTTGCCCGACAGGCCCAGTTCGACCAGCACCTGCAAGGGCCGCGCCAAAGGATGGGCATGGGTTTCCTCGGCCAGCCGCGCCACGCCGGCCAGCGAATCGGCCAGCACGAGGCATTCGAAATCGGGGTCGTCGTGCAGCAGCTGCAGCACGGCACGCACGTCGCTTTTCGCCACCAGCTGGTTCGCCAGCAGCACGCGGCGCACGCCGAAGCGGTGCGCGAGGCGCGCCTGCACGCTGTTGGCCAGCGTGATGCCCCAGGCGCCGTGCGCCAGCTGGGCGCCGAACAGCTGCGGACACATGGTGGTCTTGCCGTGCGGCGCCAGCAGCGCGCCATGGCGCGCGCAGAAGTCGCGCATCCAGGCCAGGTTGTGCTTCAGGGCGGCCGTCTTGAGCACCGCGACCGGGTAGCTGGTGTCGCCGTGCAGCACGTTCCAGCCCTGCACGCCGATCGCGCCCTGGCGCAGCGGCTCGGTGATCGGCAAGCCTTTCACGCCGGGCTGCAGCCATTGTTCCTCGAGGCTGGACAGGGCCAGGGCACCGTGGGGGAGCGCGTTCATGGTCGTGGTTCCTCGTCGTCGTGGCGGCTTGCCAGTGCGTCCTGCAAGTCCTTGCGCAGCAGGTTCGCCGTCGGCATCACGTCGCGCGCGCCGGGCGTGTAAAACACGCCGGTGGCGACGCCGTCCCGGGCCAGCTGCGGCAGCAGCTCGTCCACCAGTTCGGCCAGCGCGAACGACTGCGGCGCGTAACCGGTCCATTCGTAATCGGCGCAGATGGCCGCGAATTCGCTGTCCGGCCACAGCGGCAACACCATCGTGCCGTCTGCCTTGCTGGCCAGCGCCCAGCCGTTGCGGTACAGGCTCCACACCACGCCGGTGTCGACCACGCGCCGGATGAAGTATTCATAGCGCTGCGGTCCCGGCAGCATCACCACGGCCTGCAATTGTCTGGTATCGATCGTCATCGCCGCTCCTCGTCATGTGAGTACGAGGATACGACAACATCCGCGCCTGGCGGCGTTCCCTACTCATCGCCCCGCAACAGCTGCTGCAGGCGGCGCGGGTAGTGGTTCAGGAAGTCGCGCGTGATCGCGTAGTGCTCGGTGTCCTCATAGGCGACTTCGGTGATGCCGGTGGCGTCGAAGCTGAGGATTTTCGCGTTCGGGTAGGCCAGCAGGATCGGCGAATGGGTGGCGATGATGAACTGGCAGCCTTCCTGCACCAGCCGGTCGATCAGGGCCAGGGCGGCCAGCTGGCGGTTCGGCGAGAGCGCGGCCTCGGGTTCGTCGAGCAGGTAGAGGCCGTCGCGGCCGAAACCCTGCAGCACATCGAGGAAGGCTTCGCCGTGCGAACGCAGGTGCAGCGAGGGCGGGCTGCCCGGGCCAAGCTGGTCAAGGTAAGTGAACACATTGAACAGGCTTTCCGCGCGCAGGAAATAGGACGACCGCGGCTGGCGCCAGCCCTTGGCCAGCCGCAGAACACTGTGCAGCGGCGACACTTCCTGCTGGACACGATGCACGTTGCGCGTGCCGCCCTCGGCCGGCAAGCCGAGCGCCACCGCGATCGCTTCCAGCAGCGTCGACTTGCCGGCGCCGTTTTCGCCCACGAAAAAGGTCACGTCCGGGTGCGGCACCAGCACGCCCATCTCGCGCACGGCCGGAATCGTGAACGGATAGCTGGCGGGGTCGACCTCGGCGCGCGGGTATAGCGTGACCGAGCGCAGGTAGGGTTTGTGGGTCAGCGGTGGCATCGGCGTTCCTGACGTAAAAACACCGCCCGGGGGCGGTGTCGGTGGCAGACCTGGAAACGGCTTACTGCATGTGCTGGCCGCCGTTGATGGCGATGTTGGCGCCGGTCACGAAGGCCGCTTCGTCCGAGGACAGGTAAGCGACCAGGCCGGCGACTTCTTCCGGCTTGCCCAGACGGCCCATCGGGATTTGCGGCAGGATCTTGCTTTCCAAGACTTCGGCCGGGATGTCGGTGACCATCTTGGTGCCGATGTAGCCCGGCGAAATCGTGTTCACGGTCACGCCCTTGCGCGCCACTTCCAGCGCCAGGGCCTTGGTGAAGCCGTGGATGCCGGCCTTGGCCGCGGAGTAGTTGGTCTGGCCGAAGGCGCCCTTCTGGCCGTTGACGGACGAAATGTTGATGATGCGGCCCCAGCCGCGCTCGACCATGCCGTCGGCGACCGGCTTGGTCATGTTGAACACGGAATCCAGGTTGGTCTTCATGACCGCATCCCAATTGACCTTGTCCATCTTTTTGAAGGTCATGTCACGCGTGATACCCGCGTTGTTGACCAGCACGTCGACCGGGCCGACTTCCTGGGTCACCCTGGCCACGCAGGCCTGGGCCGAATCGTAGTCCGACACGTCGCATTCGTAGGCCTTGAAGTCCTGGCCTTGCTCGCGCATGGTGGCCAGCCAGCCTTCCGCCTTCTTGCTGCCCGGCGAATACGTCGTCACGACGGTATAGCCCAGCGCCGCCAGCTTGATGCAGATCGCTTCGCCCAGGCCGCCCATGCCGCCGGTTACCAATGCCACTCTGTTCGCCATTGTCTTCTCCTAGTTTTTCAATTTGTAAGAACCGCTTTTTTAAGCGCCGGTACTCAGCGCTCGATCGCCAGCGCCACGCCCATGCCGCCGCCGATGCACAGGCTGGCCAGCCCCTTCTTGGCGTCGCGGCGGACCATTTCGTGGATCAGGGTGACCAGCACGCGTGCGCCGGAGGCGCCGATCGGGTGGCCCAGCGCGATCGCGCCGCCGTTGACGTTGATCTTCGAGGTGTCCCAGCCCATCTGCTTGTTGACGGCGACGGCCTGGGCGGCGAAGGCTTCGTTGATCTCCATCAGGTCCAGGTCTTCGTGGGTCCAGCCGGCCTTTTCCAGGCAGGCGCGGGCCGCCGGGACCGGGCCCATGCCCATGATGCTCGGGTCCAGGCCCGACAGGGCGTAGGCCTTGATGCGCGCCAGCGGGGCCAGGCCCAGTTCCTGGGCTTTCGAGGCCGACATCATGATCACGGCGGCGGCGCCGTCGTTGATGCCGGAAGCGTTACCCGCGGTGACGCTGCCTTCCTTGTTGAAGGCCGGACGCAGGCTGGCCAGGCCCTCGAGGGTGGCGCCGTGCTTCGGATACTCGTCGGTATCGAAGATGGTGGTGCCCTTCTTGGAAGCGATCTCGATCGGGATGATCTCGTCCTTGAACTTGCCGGCCTTCATGGCGGCCTCGGCCTTCAGCTGCGACTGCAGCGCGAATTCATCCTGCTCGGCGCGCGAGACTTCGTACTTGCGCGCGACGTTCTCGGCGGTCACGCCCATGTGGTACTGGTTGTAGGCGTCCCACAGGCCGTCGACGATCATGGTGTCGGTCAGCTTGGCGTCGCCCATGCGGAAACCGTCGCGCGAGCCGTTCAGCACGTGCGGCGAGGCGCTCATGTTTTCCTGGCCGCCGGCGATCACGATGCTGGCATCGCCGCACTTGATGGCTTGCGCCGCCAGGTGGGTCGCGCGCAGGCCCGAGCCGCACACCACGTTCAGCGTCGATGCCGGCACGCTGTCCGGCATGCCGGACTTGATGACGGCCTGGCGCGCCGGGTTCTGGCCGGCGCCGGCGGTGAGCACCTGGCCCATGATGACTTCGCTGACCGCCGCCGGATCGATGCCGGTCTTGGCCAGCAGGTGCTTGATCACCTGCGCGCCCAATTCGGTCGCGGGGATTTTAGCGAGCGTACCGCCGAATTTGCCGATTGCGGTGCGGCCGGCGGCCACGATAACGACGTCTTCCATTTCAAGATCTCCGGGTGTCCCGGCTTCCGAGGCCGGGGTTGATGAATATTGCCCTGCTGGCGGCGCCATGCCGCAATGTGCTGCTAAGCTGATTTTGGGCGGAAAGCCCACAATGTTAGATATTCAGCTCATTCATTGTTTGAGCAAAATCAATCTTATCAGCTTATTTATCGAACAAGACCTCAATTTGGCGCAATTATCTTCTTGCAGAGCATGGTTTTTGTTCAGTTTTTTAGTTGGAGAAACAGACATTGCCCCCTATAACCAAAGGCCAAAACCCTTTCCCGTTTCCGGAAATTTCAAAGTAGAATGCACGGCTAGTGCCAATCAGAATGATCTATGTCTAAAAGCCCGAGCTCCCTGCCCATCGAAATCAAGATCTCCACGGTCGTGGCCATTTCGACCATCCTGCATTCGGCCGATCCGATCGCGATCGATGCCGCACTGAAGCAGATGACCGGTGGGGTAGCGGACTTTTTCGAGGATGAATTCGCCGTCATCGACATCGGCGCGATCGCCGAGGACGCGGCCCAGATCGACTGGGAAGCGCTGGTGCGCCTGCTCAAGGGCTACCGCCTGAACGCGGTGGCGGTGCGCGGCGCGCCCGCCTCGCTGCACGAGGTCATCCGTGCCCACGACCTGTTCCTCGACGACGGCTCGGCCGGCGCGCGCGAGCATGCCGCGGCGGCGGCTACGGCGCTGGTACCGGCGCCTGCGCCGGCACCAGCGCCCCCTTCTCCACCTCCCGCTCCTGCGCCGGCCCCGGCCGCACCCGCGCATGCGATGATCATCGACACCCCGGTGCGCGCCGGCCAGCGCATCTATGCGCGCGGCACCGACCTGATCATTACGGCTGTGGTGAACAACGGCGCCGAGATCATCGCCGACGGCAGCATCCACGTGTACGCGCCGCTGCATGGCCGCGCGCTGGCGGGTGCCTCGGGCAATGCCGGTGCGCGCATTTTCGCGCTGCAGCTGGAACCGGAACTGGTGTCGATCGCGGGCGTGTACCGGACTTTCGATGAAGGGGTGCCGGCCGACATGGCGCGCACGCCGGTACAAATCCGTTTGGTCGGCGACCGAATCGATATATCATCGCTGGGTTCGGCCAATCGGCACTGAGCACCACCGGGCGGCCACTCGGCACAAGAAAAGATATTGAATATAACTTAGGACAACTCATCGTCATGGCAAGAATCATCGTTGTAACGTCCGGCAAGGGCGGTGTGGGCAAGACCACTTCCAGCGCGAGCTTCTCGACCGGCCTCGCGCTGCGTGGCCACAAGACCGTCGTCATCGACTTCGACGTCGGCCTGCGTAACCTCGACCTGATCATGGGTTGCGAACGCCGCGTGGTGTACGACCTGATCAACGTGATCAACAAGGAAGCCACGCTGACCCAGGCGCTGATCAAGGACAAGCACTGCGAGAACCTGTTCATCCTGCCGGCGTCCCAGACCCGCGACAAGGATGCGCTGACCGAAGACGGCGTCGAGCACGTGCTGAACGAACTGGTGAAGATGGGCTTCGAGTACATCATCTGCGATTCGCCGGCCGGCATCGAGCACGGCGCGCTGATGGCGCTGACCTTTGCCGACGAGGCGATCATCGTCACCAACCCGGAAGTGTCGTCGGTGCGCGATTCCGACCGCATCCTCGGCATCCTGCAGGCCAAGTCGCGCCGCGCCCAGAGCGGCGGCGAACCGGTCAAGGAACACCTGCTGATCACCCGCTATTCGCCGCGCCGCGTCGAAGCCGACGAAATGCTGTCGTACCAGGACGTGCAGGAAATCCTGCGCATCCCGCTGATCGGCATCATCCCGGAATCCGAAGCGGTGCTGCACGCGTCGAACCAGGGTAACCCGGCCATCCATTTCAAGGAAACCGACGTGGCGCAAGCCTACCAGGACGTCGTCGGCCGTTTCCTTGGCGAAGAGATTCCGCTGCGCTTCACCAATTACGAAAAGCCGGGTCTGCTGCAGCGTCTGTTTGGGGTAAAGTGATATGGCTTTGCTTTCATTCCTGTTTCCTCAGAAACAGAAGAGCGCCACCGCCGCCAAGGAAAGGCTGCAGATCATCATCGCCCGCGAGCGCACCGACCGCGCCGGGCCGGATTTCCTGCCGGCCCTGCACCGCGAGCTGATCGAAGTGATCTCGAAGTACACCAAGGTCAGCGCCGAAGACATCAAGATCTCGCTCGACCGCCAGGGCAACCTGGAAGTGCTGGACGTGAACGTGGTGCTGCCGGACGCCTGAGCGGACCCGGCGGCCTGAACATACAGAGGGGACCGCCCACATCCGGCAAGCCGGGGTGTGGGCGGTCTTTTTTTATCTTCTAGGTCTGTTCGATCGGCGGCACCTGGGCCGCCACTTCCCGGGCCACCCTGACGCAGGCTTCCACATGCTGGTACCCCATCTGGCGGAACAGCGCGAAGCCGATCGCCGCCGAGGCGAGCTGTCCGGCCAGCGGCACCACCTTGGCCGCCGACTTGGCCGCCAGCTTCGCGCCCGATTTCTGCAACAGCTTCATGACCAGCTCCCTGGTCACCAGCTTGCCCACCAGCGTGCCGCCCAGCGCCGCCACCGCCTGGTAGGCGGCCACCCGCATGCGCGGCTGCAGGCGTTCGATCTGCTCGGGCGTCATGCCGAATGCCTGGTTGATGTCCTCGACCATCGACGCGAAGCTGGCCAGGTCCGCCGCCATGTCCACCCCCGGGATCGGCACGGCCGAGATACCGGCCGAAATCGCCGCGCGCTTGCGTACCAGCGCCCGGCAGCGCTCGCGCACCTGCTCGATGTCGGCCTTCGCCACCGGCAGTAGAGCCAGCTCACTTGTTGCTTTTTTCTTCTTGAACATAGACACTCCAATCCTAGCGGTCACCATCATTGTAACTACCTATCCGTTATCAAACTTGCACAACTGTGGCGTAATTACCCAACAGAAATGTGAATTTGCTTTGAGGCTGTGTGGCTTTATTTTAAAAGTCTGCTATATTCGGAAATAAGTTGTAGGATCGATCCTACACCTTCGCTTCACACTGTCCCACCCCTACGCCGAGACCGTCTCAATCATGCGAATAGCCGTACTTGATAATGATAATGCCCAGGCAGATCTGATCTGCCAGGTCCTGAATGGTGCTGGGCACAGCTGCCAAGGTTTCGAGAGCGGCAAGGATTTACTGGGGCAGCTTCGCAAGGACAGCACCGACCTCTTGATCATGGATTGGCAGATCAGCGATGTGCCGGCTCAGGAAGTGCTGCGCCGCGCCAAGGAAAAGATGGCGCCGAATACCCCGACCATGTTCCTGGCCGGCAGCGCCGCCGAGGACGACATCGTCGCCGGCGTCACGGCCGGTGCCGACGATTATCTGGTGAAACCGCTGCGCCGTGGCGAACTGGTGGCGCGCGTGCAAGCCCTGCTGCGCCGCGCCTACCCGTCGCAGAACGGCGCCGAACAGCTGCAGTTCGGCCCCTACGTGTTCGAAACCCGTCCGGGCCGCCTGCTGATGGACGGCGAACTGGTCGACGTGACCCACAAGGAATTCAACCTGGCGCTGCTGTTTTTCCGCAACCTGGGCCGTCCGCTGTCACGCGCCTACATCCACGAATCGATCTGGGTGCGCGAAACCGCGGTGCCGTCGCGCACCATGGACACCCACGTTTCGCGCGTCCGCAACAAGCTGCGCCTGCGTCCTGAGAACGGTTTCCGGCTGGTGCCGGTGTACAGCTACGGCTACCGGCTGGAAAAACTGGGGGCTTGATGCCCCGGGCCAAAGGCTCGCCGTGAAACCCTGAGAGCATCAGGGTATAATGACGGTGTTGCCCAATTTTTGATCACCCATGCAACTGCTCGCCGTAGGTCTCAACCACACCACCGCCCCGGTCTCGCTGCGCGAGCAACTGGCGCTGGCGCCTGAGCAGCTGGGCGAAGCGGTGCAGGCGGCGCGCGGCTGGTTCTCCCGCTTCAATACGCGCGGCGAGGATGAGGCGGCCCTGCTGTCCACCTGCAACCGCACCGAGATGTATGCCGCCAGCGACGCCCCCGACCCGCTGGACGCGTCGGCGCGCTTCCTGGCCGACTACCACCAGCTGAATTTTTCCGAACTGCGTCCGCACCTGTACATGCTGCCCCAGCATGACGCCGTGCGCCACGCCTTCCGCGTCGCTTCCGGCCTCGATTCGATGGTCCTCGGCGAGGCCCAGATCCTGGGCCAGATGAAGGACGCGGTGCGCCTGGCCGACGAAGCCGGCGGCCTCGGCACCTACCTGCACCAGTTGTTCCAGCGCAGCTTCGCGGTCGCGAAGGAAGTGCGCAGCACCACCGAGATCGGCGCCCACAGCGTGTCGATGGCCGCCGCCGCGGTGCGCCTGTCGGAACGCATCTTCGACGCCGTCAGCGAGCAGAACGTGCTGTTCATCGGCGCCGGCGAAATGATCGAGCTGTGCGCCACCCACTTCGCGGCCCACAACCCGAAATCGATCACCATCGCCAACCGCACGCTGGAGCGCGGCGAGATGCTCGCCAACCGCTTCTCCGGCCGCGCGATCCGCCTGGCCGACCTGCCGGAGCTGCTGCCGCAGTTCGACATCGTGATCTCGTCCACCGCATCGACGCTGCCGCTGATCGGCAAGGGCCTGGTCGAACGCGCGATCAAGGCGCGCCGCCACCGCCCGATGTTCATGGTCGACCTGGCGGTGCCGCGCGACATCGAACCCGAAGTGGGCAAGCTCAACGACGTGTTCCTGTACACCGTCGACGACCTGGCCGAGGTCGTGCGCAGCGGCGTGGAAAACCGGCAAGCCGCCGTGGCCCAGGCCGAAGCCATCATCGAGACCCGCGTGCAATCCTTCATGCACTGGATCGGCGACCGCGCCGTGGTGCCGGTGATCCGCGATTTGCACGAATCGAGCGAACTGCTGCGCCAGGCCGAACTCGAACGCGCGAAAAAACTGCTGGCCAAGGGCGAAGACATCGACGTCGTGCTGGAAGCCCTGTCCAAGGGTCTCACCGCGAAATTCCTGCACGGCCCGCAACAGGCGCTGCACCGCGCCCAGGGCGACGAACGCGCGCGCCTGGCCAGCCTCCTGCCCCAGCTGTTCCGCGGCCGCCGTTAGCGCCTGCTTTCCGCTGCGCGCAGCCTGACGGCTGCGCCCTCCCCGGCCGTACCCGCGGCCTTCGCCTCCTGATTTTTCGATTCCGACCACTATGAAACCATCCATGCTGGCCAAGCTGGACCAACTGGCCAACCGCCTCGTCGAACTGGACGAACTCCTGATGTCGCAAGACGCCACCGCCAACATGGACAATTTCAGGAAGATGAACCGCGAGCACGCCGAACTGGGTCCGCTGGTGGCCGTCTACCACCAGTACCAGACGGCGCTGGGCGACATCGCGGCGGCGCAGGAGATGCTGCTTGATCCGGACATGAAGGAATTCGCCCAGGACGAGATCGAGGCCGCCAGGGCACGCCTGGGCGAGCTGGACCTGGAACTGCAGACCATGCTGCTGCCGAAGGACGAGAACGACGAGCGCAATATCTTCCTCGAAATCCGTGCCGGCACCGGCGGCGACGAATCGGCGTTGTTCGCGGGCGATTTGCTGCGCATGTACACCCGTTACGCGGAGCGCAACCGCTGGCAGGTGGAGATCGTGTCGGAGTCGAGCTCGGACCTGGGCGGCTACCGCGAAGTCATCGCGCGCATCATCGGCAACGGCGTGTATTCGAAGCTGAAATTCGAATCCGGCGGCCACCGCGTGCAACGCGTGCCCGCCACCGAGACGCAAGGCCGCATCCACACCTCGGCCTGTACCGTGGCCGTGATGCCGGAAGCGGACGAGGTCGAGGACGTCCAGATCAACCCGGCCGAGCTGCGCATCGACACCTATCGCGCCTCCGGCGCCGGCGGCCAGCACATCAACAAGACCGATTCGGCCGTG
>CAJYQM010000323.1 GCA_913777025.1 uncultured Massilia sp. | reverse complement strand
GGCCTGGCTTCGGCCTTGCCCGTGGTCGCCAGCATGTTGCGCAGGTCGGTGCCGGTGTCGGCGGCCTGGCGCGTGTCGGTGCCGAGATCGGCGCCGGCGGCGGCCAGGGCCGGATTGGTGACGGTCGCGGCAGCGAAGGTCTTGCCTGTCGCTTCCGCGCCGCCATCCTTGCTCACCGATTTCATCGCCGCCTGCAGCGCCGCCAGCTGGGCGTCGCCGCGTTTGGCCTTGCCGCCGCCCAGGGCGTCGAAGGCCTGGGCGGCGGCGCTCTTCGCGCCCTTGGCGGCGGCGTCCTGCGGATTCTTGAGACTGGCCATCAGCGCCAGCATCTCGGCGGCCGGGTCGGCCCTGGCGGCGTCGGCGCTGTCCTCGGCCGCGTCCTCGTCGCCGTCGGCGCCCTGGTTCTCGTCGGTGGCCTTGGCCCGGGTCTCGTTCGGCTGCGCCGCCTGCTGCGGCGCCGGCGCATCATCGGGCCGGGCCGGCTTGTCGGCAGCCTGGGGCTTGGGCGCGGCCGGCGCAGGCGCATCGGCCCTGGACGCCGGCGCGGGCGCCGGGGCGGGCGGCGGCGCCTGGCGCTGCATCATCTCGCTCGACAGCATCGCGCTGAACTGGCCGGCGTCGCCGTGCGACGCGCTGTTTGCGGATTCCTTGCGCGGGACGGCATTGGCGCCGTTGGTGCCGGCGGTGGACTGGGTCGACAGGATATTGGTTTGCATGGTCGATAGGAATCGGGTGAATTCAGCGTGGGCGGCGCGCGGAGCGAGCCGCGAAATCGTCCATCATCTTCTGGTCGCGCTTGGTTTCGATCGCCAGCGCCTGGGCCGCGGCGCGTTCGTTCAGGGTGCGGTAGGACAGGCGCTTGCGCTCGCTCTCCTGCCAGGCCTTCCGTTCCAGGCCGGCCTTGAATTCGGCGTGCTTGATCACTTCCTTCTGGCCGTCGATGGCGGCATCGAGCTTGCCGATGAAAGCGACGAAGTTCTGGTAGGCGAAGGGCGTGATGCCGGCCTGCTGGGCCGCGTCGAACCTGGCGTAATAATCGTCGCGGTAGCCCAGCAGCATCTGCAGCTTCTGCTCGCCATCCTCGACGGCCTTCAGCGCGGCGCCCAGTTTCTTGGCGCGCGCATCGGATTCGCGCTGGGCGAGGTCGATCAGGGTGTCGAGTACGGAGAGTTTGGCCATGGTGAAGCGAAGTATAAGGCCGGCCCCGGCCCGTCAATCAGCCGAACAGAGAGGACAATTCCCCCAAGCTCTGCAGCATGTCGGTGTTGTCGTGGATTTCCTGGCACAGGAAGGCCTCGATCCGGTCGTGCAGCTGGATCGCCTTGTCCAGCACGGGATCGCTGCCGGCCGCATAGGCGCCGACGGTGATCAGGTCGCGCGAACGCTCGTAGCGCGAATACAGCTGCTTGAGCATGCGCGCCGCCATCTGGTGGTCGCGCGAGGTGATGTTGTGCATCGCGCGCGAGATCGATTGCTCGATGTCGATGGCGGGGTAGTGGCCGGCTTCGGCCAGGCGCCGGTTCAGCACGATGTGGCCGTCCAGGATACCGCGCGCGGCGTCCGCGATCGGATCCTGCTGGTCGTCGCCCTCGGACAGCACGGTGTAGAAGGCGGTGATCGAGCCGCCGCCTTCATGGCCGTTGCCGGCGCGTTCCACCAGCACCGGCAATTTCGCGAACACCGAGGGCGGATAGCCCTTGGTCGCCGGCGGTTCGCCGATCGCCAGGGCGATCTCGCGCTGCGCCTGCGCGTAGCGGGTCAGCGAATCCATGATCAGCATGACGCTCTTGCCTTCGTCGCGGAAGTGTTCGGCAATCGCCGTGGAGTAGGCGGCGCCCTGCATGCGCAGCAGCGGCGGCGAGTCGGCCGGCGCGGCCACCACGACGGAACGGGCCAGGCCTTCCGGGCCCAGGATCTGCTCGATGAATTCCTTCACCTCGCGGCCGCGTTCGCCGATCAGGCCGACCACGATCACGTCGGCCGTGGTGTAGCGCGCGATCATCCCCAGCAGCACCGACTTGCCGACGCCGGTGCCGGCGAACAGGCCGAGACGCTGGCCGCGGCCGACCGTCAGCATGGCATTGATGGCGCGCACCCCGACGTCGAGCGTTTCCGAGATCGGCGCGCGTTCGAGCGGATTGATCGGGCGCGCGTTGAGCGGCCCCATCTCGGTGGTGTCGAGCGGACCCTTGCCATCCAGCGGGCGGCCGGCGCCGTCCACCACGCGCCCCAGCAGGCCCCAGCCCACGGGCAGGTGGCGCGCGCGGTCTTCCGGACGGCGGCGCGGGTGATTCACGCTGCCGGCTTTCGGCACGGTGGGCTCCACCGGGTACACGCGCGAGCCGGGCACCACGCCTTCGACGTCGCTCTGCGGCATCAGGAACAGGCGCTCGCCCTCGAAGCCGACCACTTCGGCCTCGATGCGCGCACCCGAGGCGACCGGGATGGTGCAGGCGGCGCCCACGGCCAGCTTGATGCCAACGCATTCCATCACCAGGCCGGCCACGCGCGTGACACGGCCCGACACGTCCATCGGCTCGACGAAATCGAGCAGGTTGCCGCAATCCTTCAGGTAGGACTTCCAGCGCGCGGTGTGGCGGTCCGGGGACGCTTCCATCTTCACTCGAGCCAGTCGATGTTCGCGTTCAGCGCGTGCGCCAGGCGCTGCCAGCGCGAGGCGATCTGGGCGTCGATCTGGTTGCTCGCGGTGTCGACGCGGCAGCCGCCGCGCGCGATGTGCTCGTCCTCGATCACGCGCCAGCCGCTCTTGTCCAGCGCCTCGCCGATGTGCTCGCGCACCAGCAGCGCGTCTTCCGGGTGCAGCATCAGGAGGGCCGGCTGCTGCAGCGTGGGCAGGTAGTCGATCGCCTCGCGCACCACCGGGATGATGTAGTCGGGGCGCACGTCGAAGGCGGTGCGCACCATGTTCCTGGCCAGGTGCAGCGCCAGTTCCAGCACGTCGTGGGCGATCGCCTCGTCGGCCTGGGTCACGGCCTGGCCGAAGGTGGTGGCCAGCGCCTGCAGGTGGGTCAGTTCGCCCGCCGCTTCCGCACGGCCCTGGGCCAGCCCATCCTGGTAGCCGCTGGCGTGGCCGGCGGCGATGCCTTCTTCATGGCCTTGCGCAAAGCCTTCCTGGCGCGCGGCTTCGCGGATCGCCTCGAGTTCCTCGACGGTCGGCATCGGGATCGCCGGCACCGACTGCGCTTCGGCCAGGGCGGCGGCCTGGGCCTGCGCCGCAGCCGCGGCGGCCAGCGAGGCCTGCATGTCGCGCGCCTCTGCTTCGCGCTGGGCCGCGCGCTGGGCCAGGGTGCTGGGGCGGTCGTCGCCGAAGGACGTCATTTCCCAGCGCTTGAATGCGGCGTGCGGATCTTTCGAGATTGCCATTCAGTTCGATTCCATCAGACGAACGAGTCCTCGCCCTTGCCGCCCAGGACGATCTGGCCCTCGTCGGCGAGGCGGCGCACGATTTGCAGGATCTGCTTCTGCTGCGATTCCACTTCCGACAGGCGCACCGGGCCCTTCGATTCCAGGTCTTCGCGCATCATCTCGGCGGCACGCTGCGACATGTTCTTGAAAATCTTGTCGCGCAAGTCCTGCGAGGCGCCCTTCAAGGCGATGATCAGCATTTCGGACTGCACTTCGCGCAGCAGCAGCTGGATGCCGCGGTCGTCGATGTCGATGATGTTGTCGAACACGAACATCTCGTCCATGATCTTCTGCGCCATGTCGTTGTCGTAGTTCTTGATGTTTTCCATGACCGAGCTTTCCTGGTCGCCGCTCATGAAGTTCAGGATCTCGGCCGCGGTACGCACGCCGCCCAGCGAGGACTTCTTGATGTGCTCGTTGCCCGACAGGAGCTTGGTCAGCACGTCGTTCAGCTCGCGCAGGGCGGCCGGCTGCACGCCGTCCAGCGTGGCGATACGCAGCACCACGTCGTTGCGCAGGCGGTCGGTGAAGTGTGACAGGATTTCGCAAGCCTGGTCGCGCTCGAGGTGGACCAGGATGGTGGCGATGATCTGCGGGTGCTCGTTGCGGATCAGTTCCGCCACCGATTGCGCGTCCATCCACTTCAGGCTCTCGATGCCCGAGGCGTCCTTGCCGCCCAGGATGCGGTTCAGCAGCACGGCGGCCTTATCGTCGCCCAGCGCCTTGGTCAGCACCTGGCGGATGTACTCGTCCGAATCCAGGCCGACGGTCGACTGCAGGTCGACGCGCTCGCGGAATTCGGTCAGCACCGTCGTCACTTCCTCGTGCTGCACCGCCTTCATCTGCGCCATCGCGGCGCCCAGCTTCAGCACTTCGCGCGGGCCGAGGAACTTCATCACTTCGGCGGCTTCGGATTCGCCCAGGGCCAGCATCAGGATCGCGGCCTTGTTGACTGCTTCTTTGTCTTTATCGCTCATTATTCAGCGCCCAACCATTCCTTGATTACGTTAGCCACGATACGCGGGTCATTCTGGGCCAGGGTCTTGGCCATGTCCAGGTTGCTCTTGTAGATGATGACTTTCTTCTGTTCCTCGTTCTCTTTCGCGATCCGGGCCTCTTCCTCGAGGTCGGGTTCCGGTTCCGGTTCCGGCTCTTCCGGCTCCGGCTCCGGCGGCATCTCGACCGCCTCGTCGAACTTCTTCATCACCGGCTTGAACAGCGGACGCAGGATGCGGAACCAGAGGAAGGCCAGCACCATCGCGATGAACACGTACTTGGCCACGTCCTTCGCCAGCGGCAGGTTGGCCGGGTCCTTCCACCAGTCCGGCGCCTGCTCGTCCGGCTTGTCGACGCCGTCGAAGGGGGCGTTGGCCACGTTCAGGGTGTCGCCGCGCTGCTGGCTGTAGCCCATCGCCTGCTTCACCAGTTCGTTGATCTGGGCGACTTCGGCGGCGGTGAGCGGCTTGACCACGACCTTGCCGGTCTTCGGATCGATGCTGCGGCGGTAGTTCACCACCACGCCCACGGTCAGGCGCTTGATGCCGCCCATCGGCTTCTGCTCGTAGCGCAGGGTCTTGTCGACTTCGTAGTTGGTGGTCGAGTCCTTGCGGCTCGGGCCCGTGCCGGTGGCCTGCTGGCCGGCAGGGGCGGCGCCTTCGATCGGCGCGGTGGCCACGCCCGGCGGCTGGTTCGACAGCGCGCCCGGGATGCCGGACGGGTTGCCGGTGCCGGGGCCGCTCGACTCCGACGTCTGCTGGCTGCGGATCGCCTGCGGTTCCGGCGGCGAATTCGGCTTGTACATCTCGGCGGCGGTGTCGACCTGGGCGAAGTCCACTTCGGCGGTCGCCTCGGCGCGCACGTTGTTCTGGCCCACCAGCGGGGCGATGATCGATTCGACCTGCTTGACGATGTTCTGCTGCAGCGCCTCGACGTATTTCAGCTGGTTCGGGTCGAGCTGCTTGCCGGCCTTGTTCGCGGTGTCGGAGAGCAGGGTGCCGTTCTGGTCGACCACGGTCACGTTGGCAGGTGTCAGTTCCGGCACCGAGGACGCCACCAGGTGCACGATGGCCGAGACCTGCGACTGGTCCAGCGCGCGGCCCGGCTGCAGGTTGAGCAGCACGGAAGCGGTCGGGTTCTTGGCGTCGCGCACGAAGACGGAGGGCTTGGGCAGCGCCAGGTGCACGCGCGCCGACGACACCGCGGCCAGCGCCTGGATCGAATTGGCCAGTTCGCCCTCGAGCGAACGCTGGTAGTTGACCTGCTCGACGAACTGCGAGGTGCCCAGCTTCTGGTTTTCCAGCAGTTCGAAGCCGACGTTGCCGGCGCGCGGCAAGCCCTGCGAAGCCAGTTTCAGGCGCACGCTGTGGACCTGGTCTTCCGGCACCAGGATGGCGCTGCCGCCGTCCGAGAATTTATATTTGACCCCCATCTGGTCCAGCGCCGCGGTGATGGCGCCGCCGTCGCGGTCGGTCGTGTTCGAGAACAGGACCTTGTATTCCGGCGCCGAGCTCCACAGCCAGATCGCGGCGACGATCGCCAGCGCGGCCGCGACCGCGCCGCCGATGACGACGCGTTTCCCCATCGGGGTTTCCCAAAACTTCGGCTTGTCGGCCGGGGCTTCGATATCGCTGTCGAGGAGTTGTTCCGCAGTTGCCATGGTGGGTGGAGGGATTGGTGAGTAGCCGCCATTATGAAGCCGTGCGGCAACATTCAAACCGGAGAATAAGGGGAGGTTTACGGCGCTGCTCGACGGCAACATTTGCGGCGGGACGCGTATTCTGACAGCCTGAATCGATTTGCGCGCACCGTGTCCAAGACGGCGCGGCGGGACTCCGGGAGGCGTACATGAATATTGGCGGTATCGACAGCAGCCGTATCGAAGCGATGATGGCCCAGCTGAAGGCGGCGGCGCAGAAGCCGGCGGCCGCGCCTTCCCTGGGCCCTGGCGGACTGGGCGGTTTGGGCGGCCTCGGCGGCGCCAAGCCGGCGGACGCGGCGGAATCGGCCAGCAAGGTCAGCTTTTCTGATGCGCTCAAGGCGCAGCTGGACAATGTCAGCAAGGCCCAGAACAATGCGGAACAGATGGGGCAGCGCTTCGCGGCCGGGGACGATTCGGTCAGCCTGTCGGATACGATGATCGCGATGCAGAAGGCGAGTATCTCGTTCCAGGCGACGGTGCAGGTCAGGAATAAACTGGTGTCGGCTTATCACGACATCATGAACATGCAGGTGTAAGGCAACACAATGGGCAACCGACAGAGCTGGTGGCAAGACGCGCGGGGCGGGTTGCCCAGTTGTTGCGGTTACGGTTTCATGCCTTTGGACGCTGCTGCATCCAGGGTGGCGGGGAAAATGTCGACATGAAATGCAACAGCTCGTCATGAGGCAATGGCGGGCTGATGAAATATCCTTGGATGGCATCGCAGCCCATGTCCTGCAAGGCGTCATATACGTTCCGACTCTCGACGCCTTCGGCAAGGATCAAATATCCGAGGTCGTGGCCCATGGCGATGATGGACTTCAGCAGCGCATGAGATCGTTGATGGGTGCAGATGCAGTGCACCAGCGACCTGTCGATTTTCAGGAGTTGTGCAGGCAGATCTTGAAGGCTTGCTAAATTGCAGTAGCCAATACCAAAGTCATCGATGGAGACTTGGCATCCGAGATCCCTGATACGGCGGAGTGTCCTGCCGGTGTTCAAGCCCGTCAGGGCGGCATTTTCAGTACACTCGAAATGCAGCAGGCTTGCAGGCACGTCGTGTTTGGTCATCAATTGCCGGAGATTATCAATAAATTTTATATTCTCCAGATCATTTGCCGACACATTAATTGCCATCGTCAAGTTCAATCCCAGGTCCCTCCAGTTGCCGACTGTCTGGACAGCCTTGTCGAGTACCCACTCGGAGATTTTTCCAATCAATAAGGACTTTTCTGCAAGCGGTATAAATTCCGCAGGGTTAATTTCTCCCAAGACCGGTGAATGCCATCTCAACAAGGCTTCGACGCCATAGATGCTACCGCGTTCCATGTGGAACTTCGGCTGGAATACCAGTTTGAATTCGACGTTGAAGTCGGCCGCCTTCAGGGCAGTCAGGATGTTGTAGGAACGTCGGCGCTGTCGATCCGAATCGGGCTCGAAAACGCGTATTTTTTGCGCCTTGTTTCTTCCATCGAATATGGCGGCAGTGGCTTTGCGTAATACTTCCTGGCCCGTCTCATCGAGGTTGTCGCAGGTGTGGATGCCCGCGCAGATATCTTCCTTGATAAAGATAACATTCCTGTCTATACGATCCTCGACATCAGTCAATAAGCGACTTATGCAATCCTCGTTTTCCTTTCTGGAAAGCGACTCGAAAATGACGGCGAATCTTGCCACGCCAACGTGATAAGGTTTGAAGAACCGACCGTTTAATGTCTTCAGAATCTGGCCGACATTCGCCGACAGCTTCTCCAGTTGGTCCGTGCCGAGTATGCGCGCAATTTCCTGGACTTCATCCTGGCACAGCAGTTCGAAGGCCGCGACAGCATAGTATTTTTCAGGAAATGATAATCTGAGCGTCATCAAGTCGTTGAAGAAACTGCTGCGGTTCGGCAGTTTGCTGATCCAGTCAAATCTTGTAGCTGATATATTGAATTCAATTATTTCAGAAGCCAGATCTGCCAGACCTTCCAACTGCGCTATCTGTTGTTTGGAAAAATTGCGTTCCTGGAAATCGATGCCGCATAAGGTGGCCACCGCATATTTTTCGAAAACCCTGATAGGCGTGCCGAGATAGGATGTAAAGTTTGCCGCGCCGGCAAGGCCGAGATCATTGAATCCGGGGTCTTCACTGATATTGCACACGGCATGTGATTTTCCAGACGAGATCGTGCGCTCGCAGAACGCGCCTCGGCGCGCCACGGAAATGCCGTCGATCCCCAGGCTTTCCTTCGAAAACACGCGATGCCGATCAACGACATTGATGAATACGACAGGCGTCTCCAGGATTGCCGAAGCAAGTTCCACGATCTTTCGAAAACCGGGCAGTGAGCCAGATTCGAGAAGCCTTGAAGATTGAAGCGCTTCGAGCCTGCTCTCTTCATCCGCAAGTTCCCTGTCGGGCGAAGGTGTATCGGGCTGACCTGTATTCATTACGATAGAAAGTACTGGCCAAAGGCCATGCTGCCTGCATTGCAAAGACTGCCCCACGCCGGTCTGGCAAACGTATCGCCGCATGCGGGCGTACATCGGGAACCAACCGCATGGGCCAGGGCGAGAGGGACATGCAAACAAGCCTCCAATGCGCCGACAGGACGTGAATTGTTGCGGTTTCACGATCCATTGTAGTCAAGGTTCCGACAAATGCCTCAAATATGATTGCAATATGGCAATAGAATATTCGATTTGCTTATGATTGATGGGATTTTCAGTATTTTTACAACATTTCCCATCGGGTCTTCCATTGCAGCTTGGCGGTCGTTGTTGGCAGCTGTGCGAGCGTCATCGATCAAAGGCAAGAGAGTCTCGAAATAAGATAAAGTACGTCAATCATTCTAAGTGGAAACTCCATGCTGATCGCCGCCAAGTTCCTGATCTCGATTGTCCTCATCCTCCACGTTTGGATTTTCCTACTGGAAACGGTACTGTTTCGTACCCGCGGCCGGAAGGTGTTCGGTTTGAAGGAAACCCAGGTCGATGCGCTCGCACCATTGATGTCGAATCAAGGCTGCTACAACGCTTTTCTCGCTGCGGCATTGGCGTTGGGTCTCATGCATCCCGATCCGGTTATCGGCCGGGCGTTTGCCATCTTCGGGCTGGCCTGCGTGGCTGTCGCCGGCGTATGGGGTGGAGTGACGGTCGGGAGGCGCATCCTGTTCGTCCAGACCGTCCCGGCGCTGGCGGCCTTGATCGCACTGCTGCTAGCCTGAATCTGCTTGTCAGGGCGCCCTCAGCTCCCGCGCCCGTACACCTGGCCGGTCCCGCCGGGCCGATGCAGCGCCCCTATCGGATCGTGCGCCGCTTCCTCCCGCTGCTGGCGCGGCACCTGCAGCGCCGCCACCCGGTCGGCCAGCGCCGGGACCGCCTTTTCGATGGCCACGTCGAGCACGGCCATCATCCCGACTTTCGTTTCGCGCGTGGGCGTGGTGGTGGCCTGCAGGATCGCGGCCGCCACGCGGTGCGGGTCGAGCTGGGGAGAGGGCAGCTTGGGCTGCTTGTCCAGGTAATTGCGGGCGTGCTCGGGCAGCGGGGTGTTGACCGCGGTCGGCTCGATCAGGGTGATCGAGACCGGCGCCCCGTCGACCTGCTCGACCTCGATGCGCAGCGCATCCGTGAACCCTTTCACCGCGTGCTTGCTGGCCGAATACATGCCCTGCAGGGGGATGGCGACTTCGGACGCTTCGCTGCCGATGTTGACCAGGGCGCCGCCGTGCCGGCGCAGGTGCGGCAGGGCCACCAGCGAGCCGTGCACGGTGCCCCAGAAATTCACCTCGAACAGGCGCCGGCTGTCGGCGTCCGCCACCTCGTCGAGCTTGCCATAGATGGTGTTGCCGGCCACGTTGACCCAGGTGTCGATGCGGCCGAAGCGCTCGATCGCGGCATCGGCGATGCGCTGGACCTGGGCGCGGTCGGCCACGTCGGCCGTCACGGCAATCGCTTCATGCCCCCCGTTCTCGAGCGTGGCGACGATGGCTTCCAGCACGTCTTCGCTGCGCGCCGCCAGCACCACGCGCGCCCCGGCCCGCGCCGCATCCTGGGCGGTGGCGAGGCCAATGCCGCTGGAGGCGCCGGTGATGACGATGACTTGCTGGTTCAGGGGTTTCAGCGGCGGCGACATGCAAAGGCTCAGGAACACAAGCCGGGCAGCGCCCGGCTGTCTTACACCAGACCGGCCAGGCGGGCGTTGCGCTCGCGCTCGAGCTTGGTGATGTAGCGCTGCACCGCGGCCATGTTGCCGCGCGAAATGTCGACGAACTGGCAGCCGAGGCGGCGCGTGGTCTTGTTGTTCAGCAGCGTCATGTCGAGCGAATTGCGGATCTGCAGCGAGGTCGAGACGGCGCCGATCTCCGGCAGTTCGACGCGGCAGTCGCGGTAGGTGGCGCCGATGGTGGCGCCGAGCTGGTGCTTGTTGTCGAGGATGGCGATGCCGCCGCAGCTGATGTCGGCCAGCGGGAAGGCCGCCTTGCCGCCGCCGAGGTCGGCCGGCAGCTGGAGGGTCGCCAGGACCGGCGTCGTCACCGGCGTCGGCATGCGGTAGAACTCGCGGCGCTGCAGGCGGATCAGGGTGGCGGGGACGTCGGCGCGCAGGGCGATGCC
>CAJYQM010000322.1 GCA_913777025.1 uncultured Massilia sp. | reverse complement strand
AGCGCCGTGGTCGGCTCGTCGGCGATCAGGAGCTTGGGTTCGCAGGCGATCGCCATCGCGATCATCACGCGCTGCTGCTGGCCGCCCGACATCTGGCTCGGGTAGGCGTCGATCTTGTTGGCCGGGTCGGGGATGCCGACTTCTTCCAGCAGCGCGAGCGTGCGCGCGCGCGCCTGGCGCTTGTCCATCCCCATGTGCAGGCGCAGCACCTCGCCGATCTGGTAGCCGACCGTGAACACCGGGTTCAGCGAGGACATCGGTTCCTGGAAGACCATGGCAATGTCCTTGCCGCATAGCTTGCGCCGCTCGGCGATGGGCAGGCCAAGCAGCTCGCGCCCGTCGAAGCGGACCGTGGAACCGGGGTGGACGATCGTGGTGTCCGGCGGCAGCAGGCCCATGACGGCCAGCGAACTGACCGACTTGCCGCTGCCCGATTCGCCCACCAGCGCCACGGTGGCGTCACGCGGCACGCTGAACGAGATGCCTTTCACGGCCTCGAAGGTCGATGTCTTGTCGAGGCGGAAGGCGATGCGCAGGTTGCGCACTTCAAGGAGATGATCTGCGTTCATTTTGATCGGCGTTCATTTCAGCTTCGGGTCCAGCGCATCGCGCAAGGCATCGGCAAACAGGGAAAACGCCGTCACCAGCAGCGCCATCGCGCTGGCCGCCGCCGCAAGCTGCCACCACTTGCCCAGGATGAGTTCACTCTGGGCCTCGTTCAGCATGCTGCCCCAGGACACCACGCCCACCGGCACGCCGAAGCCGAGGAAGGACAGGATGACTTCGGCCTTGATGAAGCCCACCACCAGGATCGACATCTGCACCAGCGCCACGTGCGAGACGTTCGGGAAGATGTGCACGAACATCTTGCGCCAGTTCGAGGCGCCGATGGCGTCGGCCGCCATGACGTATTCGCGCGCCTTGTGCTTGATGTATTCGGCGCGGATCAGGCGGAACGGGCCGGTCCAGCCGGTCAGGCCCAGGATCAGCACGATGTTCAGCACGCCCTTGGTCTGCAGCACCGCGGCCACGGTCAGGATCATCAGGATCGAAGGGATCGAGGTGAACACGTTGTAGAACCAGTTGAACAGGTCGTCGACGATGCCGCCGTAGAAGCCGGCCAGCGCGCCGAACAGCGTTCCCAGCGCCACCGCGACCAGCGCTGCCACCAGGCCGACCACGATCGAGGTCTGGCCACCCTTGATGGTCTTCCTGACGATGTCGTGGCCCCATTTGTCGGCCCCGAACGGCAGCGTGGCGGCTTTCACCACCTGCGCCGCCCCGCCCTGGCGCGCCAGCCCGGTTTTCAGCTCGGCCAGCTCGCCAGCCAGCGGATCGAAGGCATTCGGCGGCGCTGGACGCGCAGGCTGCGACAGCGCCGCCAGCGAAGGATCCGGCCCGACAAAGCTCGGCGGGGCGTAGTTGACCGCCACCTCGTCTTCCCAGTCGGCGGCCACCAGGCCGGTGGCGGACAGCAGCACCGACAGCAGGAACAGCAGCACCACCGCCAGCGCGGCCATCGCCACCCGGTCCGCGCGCAGGCGGCGCCAGGCCAGGGCCCACAGGCCGGGCGAGGCGGCATGCGCACTGGCATGACCCGCCGCATGCAGGGGCACCGGCGCGCTCATTTCAGCTGCACCCGCGGATCGACCGCCTGGTACATCAGGTCGGCCAGCAGGTTGAACACCATCGTGGCCGCGGCGACGTAGACCGTGACCGCCTTGATGACGGGGAAGTCGCTGCGTTCCACCGCCAGGATCACTTCGCGCCCGATGCCCGGGATGCCGAAGAAGCGCTCCAGGAGGAAAGCGCCGATCAGGAGCGCCGGCAGGTTGGCCATGACGTAGGTGATGATCGGGATCGCGGCGTTGCGCAGCACGTGCACCCAGACGATGCGGCGCTCGGACAGACCCTTGGCGCGCGCGGTGCGCACGTAGTCCTGGTTGGCCTCGTCCAGCACGAAACTGCGGAACAGGCGCAGCGTCGGCGCGATCGACACGGCCAGGCCGATCAGGATCGGCAGGGCCGCGTAGCGCAGCAGGTTCTCGCTAAAGTGCTCGCCCCAGCCCTGCACCGGGAACAGCCCGAGTTTGTAGGCCAGGCCGTACTGGAACACGATGATGTAGACCAGGATCGAGATCGACATGCCGACCGTGCAGGCCACCATCACCAGGCGGTCGGTGAGCGAGCCGCGCACGAAGGCGATGGCCAGCGCCAGCGCGATGCCGGAGACCGTTTCCAGCACCGTCAGCGGCACCAGCACGGTGAGCGAAGGCCCGAGCCGGCTCGTGATGATGTGCGAGACCGGCTCGCCGGTGCTCCAGGCATTGCCGAAATCGAAGGTGAGGATCTGCTTGACGAAGATCCACAGCTGGACGGTCCAGGGCTGGTCCAGCCCGAGCTGGGCGCGGATGTTGGCGATCGCGCGCGCGTCCGCCATCTTGCCGGCCAACAAGTAGGACGGGTCGCCGCCGACCCAGTTGAACAGCAGGAACACCAGCACGACGACGCCCGCCATGGTCGGCAGCATCTGCCACAGGCGGCGCAGGATATAAGCAAGCATCCAGGCACTATAGACTAGATTTGCCTTGCCGGGCTGCAAAAACAAGACCGGCGGCGCGTACTTATTATGAATAAATGTTGTAATTACACACAATTACATTATTGCTCTGTTGACAGGAATCAGCCCTTGGTGATTTGATGTTCCGCAAAAGAATTTCATTCTTTTTTTAAAAAATCGAGAGAGACTACATTTGACCCAATCCATATCCGGCATATGCATGCCTTGTATGCCGGATTAATGGGAAGTCCCGATGTGTAGCCTGTGCCCCCTGAAGTTTCCCGTAGTTCCTTTAGGAGTAGCAATGCATCAGAAGAAAGCAGTCGCCCAAGCCGTCTCGCTCGCCCTCGCCTACGTGGCGCTGGGTGCGCCCGCGATGGCCCAGGAGTCCCAGGGCGCCGTCCAGCGCGTTGAAATCACCGGCTCCAGCATCAAGCGCGCCAGCACCGAAACCGCTTCCCCGATCCAGACCGTCACCCGCGAAGACCTGGCCAAGTCGGGCAAGGGCACCGTCGCCGAATACCTGCAGACCCTGACCGCCGACGGCGCCGGCTCGCTGCCGACCGGCTTCGGCAACGGTTTCGCCGCCGGTTCGACCGCGATCTCGCTGCGCGGCCTGGGCGCGACCTCGACCCTGGTGCTGCTGAATGGCCGCCGCATGGCGCCGTTCGCGCGTGCCGACGACGGCCAGAAGAGCTTCACCGACCTCTCCACGGTACCGATGGAAGCGGTCGAGCGCATCGAGATCCTGAAGGACGGCGCCTCCTCGCTGTACGGCGCCGACGCGATCGCCGGCGTGGTCAACATCATCCTGCGCAAGGACTTCACCGGCCTGACCATGAAGGCCGAAGCCGGCATCTCGGGCGACCGCGACGCCAAGATGGCCAAGGGCTCGCTGACCTGGGGCACCGGCCGCCTGGAGGAGGACGGCTACAACTGGATGATCAACCTCGAGTCCTTCAGCAACAAGGAAGTCAAGGCCCGCGACCGCGCCGACCGCGACTGGATCGGCCACGGCGACATCCGCCCATGGGGCTATGCCGCCAACACCCAGTTCGCGGCGGGCTACATCACCCCGGGCGCGTCCAGCCCGACCCCGGCCGGCGCGCTGCGCGATCCGCGCACCAACAACTACGTGTCCCTGCCGGGCTGCTCGCAATTCTCGGTGACCACGGCCCAGGACCCGGCCGGCGGCTGCCTGTGGTACCAGGACCAGTTCCGCTCGATGATGCCGGAAATCGGCGGCGTCAACTTCTACACCCGCTTCACCAAGAACCTGGACGGCGACCTGCAGCTGTACGCCGAAGCCGGCTACTCCAAGCGCGACACCTCGTTCACGCTGACCCCGCCGGCCACCAGCTCCACCGTCGCCTTCCCGCCGAACGCCGCCAGCCCGACCGGCGTGATCAACTATGGCAACACCATCCTGATGTCGGCGCGCCATCCGCAGAACCCGTACGGCGCCGACGTGCGCCTGCGCTACTCGATGTTCGACGTCGGCCCCAGCACCCGCTCGGTCGACAACGCCTTCAACCGCTTCGTCGTCGGCATCAAGGGCCAGCGCTTCGGCTGGGACTTCGACACCGCCTACCTGCATTCGCAGTCCTCGCTGCACCTGGACTACAGCAACATGATCAACATGCGGGTGCTGCAGCAGGCACTGGGCAACCCGGCCAGCTCGCTGTTCCCGTACTACATCGGCACCCAGGCCAACCGCAACCCGGCCTCGCTGTACGCGGCGATGGTGACCAACGCCACCTCCGATTCCAGCACCAAGCTCGACATCATCGACTTCAGGGCCTCGCGCGAGCTGATGCAGCTGCCGGGCGGTGCGCTGGGCGTGGCGGTCGGCGCCGAGCACCGCCGCGAGAAGCTGGACAACCCGTCGCTGTCGGGTACCTCGGACGGCTCGATCAACGCCTCCTACGTGGCGGCCATGGGTTCGCAGAACATCTCGGCCGTGTTCGTCGAACTGGCCGCGCCGGTCCTCAAGACCGTCGAGCTGAGCGCCGCACTGCGCTACGACAAGTACAAGAACTTCTCGTCGACCACGCCAAAGGTCGGCGCCAAGTGGACCCCGCTGAAGACCTTCGCGCTGCGCGGCACCTATTCGGAAGGCTTCCGCGCCCCGGGCCCTGCCGAAGCGAGCCTCTCCAGCCAGAGCACCGGCAGCTCCTCGGTGCGTGACCCGGTGCGCTGCCCGGGCGGCGTCCCGGCCGCCGGCGGCGCCACCCAGGCCGATTGCGCGATCTCGATCGGCGCGGTCAAGGTCGGCAACCCGGCCCTGCAGCCGGAAACCTCGAAGGGCGCCACCCTGGGCATGGTCTGGGATCCGCTGCAGTACACCAGCCTGTCGCTGGACGCCTGGAAGATCAAGCGCAGCAACGAGATCAACCCGCTGTCCTACGTCGAAGCCGCCGCGCTGCCGACCGCCATCCGCAACGACAACAACCTGGTCGTGAACGGCGTGGCGCGCCCGAACACCGGTACCCTGCTGCTGTCGAAGGCGCCGTACCAGAACTCGAGCTACACCGAAGTCAAGGGTATCGACCTCGACATCAAGCAGCGCATCCCGCTGGGCGACATGGGCCGTGGCGTGGTGGGGCTGACCTGGACCCACGTCGCCTCCTGGGTGCGCGCCGAGCAGAACGGCACGCGCTTCCAGTACGCCGGCACCCACGGCAACTGCGACACCTCGAACTGCGCCGGCACGCCGAAGGACAAGATCAGCGCCACCGCTTCGTGGGACCGCAACGGCCTGAACGTGACCGCGACCGCGAACTACCGCGCCGACATGCAGAACACGTACTTCGCCGGCGACAAGTGCGCCTCGCAGTTCGCCAACGGTTCGGACGCCCCGGGTAACTGCCGCCTGGCGTCGTTCACCACGATCGACCTGTCGGCCCGTTACCAGGTCTCGCCGCAGTTGCAGCTGTACGGTTCGATCCAGAACCTGTTCGACAAGGTTGCTCCGCTCGATCCGCTGACCTACGGCGGCATGAGCTTCAACCCGATGGACGCCAGCGGCGCGATCGGCCGCTACTTCAAGGTGGGCGCGCGTTACACGTTCTGATGCCTGATCCACTCCTGGCATGACCGGAAGGCGGTGAGCGATCACCGCCTTTTTTATGTCCGAGAGGGGAAAACTCGAGGCCTCAGCCGTGTATGCCGACCTGACCTGCCGCTTCTGGCGATTGCGGCATGAAGCGAAGGCCGCCAGCAGCAGTGCCGGCGGCTTTTCTTATGCGTCCTCGCGCAGGCGGCGCTGGCGCACGGCCGCCGCCAGGCCTTCCAGCACGCCCAGGCTGGTTTCCCAGTCGATGCAGCCGTCGGTGACCGACTGGCCGTAGGTCAGTTCCTTGCCCGGCACCAGGTCCTGGCGCCCGCCCACCAGGTGCGACTCGACCATCACCCCGACGATGCGGTCCTCGCCGCCGGCCACCTGGCCGGCGATGTCGGCGCACACCGGCACCTGGTTCTGCGGGTTCTTGCTGCTGTTCGCATGCGAGGCGTCGATCATCAGGCGGCTGGCCAGGCCGTTCGCGGCCAGGGCGCGGCAAGCCTCGTCGACGCTGGCGGCGTCGTAATTCGGGGTCTTGCCGCCGCGCAGGATGATGTGGCAATCCTCGTTGCCGGCGGTCGACACGATGGCCGAGTGGCCGCCCTTGGTCACCGACAGGAAGTGGTGCGCCTGGGACGCCGCCTTGATGGCGTCGGCCGCGATCTTGATGTTGCCGTCCGTACCGTTCTTGAAGCCGACCGGGCAGGACAGCCCCGAGGCCAGCTCGCGGTGCACCTGGGATTCCGTTGTCCTCGCGCCGATCGCGCCCCAGCTGATCAGGTCGGCGATGTACTGCGGGCTGATCACGTCGAGGAACTCCGTACCGGCCGGCAAGCCCAGCTCGTTGATGTCGCGCAGCAGTTCGCGCGCCATGCGCAGGCCGTCGTTGATGCGGAAGCTGTTGTCCATGTACGGGTCGTTGATCAGCCCCTTCCAGCCGACCGTGGTGCGCGGCTTTTCGAAGTAGACCCGCATCACGACCTCGAGTTCGCCCTTGAAGCGCTCGCGCTGTTCGGCCAGGCGGCGCGCGTACTCCAGCGCGGCCTGCGGATCGTGGATCGAGCACGGGCCGATCACCACCATCAGGCGGTCGTCCTGGCCGTGCAGGATGCGGTGCAGCGCGATCCGCGCCTGCGACGCCGTCTGCTCCGCCGCCGGGGTCACCGGGAACTCACGGATCAGGTGCGCGGGCGGGGTCAGTTCCTTCATTTCGCGGATGCGTAAGTCGTCGGTGCGGGGCATTGCTGTTCTCCGTTCTGAAAATATGGGGTGCCGGGAGCAAAAAAAAACCGCCATCGCTGGCGGTTTTTCTGGAATCTGTGTCGGACTTCGTTCTGCTGTCGCGTGAACCTGCCGCTACTCCACCGCCGTTGGGCTGGAATGGCTAAACCAAAAATAAAAGGTAAAGAAGGCGGTGTGGCGCATGGTCTCGTCCGAAATGTCCGAACGACTATAACAACAATATGTCAGCCTTGGCAAGCGCTTTGTCCGCGCATCGCCTGCCCGTTGTCCGTCGCGTCGACTCGCCTATACAAGACGATCGGTTGCATGAAGCCGACACCCGATCCGGCTGTGCCGGACACACTTGAGCGATGTCACTCCCAGCTTTGGCTCCAATGCAAAAGTCGCAACAAGCCCCGCCCGGCTCGCGCACCGTTGGCCCGCGCTGGCAGCGGTTGCGGGTTCTTCCTTTATTGCACATGGAGTCCAGACATGACTGAAACACCGCTGACCCAAACACCGATCTGCCGGTCGATACGGCGCCTGTTCGCGGGCGGTGGCGCCGTCGGCATGCTGGTGCTGGCGCTGCCGGCGCCGGTACAAGCCCAGGAAGCGGCGCCCAAGCCCGTCGCGCGCGTGGAGATCACCGGTTCGAACATCCGCCGCTCGGAAGCCGAAACCGCGTCCTCCGTCATCACGGTCAACCGCGCCGACATCGAAAAATCCGGCAAGAATACCGTCGCCGAGCTCCTGCAGACGCTGGCGGTCGACAACCAGGGTTCGGTGCCGACCACCTTCGGCAACGGCTTCGCCGCCGGCGCCTCCGGCATCTCGCTGCGCGGCCTGGGCGCGTCCTCCACGCTGGTGCTGCTGAACGGCCGCCGCATGGCGCCCTACGGCCTGGCCGACGACGGCCAGAAGCAGTTCTCCGACCTGAACGTGATACCGACCGGCGCCGTCGACCGCATCGAGGTGCTGAAGGACGGCGCCTCGGCCATCTACGGTTCCGATGCGATTGCCGGCGTGGTCAACGTCATCCTGCGCCGCGATTACCAGGGCAACACCTTCCGCTTCTCGCGCGGCGTCGGCGACGAGTGGGACGGCAAGCGCACCAACCTCGCCTTCACCAAGGGTGTCGGCAGCCTCGACAGCGACCGCTACAACCTCCTGTTCAGCGTCGAATACAAGAAGTTCGACGAGATCTGGTACCGCGACCGCGCCGATCGCGACTGGATCGGCCGCATCGACCTGCGGCCCTGGGGCTACTCGGCCAACGAGAACCTGGGCGGCACCGGCGCCATCATCCCGGGCAGCGGCGGGGCCGGCAGCGCCATCAACGGCAACGTGCGCAACCCGGCCGACCCGGCCAACTACTACAACCGCGGCAACCTGGCCGGGCCCGGCTTCACCCGCACCTTCCCCGGCGCCGCCTGCTCCAACTTCACCAGCCACCCGCAGGGCGACCCCGGCGGCGGCTGCCTGATCGACTCGACCCTGCAGTACAACCAGATCGAGCCGAAGCAGGAAAACCTCAGCTTCTTTGCACGCGGCACCTGGCAGGCAACGCCGAACCTGCAGGTCTACAGCGAATTCAACTACTACACCAGCCAGACCGATTCCGCGACCACGCCGTCGGGCATCAACGGCTCGGTCGGCTACCCCGGCGGACCGGTCAACAATGCCACCGTGCAGTTCGGCGCCGGGCATCCGGACAATCCCTACTTCGGCAGCCCTGCGCGCCTGCGCTACATCGCGGCCGACGTCGGCCCGCGGGTATCGAACATCGGCTCCAACTTCCTGCGCTGGGTCGGCGGCGCCAAGGGCACCCATTTCGGCTGGGACTGGGATTCGGCCATCCTGTTCTCGCACAACCACGTCAACAACGTCCAGAACGGCTACCTGCAGCGCGACGTCGCCTTCGCCCTGCTCGACCCTAGCCCGGCCAACGTCGCGGCCGCACTGGCCAACCCGGCCTACGCGGCGCTGCCACCCGGCACCTTCTGGCGCATCGCCGAGAATGCGCCGCTGAATTCGCCGGCCCTGTACGCCGCCCTGTCGCCCACCATCGGCAACCGCGCCAATAGCAAGGTCATCCAGGGCGATGTCAAGGCCACGCGCGAATTCGAAGGCATTCCCTACCTGACCGCGCCGCTGGGCCTGGCAGTCGGCGCCGAGTGGCGCCGCGAATACACCGAGTTGCGGCCGACCAGCGGCACCGAACGCGGCAACATCATCGGCCTGGGTTACTCGGCCTATACGGGCGGGCGCAATGTGTTCGCGCTGTACGGCGAGGGGCTGGCGCCGCTGCCCTTCAACCTGGAAGCCTCGGCGGCAATGCGCTGGGACTATTTCACCGACGTCAACAGTTCATTTACCCCGAAGGCCGGCCTGAAATGGACGCCTGTCCGGGAATTCGCGCTGCGCGGCACCTTCGCCCGCGGCTTCCGCGCCCCCAGCCCGGCCGAGAACGGCGTCGGCGGCCTGGCGGCCTACTCCACCGCCGCCGACCCGGTACGCTGCGCGCTGGGCGTGCCGGGCACCTGCGATGCCGCGTCGGTCGCCGTGATCACCTCGCCGAACCCGGCCCTGTCGCCCGAGCGTTCGCGCAGCTACAACGTGGGCGTGATCTGGGATCCGATCCCGCGCGCCAGCATCTCGGTCGATTACTGGACCATCAAACGCAAGAACGAGATCAACCAGGACCAGACCGATGCCGCCATCGCCGCCGGCAGCGTGGTGCGCGATCCCGCCAGCAACAGCGGCATCCCGGGTGACCCCGGTGCCCTGCTGGCCGTGCTGTCGCGCTACGTCAATTCGGCCCAGACCAAGGTGCGCGGTCTCGACGTCGACGGGCGCTACCAGTATCGTCTGCCAGACGCCTGGGGCAACCTGAGTCTCGACGCCAAGTACACGCATTTCTTCGAGTGGACCCGTACCGAGCGCGACGGCACCTCACGCGACTTTTCCGGCACCCATGGCAACTGCGACATCACCAATTGCACGGGCACGCCCGACAACAAGGCCAACCTGCGCCTCGGCTGGGACCGCAACGATTGGCGCGTGTCGCTCAATGTGAACTTCCGCGGCAAGCTCGACAACGTCCTGTTCAAGAACGATCCGGACGGCTGCGCCAGCCACTATGCCAACGGCGCCGACGCACCGACCGATTGCGAACTGGCTTCCTTCACCACCTTCGACCTGGTGGCGCGCTGGAAGCCGCTGCCGAAATGGGAAGTGTTCGGATCGATCCAGAACCTGTTCGACAAGGTGGCACCGCTCGATCCGCTGACCTATGGGGCGCAGGCGTACAACCCGCTGGATTACGAAGGCGCGCGCGGCAGGTATTTCACGGTGGGGGCGCGCTATACCTTCGAGTGAGCGTGTGCCGACCGGGAAAAAAGCAGGCAAAAAAATGCCCGCAGCAATGCGGGCATGTTTTGCGATGAAACCGGGCCGGTCAGGCGGTACCGCCCACCGTCACGCCGTCGATGCGCAGGGTCGGCTGGCCGACGCCCACCGGCACGCTCTGGCCTTCCTTGCCGCACACGCCCACGCCCGAATCCAGGCGCATGTCGTTGCCGATCATGGAGATGCGGTTCATGGTGTCCGGACCATTGCCGATCAGGGTCGCGCCTTTCACAGGGTAAGTGATCTTGCCGTCCTCGATCATGTAGGCTTCGCTGGCCGAGAACACGAACTTGCCGTTCGTGATGTCGACCTGGCCGCCGCCGAAGTTGACCGCGTACAGGCCGTTCTTGACCGACGCCAGGATCTCGGCCGGGTCCTTGTCGCCGGCCAGCATGTAGGTGTTGGTCATGCGCGGCATCGGCAGGTGGGCGAAGGATTCGCGGCGCGCGTTGCCCGTGACCGGCATCTTCATCAGGCGCGCGTTCATCGTGTCCTGGATGTAGCCGCGCAGGATGCCGTCCTCGATCAGGGTCGTGCACTGGGTCGGGTTGCCCTCGTCGTCCATGTTCAGCGAACCGCGGCGGTCCTGCAGGGTGCCGTCGTCGACCACGGTGACGCCCTTGGCGGCGACGCGCTGGCCGATCATGCCGGCATAGGCCGACGAGCCCTTGCGGTTGAAGTCGCCTTCGAGGCCGTGGCCGACCGCCTCGTGCAGCAGCACGCCGGGCCAGCCCGGGCCGAGCACGATGGTCATCGGGCCGGCCGGGGCCGGACGCGCTTCCAGGTTGACCAGCGCCGACTTGACGGCTTCAGTGGCGTACTGGTCCAGCAGCTCGTCGCTGAAGTAGCCGTAGTCGTAACGGCCGCCGCCGCCCGAGGAACCGACTTCGCGCCGGCCGTTCTGCTCGGCGATGACGGTGACCGACACGCGCACCAGCGGGCGGATGTCGGCGGCCAGCACGCCGTCGCTGCGCACCACCAGCACCACGTCGTATTCGCCGGCCAGGCTGGCCATCACCTGCACCACGCGCGGGTCCTTGGCGCGCGCCATCTTTTCGACGCGCTCGAGCAGCTGCACCTTGGCGGTGGCGTCGAGCGAGCTCAGCGGGTCATGCGGCAGGTAGAGCGAACGGCCGCCGCTCGGCGCGACCTTCGAAGCCACCTTGATGCGGCCGCTGCCGGCGCGCGCGATCGTGCGGGTGGCCGCGGCGGCGTCCAGCAGGGCCGCCTGCGAGATGTCGTCGGAATAGGAAAACGCGGTCTTGTCGCCGGACACGGCGCGCACGCCGACACCCTGGTCGATCGAGAAGCTGCCGCTCTTGACGATGCCCTCTTCCAGGCTCCAGCCTTCGCTCTTGGTGAACTGGAAATACAGGTCGGCATAGTCGACCTTGTGCGTGAACATCGTGCCGAGCGCCGTCAGCAGCTTGCCTTCGTCGAGCCCGAATGGCGTGAGCAGCACGTCGCGCGCGACAGCGAGGGAGGACAGGTTCGGTTCGAATGGTTTCATGTGCGTCGGTCTTTCTGGTAAGGATAGGGCATTGTGCCATATCCGATTCGTTCCTACCGGACGTGGCGTACGTCTTACTTTATGAATACCGTTACGCAACAGGTAGGGTGGACGGCTGTGCCGTCCACGCGGTGATAGATATAGGTTCCTATCAGGTGCACGATAGCGGAGCCGCCAACAATCACCGCGTGGACGGCGAAGCCGTCCACCCTACATTTTCCGGTGTTTCAAGGCTGGCAAGTTCTCGCGCACCTGGGCCAGGAAGGCCGGGTCGATCTCGCCGCTGACCACGCCCTCGCCTTCCGCCAGCACGTCCTTGACCTCGCCCCAGGGGTCGACCAGCATGCTGTGGCCGAAGGTGCGGCGGCCGTTCGGGTGCAGGCCGCCCTGGGCCGAGGCCAGCACGTAGCACTGGTTCTCGATGGCGCGGGCACGCAGCAGCACTTCCCAGTGCGCCTTGCCGGTGGTGTGGGTAAAGGCGGCCGGCACCACGATCAGCGCGCATTCGCCCATCGCGCGGAACAGTTCCGGGAAGCGCAGGTCGTAGCAGATCGACATCCCGACCCGGCCGAAGGGCGCCTCGAACGCACCGACCGTCGCGCCGGGCACGATGGTGCGCGCCTCGTCATAGGATTCGCTGCCCTTGTTGAAACCGAACAGGTGGATCTTGTCGTAGCGGCCGGCCGGCCGGCCTTCCGGGTCGTACACCAGGGTCGTGTTGAGCACCTTGCCGGCGTCGTTCGACACCAGGGGCAAGGTGCCGCCGATCAGCCAGATGCCGTGGGCGCGCGCCTGCGCCGCCAGGAAGTCCTGGATCGGGCCGCTGCCCGGCTGCTCGGCATGGTTCACCTTGTCGGTGTCCGAGCGGCCCATGATCGGCCAGTATTCGGGCAGGGTCACCAGTGTTGCACCGGTGGCCGCGGCCTGCGCCAGCAGGCGGCCGGCGGTGGCCAGGTTTTCCTCGACCACGGGGGTGGAGATCATTTGTACTGCTGCGACAGTCGTCTTCATCTCGGTCATGGGCTTCCCTTTTTGGCTTTGTTGCGCTCCGCCGGTGCCGGCGGCAGCGCCTGGTTGTCCAGCTTGGTCACGGTGGGCGACTTCCACGGTCCCGACACCTGCATGTGGTAGGTCAAGGCCTTCATCACCGGGTCGCGCAGGAAAAGCTGGGCCAGGAAGCTGCCGATGCCGACCACCGGATTGACCGCCAGGCCATAGACCAGGGGCCCGGTGCCGAGGTTGAATTCGGGAATCACGACCACGTGCAGGTTGGTCGACTCGTTGGCGATGTCGGCGCTGCCGTCCATCAGCACGGTGGCCGCCACGCCGTGCATCTTGAGGTTGTCGGTGCGCAGCACGCCGCGCGAGATCAGGGCGTTGGCGGTGATGCCGTCGAAGGCCAGGCCTTCCGAGAACACGTCGTGGAAGTCGAGCTTGAGCATGCGCGGCAGCATCTGCAGGCTCAGCACGCCCAGCAGCTTGGCCGCGCCCGGGTCCTTTTTGAGGAACTGGCCATCCTCGACGTTCATCTGGATCTGGCCGGACAGGCTCGGGATGTCGAGCGAGTACGGCAGGCCGGCCCAGGACACGTCGCCCGACATCTGGCCCTTGCCGCGGCGCAGGGTGCCGGGGAAGCCAAGTCGATCCAGCAGGCGCCCGGCGTCGCTGATGTCGAGCGTGAAGTTGAGTGCCGTGTTGCTCTTGCCGTCACGCGTCAGCCAGCGGCCGTTGGCCTTCAGCTGGCCGTCCGGGTTGGTGAGCGCCACCTTCTCGATGCGCCATTCGCGTCCCGCCAGCGCCTGGGCATTGCTGGCCACCAGTTCCAGGCGCCCGAACTGCTTGTCGAACAGTTCGAAGCGTTCGGCGACGATGTCCAGGGCCGGGATGCTGGCGCCGGCGCCCTTGTTCGATTCGAGCAGGTCCTTGACGTCGTTGGCCGTCGATTCCGGGATGTCGAGCGAGGCCAGGCGCGCCGTCACCTTGCCCAGGCCCTGGCCGGTGGGCGATTCGTTCCAGGTCACGTAGCCGACCACTTCGCGCGAGTCGATGCTGGCCTGCCACATGCCCGGCTGGTGGGTGGCGCCGACCACGACGTTGCGCAGCGGGCGCTCGCCGATGACGAGTTCGCCGGCGCGGGCGCCGATGGTGTCCGGGATCACGTACTGCGCCATGTTGGCACCGGGTACGCCCTCGACGGATGCCTCGCCCTGCCCGGCGATCTCGGCGCCCGCGGCCAGCCAGCGGTCGACGTTCAGCGCCTTCATGTTCACGTTGATCATCATGCCGCTGTCCGGCTCCGGCGCCGGCACGTTGACGCCGATGCCGCCGCGCTTGACGATCCAGGGACCGTGCGGCTGGCGCTCGCGCACGTAGCGCGCCGCCGCGATGTCGCCCAGCGCAAGGCGGATCTCGTCGTGGCCGACACCGTCGGTGCCGGTCGGCTGGCCGGTGAGGGTGAAGTGCAGCGGCAGCGCGTCGGCCTGGGGCTTGTTCAGCGGCGCCGGCAGGTCGATCCCGAGGCCGGCCAGGTTGGAATCGAGCACGATCTGGGTCTGGTGCTCCCTGACCGTGACGCTGCCGCCGAAGCGCGCCCCGCCCGACAACTTGGCGCCCAGGCGCTGCAGCGCCGGCAGCGAACCGGTCTTGCGCATGCCGTCGGCGGTGGCGGTGCCGGCCATGCGCACCGCGATGGCGCCGCCCGGCTGGCTGCCGCCCGACAGCACCAGCGGGCCGCCCAGGAAGCTGGCGCCGACGCCGTTCAGGTTGAAGCCGCACTCCCAGAATTCGATCTTGCCCAGCGCCGCCTGCACCGGCGGCAGCTCCGGGAACAGCGTGATGTCGTTGCTCTGCAGCTGCAATGCGCCCTGGACCTTGGTCTCGTGCAGGTCGGCCAGCGGCAGGTGCAGTTTCAGGCCCAGTTTGGCCGGGCCGGTGGCGCGGGTGTCTTCCGTGAAGTGGCCGATCCATTCCAGCACCGGCGTCGCCGCCACGTAGCGCAGGAAGTCCTGCATCTGGCCGGCGGCATTGCCGTCGATGTCGAGCACCGATTCGTGCGAGCCCAGCTCCGGGATCACGGCGCGCACGTTGTTCAGCGCGATGCCGGAGGTGCGCGCGGTGTCGGCGTGGATTTCCATGCGCGCGCGGTCGAACACGATGCTGCCGTTGATGGCTTCGGCCAGCGGCCACAGGGGCTTGGCGTCGGGCGTGCGGTGCGCCGGCGCGTATTCCAGGCGGCCGTCGGCGATGCGCCCGCTGACGCGGAATTCCCCGCGCGCGCGCGCCGCCTTGAACGGGAAGTCCGCCAGGTCGCCGCGCAGGCGCAGGCGCGCATCGTGCAGGGTGCCGCCCTGCAGCGCCCCGGTCAGCCAGTCGCGCAGGTGCTCGGGGGTGGCCAGCGGCAGGAAGCGCCCGACCGAGGCGATGTCGACGTTGTCGATGGTCGCGTTAAGGTCCGCGCTGCCGGGGCCGTGGCCTTCGCCCAGCGGCAGCAGGTGGCGGCCCGACAGCGTGCCGCGCAGTGCGCCCTGGGTGAAATTCATGCCGTCGACTTCGACCAGCAACTGGTCGGCCTGGGGCCAGGACCAGCGCGCGCGCAGCGCCATTTCGTCGAACGCCATCTCGGGATTCGCGAACCAGGCCGGCAGGTCCAGCGCCAGCTTGTCCGCATCGATGTTCAGGCTGCCGCCACGGTCGCTGGCGTCGACGCTGCCGGACAGGTTGCGGAAACCCGGGATGGCCGGGCGCGCCGGCTGGGACGGCCCGGCGGCGGTGCGCGCGGCCAGCGCATTGATGCCGAGGTTTTCGGCCCGCGCACGCACGCGGTAAGCGCTCACCTGCGGCAAACGTCCCTGCCACTCGGCCTCGACGCCGCTCAGGCGGCCGCGCGGCGCCAGCGCCGCCACCAGCTCGCGCTGGGCGGCCGGCAAGGGCATCCGGACCGCCAGCGTGGCCAGCGCGCCCAGGTCCAGCTGTCCGGCGCGCACCGTGGTGCGCGCCGGCTGGCCACGGGTGGCCGGACGCCAGGTTTCCGACAACGTGGTGGGCGGCAGCACCGTGCCGTCGCGCGTGACCACCGAGAGGTTCTCGATGCCGATCGAATGGCCGAGGGCGCCGAAGGTCGGCTTGCCGTCCTCGACGCCGGGCTTGATTTCCTCGCGCGCCGACAGGCGCCCGCTGACCCGGCTCAGGGCCAGCGGCGCCGCATCCGGCGCCAGGCGCGCGCCGACGCCGGCCAGGCCGAGGTCGGCCGTGAAGCCGGCCAGGCGCGCATGGTCGAAGTTCAGCCAGGCGCGCACCGAGCCGTGTCCGCTGTCCAGCGTGAACGGATAGCTGAAGTATTGTTTCCAGGCCGCCAGGTCGGCATTGCGCAGGTCGGCGTAGACCTCGCCCTTCCAGCGCCTGGCGTCCGACGGCCGGGCGCCGAAGGCGGGATGGCTGAAACGGGCGCGCACGTCGAGCGGCTGGCTCAGGGAAGCCGGGGGCGTGGCCTTCAGCGCGAAGCGGTGCGCGGTCCAGCGGTTCTGCAGCACCAGGGTGACGTCGCGCAGGTCGAGCGTGGGGCTGGCGCGCAATTGATCGGTCCAGGCCAGGCGGCCGTCGCGGATCACGATCTCGCGCTGGCGGAACAGCCAGTCGGCGCCGCCGCCCTCGTCCTTCTTGTTGGGGTCGATGCGCACCCCGGCCACCTGCAGCGCGCCGTCGGGCAGGCGCCGCACGTCCAGTTCGGGACGGTTGATCTCGAGCGACTCGAAGCGCGGCTCGAGCGCGGCCACGCTCCACCAGGACAGCGTGGCCGAGACCGAAGGCAGGGCCAGCAGCTGGCGGCCCTGGCGGTCGTGCAGGCGCAGGTCGCCCAGGTAGAGGTTCGGGTGCAGGCCGCGCCAGGACGCGTAGACGCGGGCGATGCTCACCTGGTTGCCGAGGGCGCGACTGGCGGCGCGTTCGATGTCCGGCTTGTACAGGTCGATGTTCGGCAGGACCGCGTAGCGCAGCACCAGGAACATCAGCATGAAGAAGAAATAGACCAGCAGCACGGCCTTGACCGCGAAGCCGAGCACATGGTGCGAAGCCAGGTTGGCGTAGCGGTAGCACGCGCGGGCACGACGCCAGCGCTCCGCCAGCGGCAGATGCGCGTGCGCCTCCACGGCATGCGCATCCGCAGCGTAGGCATCGGCCAGGGGCTCCTGCCCCGGCCGCGCCTGCTCCTGCTGCGCGCGTTCCGCCTGCTCCTGTTCCGGGTTGTGCATCAATAAGCTCAAAAAGGCTCGCCAGTAACGTCAACTCGCGACAATTCGCGTTAAATCCAGTAGATTCCCAATGCGCTTGCAAGGTCTGCGGCGTCTACCTTACCATCATGCTGACCCAGGGCAGCATGGCGGGCAATTTTACCCGATAGCAAGCGTCCCGGAACGCATAACTCATCTGGAGACGCCCGCATGTCGCAACCTGCTTCGCCCCAAGCTGTTTCCCCAGCCAGCCTGTCGCGCTTTTACCAGCGCTGGCTGGCCGCCGACCCGGCACGCGAAGCGCGCCTGGCCGCCATGTCCGAATTATCGCTGGCCCGGCTCGATTTCGGCGCAGCCTTGGCGCTCGAAGCCCAAAACGGCCCCGGCGGTCCCCATCTTCCTCTCGGGCGCGCCATGCGCCGCCTGCGCAATCTCCTGATCTGCGCCATCATCCGGCGCGACCTCGAGGGCAGCGCCGACCTCGACGAAGTCGTGACTGCGATGAGCCGCTTCGCCGACTTCGCCGTCCAGTCGCACCTGGTCGAGTTGATGACCGAAATGAGCGCCGCCCACGGCGAACCGGTCGGCGCCGAGTCCGGCCGGCCCCAGCGGATGATGGTGCTGGCCATGGGCAAGCACGGCGGCTGCGAGCTCAATGTGTCCTCCGACATCGACCTCATCTTCGTCTACCCCGAGGATGGCGACACCGCCGCCGGCCCGGGCCAGCGCACCCTGTCCAACCACGAATTCTTCGTGCGCCTGGGCCGCAAGCTGATCGCCGCCCTGTCGGAAATCACCGAGGACGGCTTTACCTTCCGCGTCGACATGGCGCTGCGCCCCAACGGCAAGTCGGGTCCGCTTGCGGCGAGCCTGAACATGGTCGAGGACTACCTGATCGTACAAGGGCGGGAATGGGAACGTTATGCCTGGGTCAAAGCGCGCGCGGTCACCGGCGAGCCGGAAGACATCGCGGCCCTGGATGCCATCGTGCGGCCCTTCGTGTTCCGGCGCTACCTCGACTTCGGCGTGATCGACGCGATCCGCACCATGCACGCCCAGATCCGTGCCGAGGTCAACCGCCAGGAACGCCTGCATCCGGAGCGCAGCCACAACGTCAAGCTGGGCCGCGGCGGCATCCGCGAAATCGAATTCCTGGCCCAGGTCTTCCAGTTGATCCGCGGCGGACGCGACCCGGCCCTGCGCGACCGTTCCACGCGCAAGACCCTGCGCCTGCTGGCCGAGCGCGAACTGCTCACGCCTGACATCGTCCAGCAATTGCTCGATGCCTACACCTTCCTGCGCAACCTGGAACACCGGCTGCAATATATGGAGGATGCCCAGACCCATACGCTGCCGGCCTCGCCGGACGACCGCGCCGCCGTGGCGCGCATGATGGGGCTGAAGGACGAAGCCGAGCTGCTGGCGCGCCTGGGCGAATGGCGCACCTTCGTCGCCGCCCAGTTCGACGAGATATTCGCCGACAAGGGCGCAGCGGCGCCGGCCGACCCGGTCGACCCCGGCGCCTCCGTCAGCGACCCCGACAACCGCGACGCCATCGCCGACCGCCTGCTCAGCCTCGGCTTCGACGACCCGCAAGCCGCCGCCGACCGCCTGGTCGCGACCTGGCAGGCGCCGCGCCTGCAGACCCTGCCCGAGGCCAGCCGTAACCGCCTGGTGGCGCTGGTGAATGCCGCGCTGCCGCAGATCGGCGCCATCGTGCAGGAAACCGGCCTGGGCAGCCACGCCGCCACGCTGGGGCGCCTGCTCGACTTCTTCGAGGCGATCGCGCGCCGCTCGGCCTACCTGTCGCTGCTGACCGAGTATCCGCACACGCTCGAGCGCGTGCTGCGCATGATCAACGCCAGCGGCTGGGCCGCGACCTTCCTGACCCAGCACCCGATCCTGCTCGACGAATTGCTGGACGAGCGCGGCAACGGCGCGGCGAACTTTGCCGACGACTTGCCGGCGCTGGCCGCCAGCCTCAAGGCCCAGCTGGACGGCGCCGCCGGCGACACCGAGCGCCAGCTCGACATCCTGCGCGAGACCCACCACGCCCAGATGTTCCGCCTGCTGGCGCTGGACCTGGCCGGCGAGCTGTCGGTCGAGCGCCTGGCCGACCATTTGTCGGCGCTGGCCGACCTGATCGTGCTCGAGACCGTGCGGCGCGCCTGGAACACCATCGCCACCCGCCACCGCGCCGAACCCTGCTTCGCCGTCATCGCCTACGGCAAGCTGGGCGGCAAGGAGCTCGGCTACGTGTCGGACCTGGACGTGATCTTCCTGTTCGACGACGAAGACGACATGGCGCCGTCCAACTACGCCAAGCTGGCCCAGCGCTTCATTACCTGGATGACCACGCACACGCCGGCCGGCATCCTGTTCGACATCGACACCGCGCTGCGCCCGGATGGCGCCAGCGGCATGCTGGTCTCGTCCGTCGCCGCCTTCGAACGCTACCAGCAGGCCTCGGCCTGGATCTGGGAACACCAGGCGCTGACCCGCGCCCGCTTCTGCGCCGGCGACGCCGCCATCGGCGCGCGCTTCGAGGCGATCCGGGAAAGCGTGCTGCGCCAGGACCGCGACGATCGGGCGCAAGCCTTGCGCGACGAGGTGGTCAAGATGCGCCGGCGCATGCGCGACGCCTACCCGAACACCAGCGCCCGCTTCGACCTGAAGCAGGACGAAGGCGGCATGATCGACGTCGAATTCATCGTGCAATACCTGGTGCTGCGCCATGCCGCGCGCTATCCGCAACTGACGGCGAACAGGGGCAACATCGCGCTGCTGCGCATGTGCGGCGAGCTCGGCCTGATCGACGCCGGCCTGGCCGCCGGCGCCGCCGACGCCTACCGCGCGCTGCGCCGCCTGCAGCACCAGATCAGGCTGCAGGGCCAGGACAACGCCCGCGTCGACCCGGCACTGGTGGCCGGTCACGCGGCCGTCGTCATGCGGCTGTGGCAAGCCTGCTTCGGCAACTGAGCGCAGCGCCCCCTCCCCCGGCAGTGCCCGCCGCGCTGCCTGTTGTATTTTTTCTGGCAATCGTTTTCCGGCTATTTTCGTATTGACACTTGTCAAGACGAAATGATCGTATACAGATTGACGCGCCGCAATGGCGCGCCGCACCTGGCATACGCGTCGTTCGAGATCCGGCGGCCATGCATCGCCGGTCCCTATCACGGAACTGGGAGAAGCCATGCAACGAGCCACCCGGACGGCGCTCGCCGTCGCCCTTGCCCTAGCCACGAGCGCCCTGGTCCGGGCGCAAACCATCGAGTCCCAGCGCGTCGAGATCACCGGCTCGCGCATCCACCAGGTCGACCTGGAAACGGCGCAGCCGGTGCAGGTCGTGACCCAGGAACAGATCCAGAAGACCGGCCTGATCACGGTAGGCGAGATCATCGACAACCTGTCGGCGGCCGGCACGCCGGCGTTCTCGCGCGGCAGCACCCTGGGCGCCGCGCGCGAACAGGGGGGCCAGTTCATCAACATGCGCAACCTCGGCACCAACCGCCTGCTGGTGCTGGTCGACGGCAAGCGCTGGACCGCGACCGTGAACGGCTTCACCGACCTGTCGACCATCCCGGCCTCCCTGATCGAGCGCATCGACATCCTGAAGGACGGGGCCTCCGCGATCTACGGTTCGGACGCGATCGCCGGCGTGGTCAACATCATCCTCAGGAAGACCCTGCAGGGCGGCCAGGCCAGCGCCTACACCGGCCGCAACGAACTGGGCGACGCCCGCAGCAAGGATCTCGCGCTGGCCTACGGCGCCGGCGACGAACGCGCCAGCATCATGTTCGGCCTGAACCACAGCGACCAGGGCCCGGTGTGGGCCCGCGACCGCGAGATCACCGCCTACAGCAGCGGCCCGGCCCACATGAACGCCGGCTTCGCCGCCGGCCCCTGGGCCCGCATCACGCCGCTCACCGCCGCCGGTGCGTCCAACACCGACGCCACCCGGGGCGGTTTCAACCAATACCTGAACCATACCGGCGCCTACGATGGCGACGGCACCGGCGCCCTCGCGCGCGACCGCGGCAACTACCACGCCTACACCAATGCCGACGCCGACACCTTCAACTCGTCCTCGCAGATGATGTACCTGCAGCCGACCCGCCTGACCACCCTGTTCACCCGGGGCAGCATCGCCCTGCCGCACGACCTGCGCTTCTCGACCACGGCGATGGTCTCGGAGCGCCTGTCGACGCGCCAGGTGGCCGGTTATCCGGTCAACTCCCTGGCCCAGGCCCGCTACCCGGTCTACATCGACAAGGACAGTTACTACAATCCCTATGGCGGCCAGGACCTGTTCTTCTCGCGCCGCATCATCGAGGTACCGCGCGTGACCGACAACGAGAACCGCACCGTGCACATCGACGCCGCGCTGGAAGGCGACTTCAGCCTCATGGGCAAGGCCTGGAACTGGAACCTGGGCTACAACCACAGCGCCATCACCGGCACCATCACGCAGACCGGCAACCTGAGCCTGCTGAACCTCAAGAAGGCGCTCGGGCCCTCGTTCCTGAACGCCTCGGGCCAGGTCCAGTGCGGCACCCGCGCCGCGCCCATCGGGCTGGCCGAATGCGTGCCCTTCGACATCCTGGGCGGCCCGTCGGCCTCGACTCCGGCAGCGCTGTCCTACGTGATGACGGTCGGCCAGGCCACCTATGGCTCGACCGTGAACAGCGCCACCGCCGACCTCAGCGGCGAACTGTTCGACCTCCCCGCGGGCGCGATCGGCATGGCGGCCGGCCTCGAACACCGCTCGGTCCGGGGCCACGACCGTCCGGGCCAGTTCGAGCAGTCGGGTTACTCGACCGACCTGGCCGGCAATGCCACGCTCGGCAAGTACACGGTGCGCGAAGCCTACCTGGAGTTCAACGTTCCTCTCCTGAAGAACCTGCCGTTCGCGCAACTGCTGAGCATCGACCTCGCCTCGCGCCATTCCGACTACAGCAACTTCGGCAACACCACCAACAGCAAGGCCAGCCTGATGTGGAAGCCGGTGCGCGACCTGCTGGCGCGCGCCACCTTCGCCGAAGGCTTCCGCGCCCCGACCGTGGGCCACACCTTCGGCGGCGGCTCGCAATCCTTCGACAATTACCTGGATGCCTGCGACAGCCTGTACGGCGAAGCGGCCAAGAACCCGGCGGTCAAGGCGCGCTGCAGCGCGGCCGGCGTCCCGGTCAATTTCCGCCAGCGCAACCAGGCCGGCGCCGAAGTCCCGGCCACCGGAGCCCAGTCGCCGGTGCCGTTCAACATCGGCGCCGGCAACGCCTCGCTGCAGCCGGAAACCGCGACCACGCGCACCCTCGGCCTGGTCTACAGCCCGTCGTGGCTGAGCGGCGCCTCGGTCTCGCTGGACTGGTTCGACATCCGCGTGAAAAACCGCATCACCGCCGTGACGGCGGTCTACGAGATCAACCAGTGCTATATCGAAGGGGTGCAGGATTTCTGCGACAAGATCCGGCGCGACCCGGCCACCGGCCAGATCTCGAGCCTGTCGCGCGGCAACGCCAACCTGGGCGCGCTGCGCACCCGGGGCTTCGACCTGTCGCTTGCCTGGCGGCTGCCGCGCACCCGCCTCGGCCAGTTCGTCGTGCGCTCCGAATCGACCTATGTCGATACCTTCGAAATCAAAAGCACCGCAACGGCCAACCCGATCCAGTACGCCGGCGACTTCGGCTACAACCGCGTCAAGTCGAACCTGGCGCTGGACTGGAGCCAGGGCAACTGGAACGCCACCCTCGCCTCGCGCTACTACAGCGGCGTGAAAGTCCATTGCTGGAGCGCGCCGCGCAACCAGGAATGCAGCAATCCCAACGACGCCGCCAACTGGGGCACCGGCTACACCAAGCTGGGCGCCATGGTCTACAGCGACCTGTCGATCGGCTATGCGCTGCCGTGGAAGGCCCGCTTGCTGGTCGGCGCCAACAATGTCTTCCGGCGCAAGCCGATCGTGGTCTACGACGCCGGCAGCGCGCTGGGCGGCGCGTCGTCGTCCTCGGCGGTGGATCCCGAGCGCCCGCTCGACCGCTTTTTCTATGTGCGTTACAACCAGTCGTTCTGAATTGTCGAAACCATCTTCCTGGGGCGCCGCGCCGTGTCGCTTGCGCCAGACCGCCGGCCCCGGCCGGCGGTTTTGCGTGCCTCTATGCCAGGAAAATGCATGTCACTTTGACGCACCAATTTATTGCATAGCAACATAAATGATTTGACAATGAGATCGAGCAGTAAGAACGCATCTACCTTGCATACATATCCCTTATGCATATTTTCCAGGATGACGCGCATGCTGGCTTTGATCGATGACGAGATGCACCATTCTCGTGCCTTTCCTTAAAAGAGCGTATTAAATGCACTGTTATGGTGCTTTGCAAAAAAAGATCAATGTGTACTTATGTGACAATTCTAATCGGCGGTTCGACACAAATTTTGTTCTTTTTGGAAATTTGAGGAATTAAGTAAATATTACTTCGAGTTAAGATCCTTTATATTCAGCGAATTTTGTGTAATTACGCAGAATTACAACATACAAATATATGCATCGTATTTCGTTGACATTCAGCCATTTCCAATGCTTCCATTGCAAACTTGAAAAACATTGTTACCGCACAGTGTTTTCGGAATAGCCGCCTTAGTGCGGCTTCTTCAACCCGAGGAGTGTTTGCAATGATGGAAAAAGTCTTATCCCGTTCGATCCGCTTGATGTGCGTCAGCGGTATCGCGTTCGGGATGCACGCGGCCTACGCCCAGGAAGCGCAGAATGCGCCGCTGCAGCGAGTGGAAGTCACCGGCTCCCGCATTCGCCAGGTCGACATGGAGACCGCACAACCGGTCCAGGTCATGACCCAGGAACAGATTCAGAAAAGCGGCCTGGTGACTGTCGGCGACGTGCTGAACCAGCTGTCGTCGGCCGGCACGCCGGACTTCGACCGCGGCGGCTCGCTGACCTCGAACCGCGAGAACGGCGGCCAATACATCAGCCTGCGCAATCTCGGTTCGAACCGCCTGCTGGTGCTGGTGGACGGCAAGCGCTGGACCCAGTCGGTCGACGGCTTCACCGACATGTCGACCATCCCGTCGGCAATGATCGAGCGCATCGAAGTGCTGAAGGATGGCGCTTCCTCGATCTACGGCTCGGACGCGATCTCGGGCGTGGTCAACATCATCCTGAAAAAGCGCATGGAAGGCGGCATGCTGAGCCTGTACACCGGCGCCAACGACAAGAAAGACGGCAAGAGCAAGGACTTCTCGCTCGCCTATGGCGCCAACGGCGACAAGGCATCGCTGATGCTGGGCCTGTCGCACACCGAACAGGGCACCGTGTGGGCGCGTGACCGCGAAGCCACCAAGTACCCGAAAGGCGCGCGTCATCCGACCGCCGGCCTGGGCATCGGCCCGTGGGGTGAGGTCCTTACGGCCGACGGCCGCGACCTGGTTCTGAACCACACCGGTGGCGAAGGCGGCAACGGTATCGGTGTCGGCGCCGATCCGCGCAACCCGGCTAACTATCACGACTGGGACAACCGTCCTGAAGACAACTTCAACAGCGCGTCGCAGATGATGTTCCAGATGCCGACGCAGCTGGACACCCTGTTCACCAAGGGCACCATCGAACTGCCGTACAACACGCAGTTCAGCACCACCGCAATGTACTCGCAGCGCAAGTCGACGGCCCAGATCGCCGGCTACCCGCTGAACAGCGAAAGCCAGTCGGCCTACCCGGTCTACATCGACCGCAACAGCTACTGGAACGGCTTCGGCGAAGACCTGTACTTCTACCGCCGCACGACCGAGCGCCCGCGCATCACCGACAACGAAAACCGCACCCTGCACATCGACGCCACCCTGTCGGGCAACTTCGAAGTGCGCGGCAAGGCCTGGAACTGGGACGTGGGCTACAACCACAGCGCCGTGCGCGGCACCGTCATGGGCACCGGCAACGTCAATCTGCTGAACCTGAAGAAGGCCCTCGGCCCGTCCTTCATGAACAACAGCGGCGTGGTCCAGTGCGGCACCGCGGCCAACCCGATCTCGCTGGCCGAATGCCAGCCGTTCAACATCATCGGTGGCCCGGGCACCAACAGCGACGCTGCCATCGACTACATCATGTCGACCGGCCAGGCGACCTACGGCAGCACCATCAACAGCGCCACTGCCAACCTGAGCGGCGAACTGGTGGAACTGCCAGCGGGTATGCTGGGCGTGGCCGGCGGCCTCGAACACCGTGAAGTGCGCGGCTACGACATCCCGGGCCAGTTCGAGCAGTCAGGCTATTCCTCGGACCTGGCCGGCAACGCCACCCGCGGCAAGTACAGCGTGCGCGAAGCCTACCTCGAAGCCAACATCCCGATCCTGAAGGGCGTGCGCTTCGCCGAACTGCTGAGCGTCGACCTGGCAACCCGCTACTCGGACTACAGCAACTTCGGCAACACCACCAACAGCAAGGCCAGCCTGATGTGGAAGCCGATCAAGGACCTGCTGGTGCGCGGCACCTGGGCCCAGGGCTTCCGCGCCCCGAGCGTCGGCGATACCTTCGGTGGCGGCTCGCAGTCCTTCGACACCTACCTCGACCCGTGCGACACCGACTTCGGCCAGCAAAGCAACCCGGCCGTGGCGGCACGCTGCGCGGCGCAAGGCGCCGGTCCGAACTTCCACCAGGCGACCCAGAACGGCGCGCCGATCACCGATTCGGGCGGCGCACAGGGCGCGGTCCCGTTCAACTCGGGCGCCGGCAATGCTTCGCTGCAGCCGGAAAAGGCCAAGACCAAGACCGTCGGCTTCGTCTACAGCCCGTCGTGGCTGACCGGCTTCTCGGGCTCGCTGGACTGGTACGACATCAAGGTCGACAACCTGATCGCCGGCATCACCGCGACCCAGGTCGCCGAGTACTGCTACGTGCAGAACATCGCGTCGTACTGCGCCGCGATCCAGCGCGACCCGGCCACCGGCCAGATCATCAACCTGTCGCACGGTAACGCCAACCTGGGCGCACTCGAAACCTCGGGCATCGACCTGTCGTTCTCGTACCGCTTCGGCCGCACCCCGTACGGCCAGTTCACCCTGCGTTCGGACTCGACCTTCGTCACCAAGTACAAGCAGCAGCCGGACAAGGAATCGGACTACGACGACTACCTCGGCCAGTACGACGGCGGCGGCGGCACGGCTTACTATCGCCAGAAGTCGAACGTCGCGCTCGACTGGAACATGGGCAACTGGAGCGCCACCTGGACGGCCCGCTACTTCGGCAAGATCAAGGACAAGTGCTACAGCAACAGCGTGACCGCGCCGGTGGAGTGCACCGACGTCAACGCCCAGGCCAACTGGGGCCGCGGCGTGAACCAGCTGGGTGCGATGGTCTACAACGACGCCAGCGTGTCGTACAAGACCTCGTGGAAAGGCACCATCATGGTCGGCGCCAACAACATCTTCGACAAGAAGCCGCGCAACACCGTCCTCGGTGCCGCCTCCTCGTCGGCGATCGATGCCAACCTGCCGATCGACCGCTTCGTCTACGTGCGCTACAACCAGGCTTTCTAATCCGATCGCCTAGCTGACTGCACGATGCCCGCCAGGTTCGCCTGGCGGGCATTTTTCATTGGACACAGGTATCATGCAAGGTCGGACTACCAGAAAAGAATCATGGTCATCAAACTCAAGAACGAAAAAGACATCGGCAAAATGCGCGTGGCCGGCCGCCTGGCCGCCGAAGTGCTCGAGATGATTTCGGAATACGTCGTGCCCGGCGTCTCCACCGAGGAACTCGACAAGCGCTGCAACGACTACATCCGCAAGGTACAGAAGGCCACGCCGGCCAACGTCGGCTACCACGGCTTCCCCAAAACCCTGTGCACCTCGGTCAACGGCGTGGTCTGCCACGGCATCCCCAGCCCGACCGAGATCCTGCAGGACGGCGACATCATCAACATCGACGTCACCGTCATCAAGGACGGCTGGCACGGCGACACCAGCCGCATGTACTTCGCCGGCACGCCCTCGCCGGAAGCGAAGAAGCTGGTCGACACCACCTTCGAGGCCATGATGGCCGGCATCCGGACCGTGCGTCCGGGTTCGCGCCTGGGCGACGTCGGCCACGCCATCCAGACCCTGGCCGAAAAAGCCGGTTACTCGGTGGTGCGCGAATACTGCGGCCACGGCATCGGCAAGGTCTACCACGAAGACCCGCAGGTGCTGCACTACGGCCGCCCGAACACCGGCCTGCTGCTCAAGGAAGGCATGACCTTCACGGTGGAGCCGATGATCAACCTGGGCGAAGCCGACGTCGAGCAGCTCGACGACGGCTGGACCGTGGTCACGCGCGACCGCTCGCTGTCGGCGCAGTGGGAGCACATGATTGCCGTGACCAGGAACGGGTTCGAGATCCTGACGCCCTGGCCGACCAAGAAATAAACCGGACGAAACATGCCGAAAAAAAGCCCGCCGGTGTGAACCGGCGGGCTTTTTGCTGTTATCCCTCTTCCTCTATATCAGAAGGTGTAACGCGCGCTGAAGTTGAAGTAGCGGCCGTACGGGTTGTGCAGGTCTTCGTTGAAGCCAGTCGAAGTGCTGTTTGGATCGTACGGTGCCTTGGTGTCGAACAAGTTCTGGATATTGCCGCTCAGGGTCCAGTGCTTGAACCCGGTGTAGGTGTAACCCAGGCCGACAGTCACCCATTCCTTGATCGAGCACTCCGGATAGTACTGTTCGTACAGGAAGTTCGAGGTATCGCGGTCACTCGCTCCGTCGCTAGCGCGCGCTTCGCCAAAGTGGCAGAACGGAACTGGATACGTTGTGTCGCCATCGTAGCGGCGCAACAGTGAGACCGGACCGACGTAGTTGACCGACAGGGATGCATTATGGTCGCCACGGGTCCAGTTGCTGGTCCAGGTGCTCTTCCAACGCGGCATCGCAGTCCCTACGCTCAATTGCCAGTCGCTCAGGCCAGGAATCGTGCCGGTGACGTTATGCACTGGATCGCCGGCATGCTGCTGCAGCTTGTAGGTACCCACGTAGGTCGTGCGCAGGGTGTTCGACAGCGAACCGTACTCCCCCAGCTTCAGGCGGTAGCGCGCTTCGACGTCGACGCCGCCCTGCTCGGTCATCCCCTGGTTTTGCCATGGACGGGCCACCAACAGCAGCGTGCCGGTATTCGGGATAGGCTGGCCGTTGGCACCGATCAGGTTGTTGGTTTGGCTGCGGGTCACGTTCTCCGGGAAGCGGTCTTCGTTCTTCAGCGCTTCGTCGATGCTGCCCAGGATGATCTCGTTGGTGCGCTTGATGTGCCAGAAATCCATCGTCACATCGAAGCTGCTGGTCGGCGAGAAGATCAGGCCGATGTTCCAGCTCTTCGATTCTTCCGGCTTCAGCTCCGGGTTGTAGCCGCCGGTGCCGCTGATGCTGATCGAGCAGTCGACGGTAGTACCGCCACCTGGCAGCGGCGTTTGATGGTCGGGACCACAACGCTTGGGATCCCATACCCCGCTGTTGAAGAACTGCGTACCGCCGCGCACGACCTGGTTCAGCGACGGCGCGCGGAAGCCTTCGGCATAGGTGCCGCGAAACGCGAGCTTGTCGCTGACGGTCCATTTGGTACCGACCTTCGGCACGAAGTTGGTTTTCAGGTCCGGGTATTTGTCGACACGTCCGGCGAAGTCGAATTCCAGGTTCGTCAGGACCGGGAGCCGCGCTTCGGCAAAAGCCGATTTCACGGTACGGCCGCTCTGCAGGACCGTATTGGCGGTGGCGAGAATGTCGCCCGAAGCGTTGATCGGATCCGGATTCAGGTTGGTGGTTTCGCGCCGCACTTCGATGCCGGCCGCGATCCCGATTGCGCCTCCGCCCAATTGGCCGAACTCACGCGAACCCTTCAGGTCCCATTGCGAAATCTGCGAGCGGTTGTTGGCAAGAACACTGTGAGCAAGGTTCGGATCGTTGGCCACGTCTGCCAACGAACGATTCTGGGTCATGATCGTTCTCAGGACAGGGATATAGAGGCGGCCATTGCTGGTGTCATCGCGCTCGGCACGATTCCACAGCAAGGCGCTTTCCCAATCCCAACCGAAGTGGGTACCGCGCAGACCGGCCAGGGCACGATAGGCCTGGTTGTCGGAAGTCGAATCGGCATTCACGTTCACGAAACGGTAGTACGCTGAAGCGCGCGCATCAGGGAACGGATTGTTTGGATGGCCGACCGGGAGGATCGTCTGATATGGGGTGCCCACACCGCTGGACGTGAAGTTGGTGCTGGCGGTGACGCCAATCGAGGGTGGAGCCACCGTATAGCGACGCTCGTTGCGCGAGTAGTTGAGGTCGGCGAAGGCAGTGATGTTGTGGCCTAGCTTCAATTCACCATGGCTCAGCAAGTTGATGTCGCGGCCCCAGCCCTGCGCTTCGTCGAACTGGGTCGTGTCGTAGTTACACACGGTGCGGCCAAGAATAGTGCTGGTACGGGGATTCAGGCCGTCCTTTTCGCCCAGGGTGATCTGTTCCGATGCAGGGCAAGTTGTATTGAAGATCAAGTTGGTCGGCGCGGTTGCGCGCGTCACACCGAAATTGGCGGAGCCCGGGCGGCTTTCCTTAGCGATCGTCGGATACTGGGAAATGTAGGTCGAATAGGGCGAACGGTAGCGGCCGTTCATGATCTTGTATTGCTCGTATTCGATATCGGTGGCGTCGCGGCGCGCGGTGCGGTCGCGCTGGCTGATGTCGCCGGTGATCATGAAGCTGTGTCCATCGGTATCCAGATCGCCGCTACCGAAGATGAAATTTGCACCTTTCTTGCGGAAGTTGCCGTCATCGTTCGCGCCGCCGCGTGCTGCAATCTCGGCGCCTTGGTAGCTCTGCTTGAGAATGAAATTGATGACGCCGGCAATCGCATCCGAACCATAGATCGCCGAGGCACCGTCTGCCAGCACTTCGACACGCTCGATAGCCGAGACCGGGATGCTGTTCAGGTCATAGATGACCGAATTGCCGGTGTTCGGATCAGCATACGGTGCCGGATTCATGCGACGGCCATTCAACAACACCAGTGTGGAAGACGAACCGAGGCCGCGCAAGGACGCAGTCGAGGCGCCCTTGGAGAAGCTGTTGCTGCCAACGAAGTCCTGATTGCCGTCCGTACCCATGGCCGGGATATACTTCATCAGGTCGGCCACGGTGGTCGCACCGGTCGACTTGATGTCGGCCGCGCTCATCACACTGATCGGGGACGTGCCCTCCTTGTCGGTACGCTTGATGTTCGAGCCCGTGACGTACACGGTTTGCGATGCGCTGGTGGTTGCACCATCCTGGGCCGCGGCGAATTGGGTGGTACCCAATGCGAGTGCGACCGCGATTACGCTGGGTTTCAGCACGAAATGTCGGTTCAAGTGTTCATCCTCTCTATGACTTTTATGTTTTGATGCATACGTGTATGCATTTCGAGTCTGTCAGAAAGAATATTCTTTGGAAAATAGTTTTTTATAACATCTATATACCTTTATCGTTTTGTCGTGTATTTGACACAAATTGATACAATTTTTACGAAGTAAGTTCAATATCTCGCATTTACAAACATAATTTTTCTTACAGGCACTAAAGAGATGATAATGCGCCTTCTCCTAACAACTACCTCACATTATTTGGGCACGAATTGCACCAATCTAGTGAATCCGGTTTTTGGATGAAAAAAAACCCCGGGCCAGCCGGGGTTTTTCATGAAGCGGTAACGATTACTTGGCGTTCATCAGCGCCACGGTCGTGTCCAGCATGCGGTTGCTGAAGCCCCACTCGTTGTCGTACCACGACGACACCTTCACCAGGCGGCCCGACACCTTGGTGAGGGTCGCGTCGAAGTTCGACGATGCCGGGTTGTGGTTGTAGTCGACCGACACCAGCGGTGCCTTGTTGTAGGTCAGGATGCCGGCCAGCGGGCCTTCGGCGGCTGCCTTCATCAGGTCGTTGATTTCTTCGACCGTGGTGTCGCGCTTTGCGATGAAGGACAGGTCGACGATCGACACGTTGATGGTCGGCACGCGGATCGCGTAACCGTCCAGCTTGCCGTTCAGTTCCGGCAGCACCAGGCCGACCGCGGCGGCGGCGCCGGTCTTGGTCGGGATCATCGAGTGGGTGGCGGAGCGGGCGCGGCGCAGGTCTTCGTGCATCACGTCGGTCAGCACCTGGTCGTTGGTGTAGGCGTGGACGGTGGTCATCAGGCCGTTTTCCAGGCCGATGGCGTCGTTCAGCGGCTTGACCAGCGGGGCCAGGCAGTTGGTGGTGCAGGATGCGTTCGAGATCACGGTGTCCGACGCTTTCAGCACGTCGTGGTTGACGCCGTAGACGATGGTGGCGTCGACGTCCTTGCCGCCCGGGGCCGAGATGATGACCTTCTTGGCGCCGCCCTTCAGGTGGCTTGATGCCTTTTCCTTGGTGGTGAAGAAGCCGGTGCACTCGAGCACCACGTCCACGCCCAGCTCACCCCACGGGATTTCGGCCGGATTGCGCTGCGCGAACACGCGGATGCGGTCGCCGTTGACGATCATGAAGTCGCCGTCGACTTCGACGGTGCCGGGGAACTTGCCGTGGGTGGTGTCGTAGCGGGTCAGGTGGGCGTTCGACTCCGAGTTGCCGAGGTCGTTGATCGCCACGATCTGGATGTCCTGCTTCTTGCCGCCTTCGTAGAAAGCGCGCAGCACATTGCGGCCGATACGGCCATAACCGTTGATTGCTACCTTGATCGTCATTGTTTTACTCCTGATTAAAGAAATCTGTTGTAACGAAACACAGCACGAACCCCGTGCCCCGGCCATCTCCATGCCGGGGCACGGGCACGAAACCCTTTACGCCTGCAGGACCGACTTGACCTTGCCGACGACGTTCTCGACGGTGAAGCCGAAATACTTGAACAGCACGCCCGCCGGCGCCGATTCGCCGAAGGTGTCGATGCCGATGACGGCGCCTTCCAGGCCGACGTACTTGTACCAGAAGGCGGTCACGCCGGCTTCGATCGCCACGCGCGGCAGGCCCTGGCCCAGCACCTGCGCCTTGTAGGCCGCGTCCTGGCGGTCGAACACGTCGGTCGACGGCATCGACACGACGCGCACGCCGATGCCCTGCCCTGCCAGCGTGTCGGCTGCCTTGATCGCCAGTTCGATTTCCGAACCGGTCGCGATCAGCACGGCGCGCGCGTTGTCGGCGTCGCGCAGCACGTAGCCGCCCTTAGCGATATTCGCCACGGTCATGGCGTCACGCTCCTGGAACGGCAGGTTCTGGCGCGAGAAGATCAGGGTCGACGGACCGTCCTTGCGCTTCAGGGCTTCGCCCCAGGCCACCATCGATTCGGTGGTATCGCACGGACGCCAGTTGTCCAGATTCGGGATCAGGCGCAGCGACGCGACGTGTTCCACCGACTGGTGGGTCGGGCCGTCTTCGCCCAGGCCGATCGAGTCGTGGGTGAACACGAACAGCGAACGGATCTTCATCAGCGCGGCCATGCGCAGCGCGTTGCGGCTGTAGTCCGAGAAGGTCAGGAAAGTCGCGCCGAACGGGATGTAGCCGCCGTGCAGGGCGATGCCGTTCATCATGGCGGCCATGCCGAACTCGCGCACGCCGTAGTTGATGTGGTTGCCCGGGGTGCCGGAACGGACGGGGATCGATTCCTTCCAGTTGGTCAGGTTCGAGCCGGTGAGGTCGGCCGAGCCGCCCAGGAATTCCGGCAGCACGGGTGCCAGCGCCTGGATCGCGTTCTGGCTGGCCTTGCGGGTGGCGATGGTTTCCTTCTTCTCGACAGTCGCGGCGACGGCGGCGGCCAGCGCGGCTTCGAAACTGCCAGGCAGATCGCCCTTCATGCGGCGCTCGAATTCGGCGGCCAGTTCCGGGAATTGCGCGCGGTAGCCGGCGAACAGTTCGTTCCATTCGGCTTCGACGGCGGCACCCTTGGCCTTCTGGTCCCAGGCTTCGTAGATCGGAGCCGGGATGTCGAACGGGATCGCATCCCAGATCAGGTGCTCGCGCACCGCGGCGACTTCCTTCTCGCCCAGCGCGGCGCCGTGCACCTTGTCGCCGCCCTGCAGGTTCGGCGAGCCCTTGCCGATGATGGTCTTGCAGCAGATCAGGGTCGGACGGTCCGAGGCCTTGGCCTGCGCGATCGCGGCGTCGACGGCTTCGACGCTGTGGCCATCCACGTCCGGGATCACGTTCCAGCCGTAGGCGGCGAAGCGCTGCGGGGTGTTGTCGGTGAACCAGCCTTCCACTTTACCGTCGATCGAGATGCCGTTGTCGTCGTAGAGCCAGACCAGCTTGTTCAGGCGCAGGGTGCCGGCCAGCGACGCCACTTCGTGCGAGATGCCTTCCATCAGGCAGCCGTCGCCGACGAAGGCGTAGGTGTGGTGGTCGACGATGTCGAAGCCCGGACGGTTGAATTCACGTGCCAGCAGCCACTCGGCCAGCGCCATGCCGACCGAGTTGGCGATGCCCTGGCCCAGCGGGCCGGTGGTGGTTTCCACGCCCGGGGTGATGTGCACCTCCGGGTGGCCCGGGGTCTTGGAATGCAGCTGGCGGAAGTTGCGGATGTCGTCCATCGACAGGTCGTAGCCCGACAGGTGCAGCAGCGCGTAGTGCAGCATCGAACCATGGCCGTTCGACAGCAGGAAGCGGTCGCGGTTCATCCAGCCCGGATTGGCCGGATTGTGGCGATAGTGGCCGTCCCACAGCGCAACGGCGATCTCGGCCATGCCCATCGGCATGCCCGGGTGGCCGGAGTTGGCTTTCTGGACGGCGTCCATCGCCAGCGCGCGGATCGCATTGGCCATCAGGGTAGTGGTTTGCAGAGGTTTCATGGATGTGGTGAGTCTGAGGATTGGGAAAGCTGTGGCGATGCTGATGCCTTAACCGGATATTCTACCAGAGGAGCTTATCCGCGCCTTAAAATGGCGGCTTGTTAACGACCCGCCTTGCCTTCCATGCCACGTTTTTACTGCCCCCAGGCTCTCCATCCCGCCACGACCGTCGAGCTGCCGGAAGCGGTCGCCCACCACCTCCATGTCGTGCGCCAGCAGGCCGGCGACGAGCTGGTGCTGTTCAATGGCGAGGGTGGCCAGGTGCGTGCGCGCCTGGTCGAGGTCGGCAAGCGCCGCGCCAGCGCCGAGGTGCTGGCGCACGAGGCCGTCGACGCCGAACTGCCCTTCCGCGTCACGCTGGCCCAGGGTTTGCCGGAGGGAAGCAAGATGGACTGGATCGTCGAGAAGGCGGTCGAGCTGGGCGTGGGCGCGATCCAGCCGCTGGCGGCGCGCCGCTCAGTGGTCAAGCTGGCTGGCGACCGTGCGGATAAACGGCTGGCGCACTGGCAGGCGGTGGTCGTGAGCGCTTCCGAACAGTGCGGCCGGAACCGCCTGGCCGAGGTGGCGCCGTTGCAGGAATTCAATCGTTATATCGCGCAAGCGGACGACGGCGTACGCATCCTGCTGTCGCCGCGCGCGACGCAATCGCTGGCCGGCTGGGCGCGCGCGACGGCGCCGTGTCCGGTCACGCTGCTGATCGGGCCGGAAGGCGGTTTCAGCGCCGAGGAAGAGGAATCAGCGCTGGCGCACGGGGCGCTGGCGCTGTCGATGGGGCCACGGGTGCTCCGCACCGAGACTGCCGGGCTGGCTGCGCTGGCAGTGCTCGGTGCGGCCTGGGACGCACTCTGACGCCTTCTATTTGCCTATGGAGGGTGCGCCGGATGCAAAACTGCGGCGATCTTCGACGACCGACAGGCGATTGAAGGCCGCGTTCTTGTTAAAAGCGACCAACTGCTTGGCGATCCTGTCATTCGCCTTGACCTTTTTCTCGGTGGCGACCACCCAGTCGCGTTCGGCCATTGCCATCGCCTCGGATTGCGCTCTGCCCTCATCGGCGAGGCGCGCCAGGACGGGTTCAAGGCGCGTTCTTGCCCGCGCCAGTTCGGCCACGTTCATGATCGATGCGGTCTGCGCTGGCACGGCGGCCTGCAGGCCCTTGACAAAACGTCCGTAGCACGCATACCAGTCGGCAATCTGCTGGTGCACCGTGGCGATCTTCTTCTTGGTGTCGGAAGCTTCAGGGATGTCTGGTTTCACGCAGCCATAGTTTGCCAGGGCCAGGTCCGAAGCATCGTACGAAGTCAGATAACGCTGGATGTCCGCCTTATGGCTGGCACGCCGCTCGACCAGCGCCAGCGACTCGGCCGCGTCCTTGTTGCCCGCGGCCCTGGAGCGCTCGAGCCAGTTGCGCGCCGTCGCCAGGTCTTCCGGTACCCCGTCGCCGAAGCCAATCATCTCGCCCAGTTGCCGTTGGGCTTCGGCATTGCCGGCAGCGGCCAGCTTGTTGAAAATCCGGTGTGCCCGGGCGTAATCCTGCTGTTCCCAAGCCTTGATGCCATCTGAAAACTCATCCGCGCCAGCCGTGCAGCAGCCAAACGCGAGGACCAGACATGCCATGCGTTTCTTCGTTGCTCCTCCTGAGACGACGAAAACCGCAAGCGCATGCCGGCGGCATACAAGCCGGATGACGACGCGACCGGCACTCGAAGACGTTTACATTTTGTTATTGTACGCCCACATTCGGCGTATGGCATGTGGTGGGCGACTGAACCGACGAAAAAAGCCCACGGCATGAAACCGTGGGCTTTGCAGCCCGCCGCGCGAGCGGCAGGCACGGGCTACCAGTCCAGTTATTTGAAGCGGTAGTTGTACTCGGCGCTGAACCTGAGCGAGCGCGGCGCGCTGAAGTAGATCGGCATTTCGTACGTTGCAACACGTGCGCTGTCGCTGTTGTAGGTTTCGTCGACCTTGCTGACGGTCTGGCTATTGAACACGTTGTAGACGTCCGCGCGCAGCGACAGGCCTTGCAGGAACCTCGGCTTGTAGACCACGTTCAGGTCGACCGTCTTTTCCCAGGCCATGCGGCCGAGAGAACCGCGCTCCGACAGCACGTTGTTTTCGGCAATGTCGCCGAAGCAGTAATGTGCCGCGCTGCTGTAGTCCGCACCACGATGCAGGGGGTCGGTGCCGAAGCACGAACGCGGACGGCCGGACGACAGCAACAGGTTGCCGCCGACAGCGACTTCAGGCGTGACGTCGTAGAAACCGAAGGCCTTGATCTGGTGGGTGCGGTCGTTCGGCAGCAAGCCGTTGGCGCCGATCATCTGTTCCGGATAATCCCAGGTCTGGGTTCCCGCGACGTCGGCCTGGGCGGTGGCAGTATCCGACAGGGTCTGGCCTTCGGTATTGCCCTTGTTGCGCGACAGCGTGTAGGTCACGCGGCCCCACCAGCCATTGCGGTACGGGTGCTCGAACGTGAAGTCGAGCGCGGCGTAGGTACGCGTCGGCTTGTCGAAACCCAGGTCGGCCTTGCTCAGGCGCACATCGGTGTAGGTACCGTTGCCTGCGTAGTCGACCAGGAAGTGGTTGTCTTCGCCCGGGTTGAAGGTAGCGCAACCGAAGCCGGCATAATTGTCGGTGTTGATGTTGTTACGCGCGGCATAGGCTTCGAACGGACGCGCGTCGCAGGTATCGTCCAGGGTCGAACGCAGCTTGCGGTAGGTAAACATCATGCCGAAGGTATAGTCCGGGGTCAGTTGGCGGTCGAAGCCCAGGGTCACCTCATCCTGGTAGGCCGGCTTCATGTCTTGCGCCGCAACAGTCTTCGGATCCTTGGCCTGGCCGTACTCGTTGTTGCTCGACACCGGCTGCAGGATACGGTTGGTGCCGGTCGGCAGGCCGTTGGCATCGGTACCAGTATAGGTGAAGTACTCGTAGGTGTACTTCGAACCGTTGGCGCCGCGCAGTGCGACCGAACTCGGGATCGGCACCGTGTAGCGGCCGGCGCTACCGTAGACCTTGAACGAGCTGTCGCCATTCACATCCCACGCCACGTTCAAGCGCGGCAGCCACTGGTTCTTCATCTCGATATACTTGGTGCCGTCCTGGTTGGCGTTGTAGAAGCCTTCGCGGCGCACGCCGAGTGTCACCAGCACATCCTTGGTCGCTTGCCAACGGTCTTCCAGGTACTGGGCGTCCTGGCCGGCGAAGGCGTTCGAGTAGGTCTGGTAAATGATATTGCGGACGTAGTAACCCTGGGCCGCGATGCCGCCGTAGGAATTCAATGGCGCCGGCAGGACACCGCCCGACACGACCAGCGGCGTGCTCACGTTGGTCGTCTTCTGGTATTGCCAGAGGCTGCCGCCGGCATAGCCGACCCCGGCGTCCTGCGTCACGATCTTGTTATTATCGAAGCCGGCACGCAGGGTATGGGCGCCGAGCTTGTATTCCAGGTCCAGGCGCTTCGACTCGACTTCGTCGCTCGATCCGCTCAACGGCACCGTGCCGGTCACCTTCTGGCCGCTGGTATAGTTGAAACCAGGGTAGCGGTTGGCCGTTGCTGCCGATACCTGGGCCAGGGTTGGGTCATAGCCGGTCGGGCTGTAGATGTGCTCGGACTTCACCTTGCCGTAAAGGGCGTTGATGGTCAGGTCGTCGGTGATATTGCCGATGTAGCGCAGGCTGTTGAGCTTACCGCCATTGGTCTGGGCCGGGCCGAACTCCTGGTGGATCGACGAGTTGACGGTCGAACCGACCGCGCCGGTCGCGTAGTCGTAGGAACGGTAGCTGTAATCCGACTGGGGCAGGTCGCCGATGGTCGTGAATTCAAGACGGTGATTGTCGTTGATGTTCCAGTCCAGCTTGCCGTAGTAGCGGTTGTTCTTGGTTTGCGCGTCACGCCAGCCCGAGGTGCCCAGGGTGGTGGAGTTGGTGGTGCCGACGACCTGGTGCGAATCGCCCCGGGTCTGTTCCAGCGAGACGAAGCCGAACAGGGTGTCCTTGATCAGCGGGCCGCCGACGTAGGCCGAGTACTGCTTCTGGGTCACTTCGTCCTGCGAGCGGCGCAGGTACAGGGTGTTGTCGGTCGCCGGGAAGGCTCCGGTGTTGGCGTAGTAGCGGTCACGGTAGCTGGCGCGGGTCGAGGCCGGGGTGATCGACGCGAAGCCGCCGGCTTCCCAGGTGTTGGTACCGGATTTGGTGGTGATGTTGACCACGCCGCCGATCGAACGGCCGAATTCGGCGCCGTAGCCGCCGGTCAGGACCGACGCCTGGGCGATTGCGCCGAACGGCAGCTCCATTGCGCCAAGGCCGGTCAGCGGGTTGGTCACCGTCATGCCGTTGATGTAGTAGGCGTTCTCCGTTGCCGCGCCGCCGGCGAAGCTGGCGCCCGCGCCGTAGCTCGGGTCGCTGCGAGTGGTGTTCGGGGCCAGCTGGATGATCGCATCGACGTTACGGCCGATCGGCAGCTTGTCCAGTTCACGTGCGGTGAAAGTGGCACCGTTGACCGAGCTCGACACGTCGATGTGCTTACGGCGGCCGACCACCTGGACCGACTGCACGCCGCCAGTTGCGAAAGCCGCTTCCACGCCCTGCCCGGCGAGCACCTCAACCTGCGCGGTTCCGACGGTACTGCCGGCTTTAGTCAGGGTGACCGTGTAGGTGCCGATCGGCAGGCTGGTCACACGGAAGCTACCAGTTGCATCGACTGCCGACGTACGGGTCTGGTTGGTCCCGATATTCTTCAGGACGACGCTATCGCCCGAGCCTGCGGCGATCTTGCCGTACACCGTGCCCGATGCATTCGACTGCGCCATCACCGGCGAGATGACGGCGGCGGACAGGACGGTGCCTCCAAATGCGACTGCCAATGCGTGCACCAAAATCGATTTCTTGAACATGTATTTCCTTCTTTATCATTCAAGCCATTATGTAAATGGCGATCACCACATTCCTGTAAATACACTTTAATAGCGTATTTATTCTCCCTCTCTAACAAAAACAGTACATTCCTGCTTTTGCTGGACGAACACTAAATAAAACATACTTACGCAGTTATCGTCAATTGATGAAAAAAATTAATTTTTAACAAAGATATTCTGTTCTTATGCACTAAAACTGTGCACATTCACAGACGAAATGATGCATCGCAATAAATATTGTTTTCAAATTTGCATGATTCCGCCCTCAGGTTTATCGCAATATCGGGCTTCTCATGCAAGATTTGCATCCAACGATGTTTCAGCGCAATGCAACATCGAAATATGGAAAAAGGTGCAGGATAAGATTTTTCCGCACGGTTCTGGTGCAGAAAGGCAAGGCATTGGTAGACCTTGCAAATCTTATTTGTGGGAAAGAAACAACAGATTTGGAGTAGAAAAGCAAACCGGCCTGGCGGCCGGTTGATGTCCACAATTGGCAGAAGTACGGGAACGCGGGTCACCCCGCGTCCCCTGCATGTCACGAAACGCCTTCAAAAGCCCTCATCAGAACTTGATGTTGTACTCGGCGCCAAGGCGTACGGAACGAGGCGCGGTCCAGTACAACACGCGGCCATAAGTCGATGCCACGGTATTGGTGGCAGTACCGTCCGCGTAAACCTCATCCACTGCCTGCGCAGTCTTCTTGTTGAAGACATTGAAGACGTCGATCTTGAAGTTCAGCCCCTTGAGGAAGACCGGTTTGTAGGACAGGTTGGCGTCCAGGCGAACATCCCACGGCAGACGACCTGCACCGCCACGAGGTGCCGGTTTGTAGTCGCAGTAGTGGAATGCCGAGCCGTAGCCGAAGGTCGACAAGGTACCGTCCGCGTTTGCATATTCACCGATGCAGCTCTTCGGGCGGCCCGATGCAGCCAGGAAGTTACCGCCGACCGACCACTCAGGCGTCACGTCGTAATAGGCGAAGGCCTTGATCTGGTGAGTACGGTTGGAAGGCAGCAGACCTTCAGCGTATTCCATGATCTGCGGAAAGTCCCAGGTCTGGGTTGCCGCCACGTCGGTCTGGCCGACGTCGGACAGGGTCTGGCCTTCGGTATTGCCGTAGCTTCGCGACCAGGTGTAATTCAAGCGCGCATACCAGCCGTTGCGGTACGGGTGCTCGAGGAACATATCGAGTGCAGTGTAGGTGCGCTTGGCCTTCGGGAAGCCCATCTCGGCTGCGCTCAGCTTGACTTCGGTATGCGTCTTGCCAGCCTGGGCCGGGTCGGCGCTGTTGAAGTCGACCAGGAAAGTGTTATCTTCGCCCGGATTGAACGACGCGCAGCCGAAGCCGCCGTAGTTGGCCTCGCTCACGTTATTGCGTTCGGCCCAGGCGTCGATGATGCTGCTATCGCAGAAGTCGTCGATGGTCTGACGCAGCTTGCGATAGGTGAGCTTGGCGCCGAAATTCAGGTTCGGCGACCAGGCCCGCTCGAAGCCCAGTGTGACTTCATCCTGGTAGGTCGGCTTGATGTCGACGGCCGTCACGGTAAGTGGATCCTTGGCCTGGTAGTACTCATTGTTGGCCGAGTATGGCGCCGAGGTCAGCTTGGTCAGACCGGTTGGATTGCCGTTGGTATCGGTACCCGTGTAATAGAAATACTGGGTCGTGTTCAGCGAACGGCTGGCACCGCGCACTGAGATGTGAGTCGGGATCTGCACACTGTAGCGGCCAGCGCTGCCGTAAATCTTCAGGCTGGCGTCGCCGTTCACGTCCCACGATGCCGACAGGCGCGGTGCGATCTGGTCCTTCACTTCAAGGAAGGTCTGCTTGTCGCCGTTCAGGTTTTCCATCTGCTCGACACGCAGGCCACCGGTCACCAGCACGTTGGGCGTGACCTGCCAGCGATCTTCGATGAACTGGGCCGACTGGTTCGAATAGGTGTTGGTGGCGGTGTTCAGGATGGCTTCGCGCACGATGTAACCCTGGGCGGCCAGGCTGCCAGCCGGCTGGTTTCTACCGATGACGACCCTCTCGCCGTTCAGCGTCTGGGTGCTCCCCGGGGTCAGGCGTTGATAGCGCCAGACGCCGCCACCGGCGGTGATGTCACCTGCATTGATCGAGGTCAACTTGTTGTCATCGAGACCGACACGCAGGGTGTGGTTGCTCAGTTTCCACTCGAGGTCGACACGGTTCGATTTGATCTTGTCTTCGGCCCCCGGCGCAGTGATGTTACCGGTCAGGAACTGCGGACTCTTGTAATTCAGGCCCGGCGCATAACCGGCACCGGCGGTGCCTGTCGTCTGGGTAACCTGATACAGCTTCTGGGTAGGATCGTAGCCGTCGTAGGTATTGGTGTGCGGCGTCTTGCTCGTGCCCGTCAGCAAGGTCAGGGTAATGTCTTCAGTCAGGTTGCCGACATAGCGTCCGACAAATGCCTTGATCGAGTTGCCGCTATCGTTCGGATTGCGATAATGCTGTCCCGAAACCACGGCACCGTTGCGTGCGCCCGTCGCGTAGTCGTAGCCCGACAAGTAATCGTCGCGTTTGGTCTGGTCGCCGATCGAGGTGAATTCCAGGCGATGATTGTCGGTGATGTTCCAATCGACTTTCTCGAGGTGGCGCGTGATGGTACGGTTACGATCGGTCCAGCCCGACGGCACGACGCTCGACGACGGCGTGATGGCGGTCGTCAGGGCATTGACGAAGCCGCGATCCTGCTTCTGCTGCTCGACGGACGCGAAGAAGAACAGTTTGTCCTTAACGATCGGGCCACCCACGTAGGCGCCGTAAATCTTCTCGGTCAGCTCGTTGTTTTCGTCGCGGCGGCGCAGTTGGTTGTCGGTGCTCGGATTCTTTCCGGTATTGCCATAGGTCAGGTTCTTTTCCTTGGCGCGCCACGCGTTTGGCGAGATTTGGACCGTTGCGCCCGCTTCCCAGTTGTTGGTACCGCTCTTGGTGGTGATGTTCACCACGCCACCCACTGAACGGCCGAACTCGGCGCCAAAACCGCCGGTCAGGATCTGCGCCTGCGCGATCGCACCGAAGGGCAGCTCCGCACCGCCCAACTGGGTCAGCGGGTTGGTGACAGGGAAACCGTTGATGTAATACGCGTTTTCCGAGGGACCGCCGCCGCCCATCGACGCGCCACCCGAATAGCGCGGGTCGGCGTAGGTCGTGTTCGGCGCCAACTGGATGATGGCGTCGATATTGCGCGCCAGCGGCAACGCAGCCAGTTCCTTGGAAGTGAAGGTCGCACCGTTGTTGGTATTGGTAACGTCGATCCGGCTGCGGCGACCGCTCACCTGCACGGTTTGCACTTGCGAAAGGAAGGAGGCATCTACGCCTTGACCGGCAATGACATCGACTTCCACGGTACGCTCGACACCACCGTTACGCAGCAGTTCGACACGATAGTGGCCAATCGGCAGCGCAGTGATCTGGAACCGTCCGTTCGACTCGATCGAAGCGGTACGGCGCAAGCCGGTTTCGGTATTTACCAAGTTGATGCTGGCACCGGCGGCCGATTCGACACGGCCAGTAATGTTACCGGATGCGTTCGACTGCGCCATCGCAGTCTCCATGACGCCCACAGTCAGTGCCGTGCTGGTAAAAGCCAACAGCAACGCATTTGTTAAAACGGTTTTTTTGAGCATGTGATTTCCTATTTTGGTATTTCAGTCGCTCCTGGGAGCGGCTCCGCGACTACGTTTTTGAATCACTACCGACTGTCAGAACAACAATGTTTCTCTCTTTCCTCACCGCGAAGCAAGGTGTATCCCTAGTTGCATAAAGGATATGTCTGTACATATGAACATACCGATTCCAGGGGTGTCAATCGCAATAACACGCCGGAAAAGTGCTGAAAAACTGCCAAGAATTTACGCACCAAGCAGGTGCGGCATACGCTGCACTCTTGTGTGGCGCAGCAATACAAACGTGTCTCTATAGGAACACAAAAGTCACATGTGTAAAAATTGCTATCAAATCAGGTACATACAATTAAATGCGTGTAAGTACGACCCGATATGCATACATAGCGCTGCAGCATATGTATATACAATCGCGAAAAACGTATTTTGTATGCACAGTTAAAGTGCATATTTTTTGTTTGCCAGGAATTTGCCAGACGTTGGGCTGATACAACATTTCATGTGTTTGTTGACCGAAGAGCTTGCGTGAAGCAGTTCGAAGGCGCTGCCCGGCCGAAGTACATGGCGGGTTACAATAGAAGGTTGAACGTCCAAGCGTTTCCAAGCGAAACTTCTACCATGTTGAGAATTGCCGAACTAAAACTTCCCCTTAACCACGCAGAACCCGAGTTGCGCGAAGCTGTCCTGGCCCGCCTGGGCATCGGCGCCGACGACCTGGTCGACTTCAGTGTCTTCAAGCGAAGCTACGATGCACGCAAGCGCAGCGCGATCGTGCTGATCTATTCGCTGGACGTGGAAGTGAAGAACGAGGCGCAGGTACTGGCGCGCATGCAGGCCGACAAGCAGGTCATGCCCGCCCCCGACACCGGCTACAAATTCGTCAAGGCGGCGCCGCCCGCGCCCGGCATGCCGCGTCCGGTCGTGGTCGGCATGGGCCCGTGCGGCCTGTTCGTGGGCCTGATCCTGGCCCAGATGGGCCTGAAGCCGCTGATCCTCGAGCGCGGCAAGGTCGTGCGCGAGCGCACCGTCGACACCTTCGGCTTCTGGCGCAAGCGCAAGCTGAACACCGAGTCGAACGTGCAGTTCGGCGAAGGCGGCGCCGGCACCTTTTCGGACGGCAAGCTGTACAGCCAGATCAAGGACCCGAAGCACTACGGCCGCAAGGTGCTCACCGAGTTCGTCAAGTCCGGCGCGCCGGAAGAGATCCTGTACGTCAGCAAGCCGCACATCGGCACCTTCAGGCTGGTGAAAATGGTCGAGCAGATGCGCGCCGAGATCCTGTCGCTGGGCGGCGAGATCCGTTTCGAAACGCGTGTCGAGGACGTGCTGATCGAAGGCGAAGGCGGCAACCGCCAGGTCGTCGGCGTGAAGCTGGCGTCCGGCGAGACCATCCCGACCCGTCACCTGACCATGGCGATCGGCCACAGCGCGCGCGACACCTTCCAGATGCTGTACGACCGCGGCGTCTATATAGAGGCGAAGCCGTTCTCGATCGGCTTCCGCGTCGAGCACCCGCAATCCTTGATCGACGCCTGCCGCTTCGGCCCGAACGCCGGCAACAAGATCCTCGGCGCGGCCGACTACAAGATCGTGCACCACGCGTCCAACGGCCGTTCGGTGTACAGCTTCTGCATGTGCCCGGGCGGCACCGTGGTGGCGGCATCGTCGGAAGAAGGCCGCGTGGTCACCAACGGCATGAGCCAGTACTCGCGCGCCGAGCGCAACGCCAACAGCGCGATCGTGGTCGGCATCACGCCGGCCGACTATCCGGGCCACCCGCTGGCCGGCATCGCCTTCCAGCGCGAGCTGGAGTCCCGTGCTTTCGTCCTCGGCGGCAGCACCTACGATGCGCCGGGCCAGCTGATGGGCGACTTCGTGCGCGGCGTGCCCTCGACCGAATTCGGCTCGGTGGTCCCTTCGTTCAAGCCGGCCGTGCACCTGACGGACCTCGGCCCCGCCCTGCCCGACTACGCCACCGTCGCGCTGCGCGAAGCGTTTGTCGCGTTTGATAAACAGATCAAGGGCTACTACAAGGAAGACGCGGTGCTGACCGGGGTCGAGACCCGGACCTCGTCGCCGATCCGCATCAAGCGCCACGACGACAGCCTGGAAAGCCTGAACACGCGCGGCCTGTACCCGGCCGGCGAAGGCGCCGGTTACGCGGGCGGCATCATGTCGGCCGCGGTGGACGGCATCCGCATCGCGGAAGCGGTGGCCCTGTCCATGGGCGAGAGCGCCGTGCCGCTGCATGCCGCCTGACGCGCAGCCACAGACCACCGACACAGCGCCGGCCACGACGCCGGCGCTGACCCCATTCCTGGCGCTGGTCGGGGCCATGCTCTCGACCTACCTCGGCGCCGCCATCGCCAAGCATCTCTTTCCGGTCGTCGGCAGCCAGGGCGTGACCGCCCTGCGCGTGGGCCTGGCCGCCTGCCTGCTGCTGGCCTGGTTCCGGCCCTGGCGCACGCCGCTGGCGCGCAAGGATGTGCCGAACCTGCTCATCTACGGCTTGATGCTGGGCTGCATGAACCTCCTGATCTACGGCGCCTTCGCGCGCATCCCGATCGGCATCGCGGTGGCCATCGAAGTCACCGGGCCGCTGCTGGTGGTGCTGGCCGGCTCGCGCCGTGCTATGGACTTCGCCTGGCTGGCCTGCGCCGTGCTGGGCCTGTGGCTGCTGCTGCCGCTGCGCGCGCAGACGGCGCACGCGGGCGCGCTCGACCCGGTCGGCATGCTGCTGGCGGGCGGCGCGGCCCTGTGCTGGGCCATGTACATCGTGTTCGGCAAGCGCGTCTCGACGCTGCAGGGCGGCCAGGCGGTGGGCTGGGGCATGCTGGCGGCGGCGCTGTTCACGGTGCCGGTGGGCTTCGCGCACGCGGGCGGCGCCCTGCTCGCCCCAAGCGTGCTGGCGGCCGGGCTGGGGGTCGCGCTGCTGTCGAGCGCCCTGCCCTATTCGCTCGAGATGGTGGCCCTGCGGCGCCTGCCGCGGCGCGTGTTCGGCATCCTGGTCAGCGCTTCGCCCGCGGTCAGCGCGCTGGCCGGCTGGCTGGTGCTGGGCGAGCGCCTCACGCCGCTGCAGTGGCTGGCAATTGCGCTGGTGATGCTGGCATCCGGCGGCGCGGCGCGCGGCGCACGCTAGGGAGCTTGCGTTTCTGGCATTGATCGTTGCCACATGTGAGTCACCGTACTGAAGCTGCCTCGCGGAAGGCTTACGGTAAAGCCAGCAAGCAGACCGCACGAGGACAACAGACCATGACCGCCCACGAAACGCATGAAGCCGACACCCGCGCAGCTGCCGCAGCGTCGAAAACGAATGACCACATCAAGGTATTGAAATCGAAGGCTTCGGAGGTGCTTTCGTCCCCCTATGCGCGCGGCGCCGCCGTACTGGGCATCGCGGCGGCGGGCTACGTCTATGCCAGGCGCAGGAAAACGCGTATCTCCAACACGGCGCCGGCACGTCGCGTGGCACGCGCGCCAGGCCATGCACCGGCACGCAGCCACGACATCGGCACTATGCTGAGGAAGGGCAGCCGGCTCGTATCCCTGGCGGCGTCCTTTGCCGCGGCCATGCACCCGCCGGGCGTCGACGCACCCGCCCCGCTCCATCGAGAAAAGGACGATACGCCGGCGCCTTCGCAGCACCGCGCACCCGATGCGCAGCCCGTCGCACCCGCCACGGCCACGCCCGCGCGCCCGAAGTTCGAGCAGACCTCGACCAGCTGGATCGGCAGGGAGTGGCAAATCTTCCTGGCGGCGGCCAATGCCTGGGTGGACGATTACGCGCCAAGCATGGGCGCGGCGCTGTCGTACTACACGCTGTTTTCCCTGGCCCCGCTGCTGGTTATGATCATCGCGATTGCCGGGATGGTATTCGGACACGACGCCGCGCAAGGCGCCATCATCGCGCAGTTGCAAGGCATCATGGGCAAGGACGGCGCGGAGGCCGTGCAGGGCTTGCTCGCCGCTGCGCGCGAACCGTCCACCGGCATCGTCGCCAGCGTCGTTGGCGGCGTTCTCTTGCTGCTCGGCGCAACGGCGATCTTCGCCGAGTTGCAGACGGATCTGGACCGCATCTGGGAAGTGCCCGAGAAAGACAAACCCTCGGGCATCTGGGGTTGGCTGCGCAGCCGCGTACTGTCCTTTGGACTGGTGCTCGGACTGGCTTTCATGCTGATGCTGTCGCTCGTCGTCAGTGCCGCGCTCGCGGCATGGGGCGAATGGTTGACGGGAGGCCCAGCCGAAAGCGTGCTGGCAAGCGCATTAAATTTCATCGCGTCGCTCGCCCTCTTCACGGTGCTGTTTGCGATGATCTACAAGATCATGCCGACCGCGAAGATATCCTGGCACGACGTGTGGATGGGGTCCGCGGTCACGGCCCTGCTCTTCAACGTGGGCAAATCATTGATCGGCTTGTACCTTGCCAAATCGAGCGTGGCCTCGGGCTTCGGCGCAGCCGGGTCGTTCGTGATCCTCATCGCCTGGTTCTACTATTCGGCGCAGATTTTCCTGTTCGGCGCCGAGTACACGTGGGTGTACGCGAACAGCAAGGTACGCAGCGCATAGTGTGGATGAACAAAACCCCCGCGGCCTTGCGGCGGCGGGGGTTTGAAGTTCACACACTACATCAGAACTTGTAGCTGGCGCTGACGTAGCCGGTCTGGCCGTGCGGGTCGTACCAGGTCGGGTCATAGCCGGTCTGGAAGTACGAACCGCCGGTGATGACTTCGGTCGGCTTGCGGTTGAACAGGTTCTTGACGCCGGCGGTCAGGGTCAGGTTCCTGATGCCGTCGTAGCTGCCCTGCAGGTCCCAGGTCGAGAACGCGCCGACGTGCTGGGCGACCGGTTCTTCGGCGTCGGCACGGGCGTTGTCCCAGTAGCCCGACTGGAAGTTGTTGGTCAGCGACAGGCCATAGTGCTGGCGTTTCCAGTCCAGGGTCAGCTGGTCCCTCCAGCGGAAGATGACGCCGGTGGTGACCGCGCTCAGGACGTTGCCTTCGCTGTCGATGGTACGGGCCACGCTCTTCTGCACCGTGCCGTCCGGCAGGGTCAGGTCATACTTCGAGGTGTAGGTACCGTTCAGGCGCAGGTTGAAGTTGCCGTAGGTCGGGCTCTTCAGCACGGCCCAGCGCACGTCCAGGTCGACGCCTTCGGTCTTCACGCTGCCGGCATTGATGTTGGTGCCGATGATGTTGGTGATGTTACCCAGCGCATCGCGGGTCACCAGGCCGGCATAGGCCGGGTTGCCGGCGGCGGCCTGGGCCAGCGTCAGCGACGGGGTCAGCGTGGTGACCAGGTTGTTGACGTTGATCTTCCACCAGTCGACGGCGACCGACAGGCCCTTGACCGGATCGACCACGAAGCCCAGCGAGGACTGTTCCGACTTCTCCGGCTGCAGGTTCGGGTTGCCGCCGTAGGTCTGGTTGAACTGGCCGAACTGGCCGGTGACCGGGTCGGTCAGGTTGGCGCTGGTGCCGATGGTCTGCTGGTTCATCAGCTCGGGCAGCGACGGCTCGCGGAAGCCCTTGCCGTAGGACCCGCGCAGCAGCAGTTGCGAGAACGGCTGGTAGCGCAGGCTGACCTTCGGGTTGGTCGCGCTGGCGTTCGGGTAGCGGTCGTGACGGACGGCCACGTCGGCTTCCAGGTTCTTGATGATCGGGATGATGGTTTCCGCGAACACCGCCGACGAATTGCGCGAGGCCGACAGCGGCAGCTGGGCACCGCCGTAGCCCGACACGTCGCCGCTCTGGTAAGCCTGGCTCGGGTTGATCGACAGGTTCTCGTCGGCCATCGAGGCGCCCACCGCGAACTTCACCATGCCGGCCGGCAGCTGGTACAGGTCGCCCGAGATGCGTGCGTTCAGCGCGTCGTTGCGCAGCACCGCGTTCATCACCGGACCGACGTAGTTGGTCGCGTAGATCTGCTGTGCCAGTTCCGGCGACTGGAACTGCGTCAGCGGATTGAAGGCGTTGTTGTTGCTCAGCAGGCTGACCAGCCTGGTCTGGTTCTGGTAACCCTGGATCGCGCGCTCGGTGACGTCGCTCGAGTTGTGGGTGTAGGCGACGTCGTAGTCGAAGCCCTTGACGGTGCCACGGAAGCCCAGCGCCAGGTGCGAAGCGATCGCGGTGTCCTTGGCGATGCGGCTGCCGCCGTCGAATGCGCGGTAGCTGACGGTCAGCGGCTGGCCGGCCACGCCGTTGGCGGCCGCCAGTGCGGTCGGGTAGTACGGGCTGTTCGGCGAGACGAGGATCGCCGGGTAGATGTTCTGGGTGGCGAAGGCCGGATCGGTCGACAGGAAGGACGCGCTGTACGGCGACGACTGCGCCTGCTGCGTGGTCTCGTTGCGCGACACGAAGCCTTCCATGAAGAACTCGGCCTTGTCGTTCAGCTTGAAGCGGAAGTTGCCGCCGATGTTGGCGCGCTTGGCGGCCGGCACCAGGTTCAGGTACGGCGAGCTGTCGAAGCGGCAGGCGCCGAGGTTGGCGTCCCATGCGCTGCCGTTGGCGGCGCAGTTGGCCTGGGTCAGGGGGCTGCCGATGGACGAGCCGGTCGAGACCAGCTGGCGCGGGATCACGCCGCCCGCGTTGGCGGTGGTGACCGGGTCGAAGGTGCTGTACACGCCGCTCGGGGTGGCGCTGGCGTCGCGCAGGCCGTTGTTGTTCCAGGCCGTGTTCGCGTAGTCGCGCTGGTTGCCGAAGATCGCGTTGTCGCGGCTGAAATCGGCCGACACCGTGATGTTGTAGCGGTCCTCGTCGAAGTCGCCCCAGCCGGCGAGGATGCTGGCCTTGTGGGTCTGGCCGCCACCGTAGCGGCTGGCGCTGGTGTAGCCGTTCACTTCCACGCCCTGGTAGTTCTGGCGGGTGATGAAGTTGATGACGCCGCCGATCGCGTCGGAGCCGTACACGCCCGATGCGCCGTCCTTCAGGACTTCGACGTGGTCGATCGAGGCCAGCGGGATCGCGTTGACGTCGACGGCGGTGCCGTCGGTGGCGTAGTTGCCGAGGCGGCGGCCGTTGACCAGCACCAGGGTCTTGGACGCGCCCAGGCCGCGCAGGCTGGCGGTGGACAGGCCGTAGGTCGACAGGCCCGCGCCTTCGGCCTGGTTGGTCGCGCCGGCCATCGAGTTCGAGCTCAGCGTGGTCAGGAGTTCGGCGGTATTGGTGGCGCCGGTGCGCTTGATGTCGGCGGCGCTGAGGACCTGCACCGGCAGCGAGCCTTCGACGTCGGCGCGCTTGATCGACGAGCCGGTCACTTCGACGCGTGCGATCGGTTTTGCATCTTCCTGCGCGACGGCCGCGTGGGCGAACAGGCCCAAGCCGGCGGCCATACCGCCGGCGAACATCACGCGGACGGAGCGCGAAAGTACTGTTTCCTTAATCATTCAATTCCCAAACTAATCAAATTTACCGAAACGGGCTTGGGACGATGGAAGTCGGCACAAGCCTGGGGGACTGAATAATGGTCGCCCGGTTGGCCATTGGTCAATATTTACATGCTCATTTCTACAATTTTGCAACACAACATTTTGTCACAAATGTAGGGTTGCCGAACATGATTCGGCGCGTTCCATTTGCAGTTCGTTAACTCGCGGGCATGCCGCGGGATGTCATGGAGGCGCAGCGGGGCGGCTGGCGGGCGTGTTTGTTGCATCCAGGCCAAGCCGTGCGTGGACTGAAAATTTACATTCCTGTTTCAAAAGGACTGTCGGCCGCCGGCATGCATGATCCTGCATGGGATTGGCGCCTTCGCCTGTCCACCCTACAGCCAGCCGGACTTTTTGAAGAGCCGGTACAGGTAGAAGCACACGGCCACCATGATCCCGATCGCCATCGGATAACCGTACTTCCACTCCAGCTCGGGCATGTATTTGAAGTTCATGCCCCATACGCCGGCAAAGGCGGTGAACACGGCGAAGATCGCCGCCCAGGCGGCCAGGCGCTTGTTCACTTCGCTCTCGTCGATCGACACCATCGACAGGTTCACCTGGATCGCGGTGGCGATGGTGTCGCGGATGGTGTCGAGGCGCCCGGCGATGCGGATCAGGTGG